>JBQTIE010000027.1:0-58226 GCA_052389315.1 Acidobacteriota bacterium
GTTGGTGTTGTTCACCCAGAACGGCTCGACGTACAGCGCGGCACGTTCGCCGAGTTCACGGGAGAGGAGGACGCCGAGGCCCGGCGAATAGCTGTCCCTGAAGTTGTTGGTGCCTTCCGCGGTGGCCATGACGGCAATGCCCAGGGGAAAGCCGTCGCGCTGGTTCTTCAGGTCGTACTGTCCGAAGAACTGAATCGTCTTGTTCGACGTGCGGTGGAGGCCAATCTGGGCGCCGCGGAACAAACCAAACCGGTACTCGAGGCCGATGAGGGCGCCGGCATCCAGCCCGAAGAGATTCTCCAGAAGATCGCCGAAATCACCCGCGCCGAGGGGGCGACCGAACCGATGCGTGACGCGAAACGAACTCTTATGGCGCGGCACACGCAGTGTCGTGGGAAGGGCGGCCAGCGTGAAGTCGGGTTGGGCGAAATTGGTGTCCAGGTCGGGGTCGTCTTGCTGGGCGGCCGGCGGCGGGGCAGGGCTGGTGGCCGGAGGAGGATCTGCTGGCCCGGGATCCTGAGCCAGGGCTGTGACGGGCGCCAGGCTCGCCATCAGCAGGGAGCAGAGGAGCAGGGATGTCCGTCTCACGATGTCTGTCCTTTTGAAATCCTAGTTGTTCGGGGCGCCAATCTGAATCCACCGCCGCAGGATCAACACCTGGCCTTCGGTCAGAAACGGGCCGTTGGTGCGTGGCATCCGGTCGCCGAAGATACCAGGTGCGCCCGTGACCTTGTGAATCAAGTAGCTGCCGTCAGGATCGCCCGGTGCGATGCGGAAGAGAACTGGCCGTTGGGTGCTCGGGACGCCGACCAGCGCCGCATACGCGACGTTCGCCTCGAGATTGAGATTCCCGGAGAAACGGGCCTGTGCCGCGTTGTGGCAGCTCGTGCAGTTGCGGCGCCCCGCCAGGTCCGTCGCGGCGAAGATCTCGCGTTGGATGCTCGAAAAGGTGGGCTCGAGGTTCGGCGACGGGCCCGCGATGTCGCGGAGTGTTTCGTCGCAGCCCATGACGGTAAGAGTCAACCCAAGCACGAAGAGACGACAGCCAGCACGCGTCATGATGCCATGTGTCCTGAGGGGTTGGTCGAGCAACGCATCCTAGCGGGTTCGCGGTTTGGCGACAACGACCAGCGTGCCGACCATCGACTCATGGCCGTCGCCGCAGTACTCGGAGCAGAGGATCTCATAGGTGCCCGGCGTAGGGGCGACGAACTCTATGCTGACCGGTTTGCCCCCGCGCGGCACGACCTTGTTGAAGTTGAGCGCCTTGACCTGGATGCCGTGCACGCCGTCGGCGGAGCGAACGACCAGCTCAACGCGCTCGCCTTCGGACACCTCGATGCGCGCGGGCTCGAAGGCAAAGCGCTTGGCGACGACCTCGATGGTCCGGAGCGCGGAAGCCGTGGCGGGGTCCTGTCCGGCTGACACGTATGTGGTACCGAACAAGAGCGCCATCCCCGCCACGGCAATGGCCGCGCAAACCAGTCTGAGTTCCGACACGATGAGCTGCAGCAGCAGGATCGCAGCAAGCGGGATGCCGTTGTCCGCAGCGGCGGTTTCCCTCGGGCACAGTTGGATCACGGCGTGGGTCTCCTGGGCGGGAGTTACGAGAGGTGTAAAACATTACGCAACGCGTAAGCCGCTCACGATTCGAGGCGATGCTTCTGCAGGTAATGGCTGAGGGCGCGCTGGCTGATGCCCATCAATTCCGCCGCGTCTTTCTTGATCCCGCCAGACTGGCTCAACGCCCGACGGATCGTCTCGCGTTCGGCCCACTCGAGGTTGGCGTGGAGCCCGAGTGACGGGAGACCCGCTGGGGAGGTTGTCACGGCTCCAAGCAGCCAGAGCGTGTCGTGAGTCAGGGTGGACCCGGTCGCGAGGACGACCGCGCGCTCGATGGTGTTCTCCAGCTCGCGAACGTTGCCAGGCCAGTCGTAACGCTCCAGCTCGTCCAGGACGTCCGGATGCACGCGGTCGATCGTCTTTCCCGAGCTGCGCGTGAACCGACGCAGGAAGTGCTCGACCAGCGGCCGGATGTCCTCGCGGCGCTGACGCAGCGGGGGCAGGGCAATCGGGATCACGTTGAGCCGGTAATACAAATCCTCCTGAAACGTACCGTTGCGGACCATCGCGGACAGGTCCCGGTTGGTGGCGGCGATGATGCGCACGTCCACCCGGTGCGTGCGCTCGGCCCCAAGGGGCTCGAATTCCCGATCCTGCAAGACCCTGAGCAGCTTGGCTTGCACCGTCGTGCTGATGGTGCCGATTTCGTCGAGGAAGATGGTGCCGCCGTCGGCCAGAGCAAACCGGCCCTTCTTCGTGAAGGTTGCTCCCGTGAAGGCGCCGCGGACGTGCCCGAACAGCTCCGATTCGAGCAGCGTTTCCGGGATGGCCGCGCAGTTGACCTTGATCAGCGGCATTTCGTGCTGTGCGCTGCGCGCGTGGATGGCGCGCGCGACCAGTTCCTTGCCGGTGCCGGTCTCGCCGGTAATCAGCACGGTGCTGCGCGAGGCGGCGACCAGCTCGGCGCGCCGGATCACCTCCAGAATCACCCGGCTTCGGCCCACGAGGCCGTAATGGTTGAATTCCGCATCACGCTCGGAGATGAGATACCGCAAACGGGTTCGCGTCTGTTGCTCTTCGATCAGCCGGCCGACGGTGACGATGAGCTCGTCGACGTCGAACGGTTTTTGGAGATAGTCCCGGGCCCCGAGCTTCATCGCGTCGACGGCGCTCTCCACCGTGCCGTGCGCGGTCATCATGACGATGGCTGGCCGATCCCCCTCGGGGACGGTGGACGACAGCTCGCGGATCACCTCCAGGCCCGTGCGGTCCGGCATCTTGTAATCGATCACGAGGACGTCGAACGACCGTTCGAGCACCAGGCGTTGCACGTCCGCGGCGCTCGAGGTCGTCGTGACATCGTGGCCTTCGTCGCGAAGGGCCCGCCCGAGCGTCTTGAGGATTTTCTCCTCGTCATCGGCGAGCAGGATCGTACCGGCAGGCATCGTCTGTCAGCGCGGGGACGGCGCGTCGCCGAGCTCGATGTGGATCGTCGTGCCCTCTCCGGGCGTACTGGCGACGGTCAACGATCCGCCGAGCCCGTCGACGATGTTCTTCGCGATGGGCAGACCAAGCCCGGTCCCGGTCCGGCGTGTGGTGAAGTACGGATCGAAGATGTGCGGGAGATTCTCGGGCCGGATACCGGCGCCGCGATCCTTGATGTCGATCCCCACGCGGCCCTCATCGGCCGGCGTCGTCACGAGCGCAACCGAGGCGCGCGCCCCTGGCCCGTGCCCGTTGCCTTCGAGCACGGCCTGGCGGGCGTTGGTCAGCAGATTGATCAAGGCCGTGCGAAGCCGTTCGCCGTCGGTTTCGATGCTGCCGAGCGATGGATCCAGGTGCGCTTCGATTCGCGGTGCGGCGCCTCCAGTGGCCGCAGCCATGGCATCGACCGCATCCTGGCACACGGCGTTGACGTCGGTCGGCGACCGATCGAAGCGGATCGGCCGCGCAAAGTCGAGCACCTCTTCGACGATACGGTCGAGGCGGTTGGTTTCCCCGTCGATGTCCTGCGCGGCCTCTTGAACGTCGACCGCCGAGGCCCCCTCCCTGGACATCTGCCGAAGCGCTCCCTTGATGATCATCAACGGATTGCGGATCTCGTGCGCGACGATGGTGGACATGCGGCCGAGCGAAGACAGCCGTTCGCGCTGGGTCGCCTCGCGCTGAAAACGCGCGATCGAATCGGTCAGCGTGTTGAACGTCGAGGCCAGCAGCCGGGCGTCCTCGTCGTGCCAGCCGTCTGCGTCGGAGACGCGGATCTTTCGCGTCAAGTCACCGGTGGTGGCGACCTCCCGCATGTGGATCGTGATCGCGGCCAGCGGGCGGGTCATGGTTCGGGCGACGGCGTAGCTGACGAGGGCCGCCAGGACGATGGTCACGGCCGCTACCCCGCCCAGCCCGGTCTGAATGGCCGACAGGGTCCTCATGCGCTCGGTTCGTGACCGCAACACCAGCGCAAGCGGGACTTCGCCGTTGGCCCCGGGCGGACCGCTGATAGCGTCGAGCGGCGTCACGACGGCGGCGTACTCGATGGCCTCGATCGTCGTACGGCGTATGGTCGTCGCGCCGAGCAGAGAGGCGAGCTGGGCGTCCGCACTGCGGTCCAGCGTGGACGCCCGAATCCGTCCGCCAAACGCGATGGCCAGATCGGCCCCGCTCTGAGCCTTGAACGAGGCCGCCCACCCGTCGTCGAGCAGCGATCCAACGGTCAGCGTGCCCAGCGCCTCGGGGCGATTGAGCCCGATCGTGACCGGTACCGTGACCACCTGCAGGACGCCAGCAGCGTCGGGGCCCAACGCCCAGGCCGCGGGCGCGCCTTCCGCGCCGGGAACCTCCCCCTTCGCGTCACTGCCGTGTGCCAACGAGGCCGTGGTCCCGATCGAAGCCAGCAGCCGCCCGCGGTCATCGCGGACGATGAACACATCTGATCCGGCCTGGCGGTGATAGTCCTGGGCGATCGGCCTCACCGTCGGCTCGTCGTGTGTCTCGATGGCCGCCTTGAACTTGGGCAGGTCGGCGATCAGCCTGGCCGTGCGCGTCAAGGTGTCGAATTGCGTCGCCCGCTGCTGATCGACCAGGCGCACGGCTTCGGTGAGGTCCCGTCCCAACTCGGCTTCGGCTTGCTGCTCCAGACGGCTGCTCACGAAGAAGACGGCCGAACCAATCGCCACCGTGGCCAGCAGAGTGCTCGCCACGAAGATGCGATTCGTCAGCGACGACAGGGCATGGATCATCGCACCACCAGTTCGACGTCGACGCTGCCCCCTGGAGGAACCGTGATCGCCCGCGAGTCCCGGACATCACCTTCGTACCACGCCACGATGGTGTGCGTTCCGGCGGGGATGTTGTCGAGACGGAACCCGCCCTCGACGTCGGTCACAGTGAAATGGGGATGTGCGAACACCAGCACGAAGGCGTTCATGTGCGAATGGATGTCGCAGAACACCCGTACTACACCAGGTCGGTCGAAGCGCACCGACTTCGACTGTCCGGCCGCGTACCGACCCAGGTCGAACCGCTTGGCCTTCGAGAGGGAGAACACGTTGTGAAATGTCTTGTCGCTGTTTGGAAAGTCGACGACGGTGCCCGCCGTGATCGCGAGCAGATGCGGGACGAATGTCTCGTTGCGCTGATCGAGCGCCACGCGCCCCTCTGGACGCTTCAGCGGCAACGGCGAGGCTGGCACATCGAGATACACAACCGCCCGCCGCAAGTCGGGTTCGTCCCTCGCCGGCGCGCCTCCCGACTCCGCGACGGTGGGTCGCCGCGGAGTTGGCCGAGCGACGCGGCGCAGGTCCAGCCGGCCCCGGATGGAGCCGGACTGCGCGAGCTCGCCAAGAGCGTCAGTCACGACGGGTGCCGGGGCGCCAGCCCCGCCGCCGGCGTCAGGTGCGGCACCCGGCAGGCCGGACATTGTGACGGCGGCACAACAGAGCGCACGAAAGAGCAGGGGCATCGGTCAGAACCAGTACACCAGCTGCCACGCCATGAGCGAATCTCGCCGCACGCGGCCGCCGTCACGGGTGTTGCGCTGCCACGCCGCCTTGACCATGACCTGGCGCATCGGTGTGTAGCCGGCGCCCAGCTCGAGGCGCCGCACGGGCGCCTCCCAGGTCTCGAGGCCCGTGGCGGTTGGCAGATCTGAGAATCCCATGCGTTCGATCCGTCCCGCCACGTGCACGCCGGGCCACAGGCGATACCGCGCTTCGCCAAGGAGCGTCGTCGCTCCCAACCGCTCGTCCACCATCGACGTCAGCGCGACGGGCAGAGTCCATCTCATGCGCAGGAACTCCATTCGGGCCAGCGCACGGCCACGCGACCACTCCGCATCCACGCCCAACGCCTGCTGCACACCATCGGAGAGCCGCTGACCCGGGGACAGCGCGCCTTCCAGTGTGCGGCTGAGGAATCCGCCCCGTGAAGCGGAGAAGCCGACCGAGATCGCGGGATCGGGTCTGACCACGATGCGCCCGGACGCCTGTCGGCTGCCGTTGTCGTCGCTGACGCGAGGACTCGACAACGAGCCCAACGTCACCGCGCCGGTCCACTCGACCGAGCCGTTGACGCCGTGCACCTGGACGCCTGTGTCCCAATGAGCGATGTTGACGAGCGGCACGCCCGCGGCCGGTGTGCGGTTTCCCAGGGGAAAACTCGACAGCCACCCACGGCCCCGCATGCGGGTCAGGTCAGCGGTGGTCGCCGGCAGCGCGTCCGGCCGCAGAGATGTCAGATACTGATAGGCCAGCGGTGTGCCCACGAGCAAGTTACCGTGCCCGTAGCTGGTGCGTCCGAAGGCGCCGAAGGTCGGCGGCACTCGACCAATCTGAACATCCAGCCGACGAGCGGGCCACGGGCGTAGTCGCGCGTAGAAGGCGAACGGTTGAAAGATGTCGCCGTGATCCAGGCGTACCTCGGCGAGCAGTTGGACGTGCTTGCTCGCACGAACTTCCGCCCCGAGTGCGAGCCGGACGTTGCGAAGCGCACTGAACTCGTAATCGGTGTAGTTGAAGAAGCCCGGATCGGTGTTGGCGATAGTCGCCGTCACCTCGCCCCCGAGGACGACACGGCCGTCGGCCAGGGCCACGGGTTCGGTCGCCAGCGCTTGCGCCCACCCATCGGCCGAGGCGGCGATGAGCACGAACACGGCGAGCGCCGCTGAAGCCCTGAGCATGACCTCGTCAAAGTATAATAACGTTCCCGTTCATACGCCGGTGAGACGTCATCACGCGGTGCTCGTCCTTGGTCTCCTGCACGCCGGCGTAGCCGCGGCACAAACCGACCGGTTGGTGCGCGTCGTGCCGCTCCCGCCCGGCCGCGCCATCACCCTGGAGGTCACCATTGGCCACCTCCGGGTCGAGGGCGAGGAGCGATCCGATGCCGAAATCGTCATTCAGCGGATCACCCCGTCGGCCGAGGGGCTGGCGCGCCTTCCCGTCGAGGTCGAGGAAGGCGAGGCCGATGTCCGGATTCGTGTCCTGCAAACGGAGGCGGCGACGGATCCGGCCTATCGATCCGACGTCAGTTTGCGCGTGCCGCGCGACAGCGTGGTGCGCTCGGTCCGCCTGCTCGAGGGGCATCTGCGCATCTCCGGACTCCGAGGCACCATCGGTGCGGACGTGCGCCGAGGAACGATCGAAGCCAGCAACCTCGAGGGCGTTGTCCGGCTCGAAACAGGGATAGGCGACGTGACGGCCAGGGCCATGCGCCTGTCGTCCGGCGGCGTGCTTCGCCTGCGCGCCTTCAATGGAGATGTGAGCCTTCACCTCGCCGAACAGCCGGCCCACGCGCGGATCCTGGCTCTCGCGTTGAACGGGACGATCGAATCCTCCATTCCGCTCGCGATGCGAGAGACCTGGGGACCCCGCTGGGGACAGGCCACCCTGGGACGCGGTGAGCCGGTCATCTCGCTCGACGTGATCACCGGTCGCATCCTCCTCACCGCTCCTCGTCCTTGACCGGAAGCTCCTTGAGCTTGCGCAACGCGTCCCGGTGACGGCTCGTGTTGGGGGGCACCTTGCCGTACGCGTCCCGCGCCTTCTCGACGTTCTTCAGGCGTCGCTCGTAGAGTTCGCCTGCACGATACCAGGCGTCGTGAGGATTGTTCGGGAAGTTCGTGGCCAAGTCGACATACGTCTGCGCGGCGCGTTCGAACTGATCGAGCTCGGCGTAGGCGGTGGCCAACCGGTTGAAGAGGCCCATCGCCAGCGGGGAAGTCGGAAACTGCTCCGTGAAGGCCCGCAAGGTCGGGACAACGGCAGGAGCCTGGATGCCCAGCACGGGATCCAACTCCCGCCCGCGCCGCTCGCCGTCGAGCTTGAGCTTCATCTGCAACGCCTGCAGCGCCTCGTCTGTGCGTGGGTACGTCGCGATAATCTCACCGAGCAACGTCCGCGCGGCTTCGTCGCGGTTCGGGCGTTTGGAACGCGCGGTCAACTCGGCGAGTCGCAGCCGGCTGGCGGCCACCCGCGTGTCGTTCGCAAAACGCTGCCGGAACTCGACGTGCGCCGCCATGGCGTCGTCGAGACGGCCTGCCCGTTCGAGCACCTGGGCCGCCAGGTACGCCGCGTCGGCGGCCGCGTCGGAGGTCGGAAACTCGTCGAGAATGCGGCGGAGGTCTGCGAGCGCCGGGTCGTAGAGGTCACTGTTCACCTTCGCGCGCGCAATAGCCAGCCGCTCGGCCGCGATGGCCGACGGCGAAGGCGGAGCCGGGCTCGCCGGACCTGCAGGCGGGGTGGAGACGGCCGCTTTGGCCGGGTTCGCTTTCGAGGGAGGCGGGGCGGTCGGCCCGCGCCCCCCCGTCGCGGTTCGAGCTGCCGATGGGCCTCCCTCACGTGACGGGGAGCTGACCGGGACCGGCGGCGGTGCAGCCCGCGAGGGGGCGGCCTCGGACGGTGACGCGGCGACCGGGCCCGGTGGGGCCACAGCCGGCGGAGGGGGCGCCGGGGCGGGCTCCGCTGACTGAGGAATGGCGTCTGCAGGCGGGCTGGCCGGCGCCTCGGCGACCGAATCAGCCGAGCCGCCCCTCAACAGCAAGAGCGCCGCCACGCCAAGCAAGACAATCACGGTCGCGGCCAAGGTGAGCGGCAGCCACAATCCCGCGCGCTTGACCGGCTGTTCCGGCACCTGTGCGCCCGCTCCCGTCCCTGCGGCTGTGGCCGGGACGTTCGAGACCAACGCGGGGGATGGAGGAAGCGGCGCGATCGGCAGGTCCGCGCGCGTGGCGGCCGAATCGCCCGAGGCGGCCGGCACCGAGGCATTCGAGGCGGCGATCATGCGACGCGTCGACGAATCGCGTCTGAGGCGACGCAAGTCGGCGCGCATGTCCGCCGCGGTCTGATAGCGAAGCGTCCGATCCTTTTCCAACGCCTTGGCGATGACGTGATCCAGGGCGTCCGGAATATTCGCGTTGACCGTACTTGGCGGGGCCGGGTCACGGTTCAGAATACCGTCGAACACCACGGCCGTCGTGGCCCCCGGGAAGCTCTGCGCACCGGTGGCCATCTCGTAGAGCACCACGCCGAACGAGAAGAGATCCGTGCGTGAATCGAGCTCTTCGCCGCGGGCCTGTTCCGGCGACATGTACGCGACGGTCCCCACCGTCGTGCCGGCCACACTCGTGAAGCGCGCCGTCGGATGCAGGTCGTTCGCGATGCCGTGCCTGGGGCCGGCCATCAGCTTTGCCAACCCGAAATCCAGCACCTTCACCTGTCCGCGGCGCGTGATGAAGATGTTGGCCGGCTTGATGTCCCTGTGCAGAATGCCTTCCGCGTGCGCCGCATCGATCGCATCGGCGATCTGCGTGCCGTACTCGATCAACGTCGCGAGATCGAGCGCCCTCCCCTCGAGGCGATGGTCGAGCGCCTCGCCTTCGAGCAGCTCCATCGCGAGGAACAAGCGCCCCTGGTCTTCATCGAAGCCGTAGATCGTGCAGATGTTGGGATGATTGAGGCTGGAGGCCGTACGGGCTTCCCGACGGAACCGTTCGACGGACTCTTCGTCGCCCGCCGACTCTTCCGGCAGGACCTTGAGCGCCACCATGCGGCCGAGTCGCACGTCCTGCGCACGGTAGACGACGCCCATCCCCCCAGCCCCAAGGCGGTCGATGATTCGATACTGGCCCAGCGTCTGGCCTTCAAGCGGTGTGGACATAGAACGAGGAGGGGATTGGCGCCGATCGTAGGGTCGCGGTCTCCACCGCGTCAACCCTTCCGGCGTTGACTTGGGCCAGCTGGACCAGTACAGTCAGTACTGTGAAACGGTATTCCGTATGATGGAACCACTCCGGGACGAAGCCGCCGTGCCGGGACGACCGCGGACCTCCGTGGACAAGGCGCTGACGGTGTGCGAGGTGCTGAGCGGGAGCCCTCGCGGCCTCAGCCTGGCGGAGCTCGCCCGGGCACTTCGTCAGCCTCCCTCCTCCGTGCATCGTCTGCTGAGTGTCTTGAAGCGCAGAGGCTACGTGCGGCAGGACGAGGAGACCCAGCGATACGCGCTGACGCTGAAGATGCTCGATCTGAGTTTTCGGTCGCTGGGGCGATCGGAAGTGCGACTCCACGCCTATCCGGTGATGAGACGCTACGTTCTGCAGACGGCCCACCGGGGCTTCATCGCGATTCCGGGCACGGGCGAGGTCACGTATCTCTGGTCCACCGGGCCGGACGCGGTGGCCATGCACACCGTGTACGGGAAGGAAATGCCCGGGCACTGCGCCCTCTACTTTTCGCCCCGACAGGCGACGCGACGGCTGTCGTGCCTGAGGCTGGTCACGGCTCGCGACGTCCGCGAGGCGGCGTCGGCCGTGGTGCGGTTGGGTCCGCCCCCGGTAGAACCCGATGCGATGCAGCGGTTGTTCTGCACGTGCGCGCCGGTACATGACTACACCGGCCGTGAGGTGGCGCGCGTCGGGGTGTTCGGGCATGGCGGCGACGATGGGCCCATTCTGACGGAACATCACGAGGGCTCCTGGGAGCTGGCCCGCTGCATCTCTCAGCGCCTGGGGCACGTGGCGTCGGCGGCGCTCGGATCGGCGAGCTGACACCCGATTATCAGGAGACGTATGGCATATATCATCTGCGAACCGTGCATTGGAACCAAGGATTCGGCGTGCGTTGACGTGTGTCCGGTTGATTGTATCCACCCGAGGAAGGACGAAGGGGAGTTCGAGGCCGTCGAGCACCTCTACATTCACCCAGACGAGTGCATCGATTGCGGGGCGTGCGTGCCTGCGTGCCCGGTCGAGGCGATTTTTGCGCTCGATGAAGTGCCCGACAAATGGAAGAGTTACATTGACATCAATGCCAAGTATTATCAGAAGTAACGTTGCGGAAGGTGACCTGCGCCAGGCTGTTTTCCGCTAGAATCCCGTGAACGCTATCTCGGGAAGGCGAGGGTCTGCCATGGTGACTTTCCGGAGTGTTGCCCTGACCGCCGCGGCCTGCGCGATGTTCATGGCGATTCCGCGTGCCACGACGTTGGTCGATGACGCGGAGCTTCAGCTGCAGCTGGCATCGTTGCTGTTCGAGGAAACGCGCTACGCGGAGGCCCTCGAAGCGTTCCGCAAGGCGGTGGACACGCCCGACTCCGATGTGGCCCTCCGGGCCCGGATCGGGTTCGTGAAAGCGGCCCTGCGCATCGGGCAATTCCGCGAGGCTCAGCGCGAGGCTGCCAAGCTGGGTGCCGCGGCCCCGAGGAATCCGGACGCGCTCTCGAGCTACGCGGATGCCTTGTGGGCCGTTGGTCAGTTCGACGAGGCCGACGAGCGTTGGCAGGCGGCGCTCGCCATGGCCCCTGGCGCGTCTCGCGCGCGTCACGGGCTCGCGCGCTCCCTGGCCTCTCGAGGCAAGCTCGACGAGGCGCTGGTCGAGGCGCAGGCCGCGCTGAGGGAGTCGCCGCGAGACGCCGAGATCCACCATACCGTCGGCGCGATCTTCGAGCGCATGCGCCGATACGAGCAGGCAGCGGCCGCCTACACCAACTACATCAACTTGCTGCCCAACAAGGATCGCAGCGACAAAGCGGCCTGGTCGCGATCCCAGGTCCGCTTCCTGAAGTCGTTCGGCGAGCGCGAACCCATTGCGCTGGACGAAGCCTCCGTGGGCAAGCTGCATACGGTGGACTTTCGGCTCGTGGACGAGAAGGTCGTCGTCAAGGCCCGCGTCAACAACGGCCGACTCCAGGACTTCGTGCTGGACACCGGGTCCGAACAGACCACCATCTCGCGGCAGACCGCGTCCTCCCAGGGCGTTCGGCCCATCACCTATACGCTCAGTGCTGGCGTTGGGGAGATTGGCCTGCGTGGCCTTCAGCAGGGGCGCATCGACACCTTCGAGGTGGGCACCCTCAAGCTGAGCAACGTCCCGGTGCTCATCAAGGCCCCGCCCCTGCGCGGCGTGCCCAAGAAGGAGATCGAGAGCTTCTCGCCGCTGTCCCTGGGTCTCTCGATGACGATCGACTACGCGGCTCGCAAGCTGACGATCGGCGAGTCCCTTCCGGAGGAGCCCGCCGAATTCAAGCTCGAGATGCGACATCATCGCCTGTCGATGGTCCGCGGGATGATCAACGGCACGCATCCGACCTACTTCGTCGTGGACACCGGCGGTGAGGTGATCTCCATCAGCACCGCGACCGCCCAGGTGTTGAACGCGCAGCCGGCCCGCAAGATCGCGCTCAAAGTGTACGGCACGTCCGGCTGGGATCGCGACGCCTTCTTGCTGCCCGGCGTGAACCTGGCGTTCGACGAGATCGCGTACCGGAATTTCTCGGTCGTCGTCCTCAACCTGCGCGCACCGAGCGTGCTGCTGGGCTTCGAGGTCGGCGGCATCGTGGGACATCGGTTCCTGAGCCCCTACCGCGTGTCGCTCGACCTGGAGCGCAGCGAGCTGCGACTGTCAAAGCGCGGGTGACCCCCGCTCTTTTCTCGCGAGGCGCTCGGCGCGCCGGCCATGGGCCTGCGCCGCGCGCGCCTCGTCTTCCGGCGTCTCGAGCGCCAGCGGAGGGACCTCCTTCGGCCGGCCGTCCTGACCGAGAGCCACGAACGTCAGGTAGGCGCGGCTGGTCAACCGGCGAGCGCCCGTCGTGATCTCCTCGGAAAACACTTCGACTTCCACTTCAAGCGACGTGCGGAACGCGCAGGTGACGCGTGACTTGAGGATGATCATGTCCCCGACCTTGATGGGGTGCAGGAAATCGAGGCTGTCGACGCCCGCGGTCAAGGCCAGGCTGTTGGTGTGCCGATGGCAGGCGATGGCCCCCGTGATGTCGATGAGGTGCATCACGGTGCCGCCGAGGATGTAGCCGAGGGGATTCGAGTCGTTCGGCAAGACGACCTGGACGGTCTCGCTGGCCGACTCCTGCCACCGTTTGGGAGCCAGCGCCATAGGCTAGCGAGGCCCTGCCTCAGACGGCCACGCATGTGACGCAGGCAGCACCTCGTCAGCCATCATGTTGTCTCGCCTCTGGCGGGGCAGTCGCCTTGACAGAAACCCTGATGATCTTGTCAACGTTCGGGGCCGTCACGGCTCCCGGGCAGTGTAGCCTACGTCGAACGATCTGCGTAGGTCGACGATCTGCGTAATCTGCGTAATCTGCGTAATCTGTGGATGCGTCACCTGCGGACTAGAAATCGTACCCAATCCACATCGTGAACTTGGGCTTGCGGAATGCAGGGCTTCCGCCCTGCGTCGAGAAGACGACGTCTTCCCAATCCCTGTTGAAGAGCGTGCGCCACGACCAGTCGAAGTGGACCGGGAAGCCGAGCGCAAAGGTCTGCAGGCTGATTCCGTAGGAGGCGCGCGAGTCGACCAGCCGGAAGCCGGAGACGACGCGCGGTGTGCCGGGGGCCAGCAGCAGTTGATTCGGCTGCGCCACCAGTGGGGTTTCAACCGTGTCCTTGCTCGAGAAGAGCTTGAAGGACTGGTCCTGCCAGGCTGCGCCGCCCAGGTTGGCGAACAGCGTGCCTCGAATGCCGCCCAGCACGCCAAGCGGGGTCAGCATCGCTTCGATCAGCGGGAAGCGGAGCTCCGCGTTCAGGAAAAACGCGTCCTGTCCGACAAACGACAGGTAGTCGTAGCCCCGCATTTCCGAGTTGCCGCCGAAATAGAGAAAGTCCGGATTGCCGCCGAAACTCCGGAATCCCCGCGCGCGCATCGCGAGCAGTCCCGTGCCACCGATCCGCAAGTACTTGCGGGCGTCGATATCGACCGTCTGGCGGGTCAACGTCCGGTTCCCGATCTTCGGCGCGCCTTCATAGGCCAGTCGCACCGTGCTGCCGGCCAGCGGACCGAACTCCCTGAAGACCGTCGTTTCCTGTACGAACGCCACGCCGAGAGGCATCATGCTGCCGTTGTTGAACAGCTGGCGGCCGAACTGCTGCTGCTGAAACTGCTGCGAAAAGACCTCGAGCCCCGGATCGTCGAAGCGTTCCGCGTAGTGGGCGAAGCCGCCATAGAACTCCACGCGGCGGTACCGGTTGAACGGATAGATGCCGAACGCCGTTCCACCGCGCAGGGTGCGCGTGGCGACCGCCAGGTCGCGATCGATGAGCCCGCTGAAGAGCGGGTCGTAGAAGATGCCCTCGAGCTCCCCGTAGAAGAACTGCGTCTGCGAGTAACCCTGGACGGCCCACTGCAGGCGCCTCTCCAGGTTCAGGTAGCTGAGCGACATGGTCCGATACTGCGAGACCGAGGCCGCGAACAGGTTGAACTGCTGGTCGCCGAGCACGTCGGTGAAGGTGACCTGCGTGCCGCCGAACAGATCGCCGCCGCTCGTGACGCCGAGGTTGACGGGCGGCCGTCCGTCGAGGAACATCTTTTCGAACTTGCGCTTGACCTTCTTGTTCTCTGCGACGAGCGTGTGTGTCATTGGCGCCTGGAAGTCGATCACCGGTCCGGGTGCGCCGAAGTCCGAGGACGCGGACTTGGTGACGGGCTCCTTGCGGTCGAGCGTGTGCAGACCCCACTCGCCCTTGTAATACGTCACGAAGCCGATGCGAGGCGCCCCGGTGCCCTCGCGCAGAATCACCGTCGAGAAGTTGCCAGCCAGCGCGTCGGTGTACTGCAGCAACTCTCCGTTCTTCAGGTTGAGCGTCCAAACGTTGTGCACCGTGCCGTTCTTCGCCACGTCCGGATCGATGGCCTTGGCCGGGTCGGTGGCTGTCGACGTGAAGACGATCGTGTCGGCGTCGAGAAACTGTGCCCCCCCCTCGTCATGGGTGCCGAAGGTCAACTGCGAGGACTTGCCGGTGGCCAGATCCAGCCGAAACAGCTTCTCGTTGCCGCTGACCCGTTTCAGGTAGACGACCGCCTTGCCATCCGGCGCCCAGGTCGGGGAATAGTCGGCAAACTCGTCCTTGGTGAGATTGACCACTTCCCGCGTATCGAGATTGATTGTGTAGATGTCGCTCACGACGTTACTGGCCGCGGAGAAGGCGACGAGCCGTCCGTCTGGTGAAATGTCCGGCGACTCCGGCGAGTCCACGCTGTCCATGGGGATGCGGTGCTCCACCTTCCGGGTGACCACGTTCTGCAGCACCAGCGATCGATCCTTCTCGGTGCGCACGAAATAGGCGAGCCGATCGCCCAGGGGAGACCACGACATCCACGGGACCGTGTTGAATCGCATCCCCGGCGTCGGGATGTACTCGAACCCGAGATCCTGGTCGAAGCCCCGCGTGAGGTTCCGGATGACCTGTCCATCCTTGGCCGACAGCAAGACGATGTCGAGTTCGCGATCGCGATTGTTCCCGCTCACCGCCGCGATGAGATCGCCGGAGGGCGACGGCTCGATCGACAACACGCTGCTGAAACGCGTGCGTTCGGGATTCGGCGCCAGGTCCCGGCCGTAATCCGCCGGACGTTCCTTGTCGCGAAATGGCTTGAAGCGCTCCTTCAGATACCGATCGAACTGCTGGTCCCACTCGTCGGCTTCCATGTCGAACGCTTCCTTGAACGCGTTGTCCCCGCCACCGATGACGCTCTTGCGCAGCGAGAAGACGAACTGGCGGACCCCCTCCTTCCCCCACCGCGCCTCGATGAACTCAAAGGCGGCGTGGCCCAGGTTGTAGATCAGCCTGGCGTTGCCGAAGTTGCCGTAGCCCTGCAGCTCGGACATTTTCGGGACGATGTCCGCCACGGCGGCATCGCGCACGGTCATCAGGTCGATTGGCCGCCAGATGCCGGTCATGTAGTCCGACATCCCTTCGAAGACCCAGAGCGGCATGTTTTGACGCACGAGCGACGTCGGGATGATGTCGTATTGAAACTGGTGCGTCAGCTCATGCACGGTCAGGCGATAGAGCAGGTCCGACGGCTCGTCGAGCGGCATCACGATGCGGAACCGGCTCGGTTCGGCAAACGCCCCGACGCCTTCCTGCGCCGCGCCGGGGATCACGTTCTGTTGAAAGAACTCGCTGCTGGTGGCAAACAGGATCAGGGGCACCTTGAAGGCCAGATCATGCTTGAGCTCTGAACTCACGTGCTGATAGGCACTCTCCGCATATCCCGCGATCCGCTCCAGGTGGGGTTCGATTTCAGGGTAGTAGTAGATCTCGAAGTGGTCGGTCGTGTAGATGGACCACTTGAAATCGTCGTAGCGGATCTGGTTCTTGCCGTAGTAGGGCACAAACTGGGTCTGCGCCGCCGCGACGCCGCCTCCAAGCACGAGAAACGCCGCCAGCCAGACGATCAAGCGCCGGGTCGAGAACGACCGGTTCGCTGTACACATGTCCATGGACCTACTCCCTCGCAGGATCTTACTTCGGGTTTTCCGCGCGGAATGGATCCCCTAACGAGCAAAAATCAGTCCCGCCGCGCGTGTCCTCAAGTCTGGACGGCCGACGGCCCCCGGCAGGCACCCGAACCCGGTCTGCGGGCCATGGCGCCCCGCGCTTCTCCCCGCTCCACCGTGGAGACCCTCCAGCCAGATTCTCCCGCGGTCCCTGGCGGGCACGCTCGTAACCAGAGGCGGAAGCGGCCCGTAGATCCAATTATCCGCCTGAAAATAGGGCACAATACCTCGTATGGATCAGCCTGGTTCCCCGTGGAGATTGGTTGCGATGGCCGTCACCGTCGTTGCGTTGCTGGCCATCAGTCTCCCCTTCGTCTGGCAGCATGACGTCGAGGCCGAACGCTCGAGCGTGGCGCCAACGCCCAGCCTCGTGGCCTCGCACGACCCAGGCGAGGCCCCCGCGGCGGCTGCGCAGACCGACGCCGCGTGCCTTGCGGACGCCAAGCCCGCCAACCTCGATTTTTCGATCAAGGACCTTGACGGCCAACAGGTCAAATTGTCCTCGTTCAAGGGCAAGGTCATCCTCCTGAATTTCTGGGCGACGTGGTGCGGGCCGTGCAAGGCTGAAATCCCTGGTTTTGTCGAACTCCAGGCCAAGTACCCGAATGACCTCGTGGTGATTGGCTACTCGGTGGATGACGACGAGCCGAAGGCGCGCGCTTTTGCCAAGCAATTCAAGATGAACTACCCGATTCTGCTCGGTGAGGGGCGCGAGGACGTGCAGGATGCCTACGGTCCAATTTGGGGCATCCCCGCGTCGTTCATCATCAGTCGCGACGGCAAGGTGTGCAAGAAACACCTCGGCATTGCACCCAAGGCGGTCTTTGAAAAGGAGATCAAGGCCCTGCTGTAGTATGATCCGGTCAGCTCATGCTGAAAGGATTCCAGCACGCGCGCCTCGCCTGCGGCTGCCGCCTCTCGTTTCGTCGCGGCACGAGCGCCGGCAGTCCCGTCACCGTCGTGATTGACCAGGCGGCCCCCGGCTGCATCAACCCGATGCACGTCCAAGACCTCGCCGTCTACGACTACCGGGAGGCGCTGCGCCCGTCCACGCGCATGGGCCCGGTCCTCGACGGCGAGTTCGAAGAAGAGGGCTAGCCGCCCTTCGAGCCGTCTCGCCCGTCGCGCTCCTTCAGCCTTCCAGCGTCCCGCAGCGCACGCCTCAACAAGAAGTCAATCTGCGCGTTCACGCTGCGCAACTCGTCGTCCGCCCACCGCTGCACAGCCTCGAGCAGCTGTGGGTCGAGACGCAGGAGGAATGACCTACGGTCTGCCATCAACCATTCGTGTGCCGGCCGGGTAGCTTCAGCCGGCACTATTGATAGATCGTCCCCGTGTTGATGATGGGCTGCGTCGCACGCTCGCCACAGAGCACGACGAGCAGATTGCTGACCATGGACGCCTTGCGCTCCTCGTCCAGGTTCACAATCGACTTCTGCGAGAGCATCGCCAACGCCATGTCGACCATGCCGACGGCGCCCTCCACGATGCGCTGCCGGGCCGCGATGATCGCTCCCGCCTGCTGGCGCTGCAGCATGGCCGCCGCAATCTCCGGCGCGTAGGCCAGGTGGCTGATGCGCGCCTCGATGACCTCCACGCCCGCCTTGGCCAGCCGATCCTGAATCTCGCGCTTGAGATGCTCGGCGACCGCCGAGGTGTGGCCCCGCAGCGAGACCTGCTCGTCATCGTGCACATCGTACGCATAGCTCGTGGCGAGGTTTCTCAACGCCGCTTCGCTCTGCACGTGGACGTAGTTCCCGTAGTCGTCCACCTCGAAGACGGCTTCGGCCGTCTCGACGACCTTCCACACCACCACGGCCGCAATCTCGATGGGGTTGCCGTCGAAGTCATTCACCTTGAGTCGTGAGCTCTCGAAGTTGCGCACCCGCAACGACACCGCCTTCTTGGTCAGCAGGGGATTGGCCCACCTGAGTCCCTGCGTCTTGGCGGTGCCGCGGTACTCCCCGAACAGTTGGAGGACCTTCCCTTCGTTGGGGTTCACCATGAACACCCCGAAGCAAAGGAACACCCCGAAGCTCAAGGCCAGAGACACGCTGACGATGGCCAGCGGGCTGACGGATTGGATGGCCCGGACCAGCGCCCAGACCAGCGCGAGGTTTCCGGCCACGAGGGCCAGCAGGACGGGAATGCCGGCCAGGCCGTGAGAGTTGCGTTCGCGGACCATAGAAGCATGCCTCCTCGTTGATAGCGAAATGATATCATACTGATACCAGCCGTCAAGGCCCCCAGGACAGGCGCGCCATCCCGACGGGCCCGTGGGCGCAGGCGCTCAGAAGCGACTCCGCAAGTCGGCGACGAGAGGCAAGTGGTCGGAGGCCATCAGGGCGAGTCTGTCCTTCGGCAGGGACACACGGTCCACTTCGACGCGGGCGCCTTCGAAGTAGATGTGATCGAGGTGGACCAGCGGAAAGAAGCCAGGGTAGGTTCGCCGTCGTTGCAGGTGCTGACGCAGGTCCACGCTCTGGAGGGTTTCGGCGAGCAACTGGGTGGCGAGTCCGCGCGCCCACTCGTTGAAGTCCCCCAAGACGATCTTCGGCCCGGTCACGCGGCGGTCGCGGACCACCCGTGCAAGGCGCTCCGCCTGGTCACGCCGTTCGAGCAAGGCTGTGCCCAGATGGACGTTGTAGAAATGCAGGATCTCGCCTTCGCCCAGCTGGAGGTCGACGCGCTGGACGAGTCGAGGCTCGCACGTCTTCCAGGTCAGGTCGTACTGCTGATGATGGACGACAGGGAAGTGGCTGAGGACGACGTTGCCGAACAAGGCGTTGCGCAGGTGACGGGTGGGGGCCATCACCCACCCCATGCCGAGCGCGGCACCAATCTCGGCGGCGTGCCCCGGCTTGAGCGGGCTGGCGCCGACCACTTCCTGGAGCGCGATGATGTCGGGGTCGATCGCCGCGAGGACCGCGGCAATGCGCTGGGGCCGCGTGCGCCCGTCCATCCCGCGACAGCGATGGATGTTGTAGGTCACGACGCGGAGCGCGCGAGCGCGAGGACCGTCAGCCTCCGGCATGCCGTCGTCAGTGTATCCGCAGATTACCGGTCCTCAGATTGCGTATCCACGCACCGAGTATGCGTATCCAGGTCGCCCCGTGTTTTCAGCCCCGCAAGCGCCTCCACTCCCGTGTCCCCTGCATGGCGTTCCGGGTGGCACGGCCCGAAGACGAGTCGAACGGCACCGACCCGCCAACCGGGGGTCGGGGCAGCACCTCGGTCTCGCGCGCCCGATCTGGGTAATCCGTGTAATCTGTGTAATCTGTGTAATCTGTGGATTCGACATCTGTGGATTCGACATCTGTGGATTCGTCATCTGTGGCGACGTCATCTGTGACGTCATCCGCGGATACGCAATCTGCGGACACGCCATCTGCGGACACGTAAGTGCGGAGTCGGCGGACCAACTGGAGTACGATGCGTCCGCACGCGGGTGCGAAAGAGAGGACGCCATGGCGCGGCTCAAGAGCGAACTCGAAGTCAGCTGTCCCTGCTGCCGGGCGGTGCTCGTCATCGACACCAATCTTGGCCGTGTCGTTGAGCACCAGGAGCCGCCGAATCCCGATCGACCCGAATTGAGCGAGGCCCAACGCATTCTGGCCGAGCAAGCGGCACGCCGGGAGGCGCTCTTCGAGCAGTCGGTTCAGCACGAGAAGACCCGCGGGGATTCCCTGTCGAAGCGGTTCGAGGAGGCCTTGAAGCAAGCGCAGAAAGAACCGGTCTCCAAACCGCTGCGCGGCTTTGACTTGGATTGAGGTCCGGCGGCTTGGTTATGCGCTCTCCGGACCACCACGACGCGCCTCTCGCGCCGGAGGGCGACTTCCGTCGATCGCTCGGCTTGTTCGACTCCACCATGGTTGTGGTGGGCGCGATGATTGGGTCGGGCATCTTCCTGGTATCTGCCGACATGGCCCGGCTGCTCGGATCGGCCGGCTGGGTCATCGCGGCGTGGGGGGTCACGGCGGCGCTCACGCTTGCGGCGGCGCTGTCGTACGGGGAGCTCGCCGCGATGATGCCCCGCGCGGGCGGCCAGTACGTCTATTTGCGCGAGGCGTTTTCGCCGCTCGCCGGTTTCCTCTACGGCTGGACGCTGTTCGGCGTCATCCAGACGGGAACCATCGCCGCGGTGTCGGTGGGGTTCGGGCGATACGCGGGCGTCCTCGTGCCGTTCATCTCCGAAGATCGGTACTTCATCGAGCCGATCCACGTGTCGGCGAGCTACGCCCTGTCGCTGTCGGTGGCCCAAGTGGTCGCAATCCTCGTCATCACCTTCCTGACGTGGATGAACACTCGCGGAATCGACTACGGTCGCATCGTCCAGAACATCTTCACGAGTGCCAAGACGCTGGCCCTCATCGCGCTCATCCTCGTCGGCATCACGCTCGGCCTCGACGAGGCCGGGCTGGCCGAGAACTTCTCGCGCCCGTGGACACCGGTGAACACGACGCCGGTGGCCCCCGGTGTCGACGTGACAACGATCGCGGGGCTGGCGATCGCCATGGCCGTCGCGCAGGTCGGGTCCCTGTTTGCGTCGGATGCGTGGAACAACATCACCTTCACGGCCGGGGAGGTCAAGAACCCCCGCCGCGACGTGCCGTTGTCGCTGGCCTTGGGCACGGGTCTGGTCATGCTGTTGTACGTGCTCGCCAACGTCGCGTATTTCGTGGCGCTCCCGGTGACAGCCGTCCAGACCGTCCCGTCGGATCGGGTGGCGGCGGCAACGCTCGAGGCCGTGGTGCCGGGGGTCGGCGGGATGCTGATGGCGATGGGCATCATGATTTCGACCTTTGGCTGTGCCAACGGCCTGGTGCTGACGGGGGCGCGCGCCTACTATGCGATGGCGCGTGACGGGCTGTTCTTCCGGTCGGCCGGACAGCTCAATGAACGGCATGTCCCTGGCTGGGGCCTCATCATCCAGGGACTCTGGGCGTCTCTGCTGGTGTTGCCTCGTACCTTCGATCCCTCGACGGGGACCTATGGCAATCTCTACAGCAACCTGCTCGACTACATCGTGTCGGCCGCGCTGGTGTTCTACATCCTGACCATTGCCGGGATCTTTCGGCTCCGCCGTACACGGCCCGAACTGCCTCGTCCGTATCGAGCGATCGGATACCCCGTGGTGCCCGCGCTGTATATCGTGGCGGCGCTCGCCATTCTCGTCGTGCTGGCCATCTATCGAGCGTCGACCACCTGGCCGGGACTGGCGATCGTCTTGGCGGGTGTGCCTGTGTACATGCAGCTGAAACGTCGCCTGAGGCCTGCTGCGGCCATGGGGAGCTGATCTCATGAGTCCACAACAGCCTGAGGTTCGACGCGTGTTGGGATTCTGGGCTGCCGTATCGATCGTGGTTGGAAACATGATCGGATCCGGCGTGTTCCTGCTGCCGGCGTCGCTGGCCGCCTATCGAGGGCTGAGCCTGATCGGCTGGGGGATCTCGACCGCAGGCGCGGTCCTGCTCGCGCTGGTGTTTGCGCGGCTGTCCGGGCAGTTGCCGGCGACGGGTGGACTCTATGCGTACACGCGACAGGCCTTCGGGGAGGCGCCGGGTTTCCTCGTGGCCTGGGGATATTGGCTGGCCACGGTAGGGACACTGGCCGCGCTGGCCGTGGCGTTTGTGGGCTACCTCGATCCGTTCGTGCCAACGCTCGTGCGCTCGCCCGCCTCTGCGGGCTTGCTGGCCGTGGCCACGGTGTGGGTGCTGACGGGAGTCAACGTGGCGGGCGTGGCTTTGGCGGGGCAAGTGCAAGTGGCGACTACCGTCTTGAAGATCATCCCCCTTGTCGTCGTTGGCGTGGGCGGGCTGTTTGCCTTTGATGTGGCGATGTTCGATCTGCCGGCCCCGCCGGCGGATGGCACAGCCGCACCATCGATGGGAGGGCAGCTGCTGGCGGTCGTCACCCTCACGCTTTGGGCGTTTCTCGGGCTCGAGTGCGCAACCGTCCCGGCGGGCAGCGTCCGCGATGCCGCACGCACCATCCCGCGCGCCACCATCATGGGAACATTGCTGACGGCGGTGATCTACATCGTCTCCACGATGGGCGTGATGAGCCTCGTGGCACCCGACGTGTTGGCCACGTCCACGGCGCCCTTCGCGGACGCGGCCCGCGGTCTGCTAGGCGAGTGGGGAGGACGATTCGTCGCCGTCGGCGCGGCGATTTCCTGCCTTGGTGCTCTCAACGGGTGGACGCTGATGGCCGGCCAACTGCCGATGGCGGCCGCCTTCGACGGGTTGTTTCCCAAGCAATTCGGCGCCCTGTCGCCGCGCGGAACACCGACACGAGGGATGATTATTTCGGCGGCGTTCAGTTCGCTGCTGGTGGCGATGAACTTCTCCCGGGGCCTGGTCGAACTCTTCACGTTCATCATCCTGCTCTCGACGCTGAGCACGTTGGTGCCCTATGTATTCTGCTCGCTGGCCGTCTGGCTCATGCCCGGTCAAGGGCGGCTCCCCACCAGCGCCGCGCTCATCAGCGGGCTCGCGTTCGTCTATGCGATGTTCGCCATCGTCGGGGCTGGCGCGGAGACGGTGTTTTACGGCTTCGTGCTGCTGCTCGCGGGGCTCCCGGTGTATGTCGCCGTGCAGCGAACGCGCGCGGAGGCAACCTGACCGGCAACGAGTACGGCCGGCTCGTGAGAGCGGCGGTGCGTTCGGCCGGCACGGCGCTCGAGTGTGCCGACCGCATCGGCCGGCAATGGCGCTCCCTGAACTTCACCGCCCCACCGGACTTCGCGCTCGCCGTGGAGCAGTCAGCGGCGTTTACGGCGTTATTGCGCCGGATGGGAACGAGTGTTGACGAGATGCCGGGAGACGAGGAGCTGACGCTCGATGCGATGTACGTCCGTGACGCCGCGGTGGCCACGCCGCTCGGCGTCGTGTTGTGCCGCATGGGCAAGGCGACGCGGCGCGCCGAACCCGTGGTGCACGGGCGAGGGCTGGCCGGGCTGGGCGTCCCGGTGCTCGGGGTCATCGAACCGCCTGGCCTGCTCGAAGGCGGCGACGTCGTGTTCTTCGACGACGGCGCGGTCGCGGTGGGCCAGGGGTACCGGACCAACGGAGAGGGGATCACGCAGCTGCGCGCCTTTCTCGGCGGCACGGACCTCATGACCGTACCGCTGCCGCACTATCGAGGGCCCTCGGACGTGTTCCACCTGATGTCGATTGTCAGCCCGGTCGATCGCGATCTCGCCGTGGTGTACTCGCCGCTGATGCCCGTGCCGTTTCGGCAATGGCTCGAATCGCGGGGGATTCGCCTGGTCGAGGTGCCCGACGAGGAGTTCGAGTCCATGGGGGCCAACGTGCTGGCCGTCGCCCCGAGACGCTGCGTGATGCTCGAGGGCAATCCGGTGACCCGCGCACGACTCGAGGCCGCTGGTGCGGAGGTTCACACCTACGAAGGGTCCGAGATCAGCGTCAAGGGCGGCGGCGGCCCCACGTGTCTCACCCTGCCGCTCGTGCGGGCCGTGCCATGACGGGGCCCCTCCGGAATCCGCTGGCGACGTTTCGTTCACGATTCGGCGGTGCACGTGCGCTCGTCGGGATGCTCCACGTCGGGGCGCTCCCGGGGACGCCGTCGGCGCGCGAGCCGGTCGAGGCGCTGATCGATCGGGTGATCGCCGAGGCGCGCCTCTTTCGAGACGCGGGCTTCACGGCCATCGCGCTCGAGAACATGCACGATCGGCCCTATCTTCGAGGGGGCGTCGGGCCGGAAATCACCGCGGCGATGACCGCGATTGGCCGGGAGGTCAAGCGGGAGTCCGGCCTGCCACTCGGCATCCAGATCCTGGCCGGGGCGAACCGGGAAGCTCTGGCGGTGGCGTTGGCCTGCGGCGCCGATTTCGTACGGGTTGAAGGATTCGTATTCGCGCACGTGGCCGACGAAGGCGTGATCGAGTCGTGCGCGGGTGATCTGCTGCGCTACCGCCGCGCGATCGGCGCCGACCACGTGCTGATCTTTGCGGATGTCAAGAAGAAGCACAGCGCTCATGCAGTGACCGCCGACGTCTCGTTGATCGACACCGCCAAGGCCGCCGAGTTCTTTCTGGCCGACGGCGTGGTCGTGACCGGAAAGGCGACGGGCGAAGAGGCCTCGGTGTCCGAGGTCCACGACGTGACACGCGCCGTGAGCGCCCCGGTGCTGGTGGGGTCCGGGATCTCGGCTGCGAACCTCGGACGCTTCCGCGCCGCGCACGGGTTCATCGTGGGCTCGTCGGTCAAGCACGACGGGCACTGGAGCCACGCGCTGGATCCGGCCGCCGTCCACGCCGTGGCGCGCGCATTTGCGGCGATTGGTACCCAGGCGTGACGCCGGCGCTCGTGCTGGCAGGCAACCTCCTGGTCGATGATCTGGTCTTTCAAGATGGCCGGACGCGCATGGGGGAAGCAGGCGGCGCGATCCTGTACGGCGCGCTCGGTGCGCGGTTGTGGGGTACACGCGTCGGCCTGGTGAGCCGCGTGGGTTTCGACTATCCGGTCGCGACCCTCAACGATCTCACGCGCGGCGGCATCGACCTCGCAGGCGTTCGACCGTTGGGACGTGACGGCGTCCGCACCTGGCTGCTCTACGAGGGCGCGCGACGCCGGATGGTGCATCGTTTGGGGTGTCCGTCGCATGAAGAGGTCTCACCGGAACCCGAACACGAGCCCGTCGAGTGGCGGTCGGCGCCGGCCCTGCATCTATCGCCGATGCCGGTCAAGGTTCAGCAGCGCTGGCTCGCCGCGGCCGGGGAATTGCCGGCCCGATTCGTGTCCGTGGATCCGCACGACCCTGTGACCGAGGACTCTCTGGGAGAGTGGCAGACAGCGCTTGCAAGGGCGGACGCGTTCTTTCCCGGAGAAGACGAGCTGCGCCTCGAGCACGCCGCCACCGATCCGCGTCGCGTGTTGCCGCGGCTGGTCAGTGGGCGCCTTCGCTACGTCGTCTACAAGCGGGGCGTTGCTGGGGGCATCCTCTACGACGCGCGTGAGGACCGCTTCGTCTCGTGGGCGGCGCGCACCTCGGCGGTCGTCGATCCCACGGGCTCCGGCGACGCGTTTGCGGCCGGCTTCGTTTCGGCCCATCTCGAGGGCTTGCCGGTCGATGTGTGTCTGAAGCGCGCCGTCGTGACGGCGAGCTTCGCCATCGAAGACTGGGGCCCGGCAGCGCTACTCGACGCCAGGCCCGCCCAGGCCGACGATCGGTCGCGCCGTTGGTACGGCGCAGAGGTCCAGTGACGGCCGCACTCCGACGCGCGGTTGAGGTTTCGCGGGCGCTGGCCGCCGGCGCGCCAGTCGTGGCCCTCGAATCGACGGTGGTGACGCATGGTCTGCCACACCCTGAGGGTGTCGCGGCCGCGTTGGCGATGGAAGCAGAGATTCGACTCGCTGGCGCCGTCCCAGCGACCATCGGCATCCTCGCCGGGTCGATCGTGGTGGGGATGTCACACTCCGAGCTGGACGCGCTGGTCGGCCGCCCCGACGTGGCCAAGGTCAATCCGAGCAACCTGGCGGTCGTCGTGGCTTCTGGCCACTCGGGTTCCACCACGGTGGCCGCGACGATGCTCCTGGCGCACGCCAACGGCATATCGGTGATGGCTACCGGCGGCATCGGGGGCGTTCATCGCGGCGCATCCGAGACCGGCGACGTGTCAGCGGACCTGTTGACACTGGCGCGCACTCCCGTGGCCGTCGTGTGTGCAGGTGCCAAGGCCGTCCTGGACCTGCCGCGGACGCGGGAGATGCTGGAAACCCACGGCATCCCCGTGCTGGGGTTCCAGACCGACGAGTTCCCGGCCTTCTACCGGCGTTCGAGCGGCCTGCGGGTGGATCACCGGTGTGACGGAATATCAGACCTCGCAGCAGCGGTTCGCCTGCATTTCGAATTGCACCTGGGATCGGGGCTGCTGGTCGGCAATCCAATTCCCGTCGCCGAGGAGCTGCCCGAGGATCTCTACGAACGAGCCCTGCACGCGGCGCTGACCGATGTCGAGGCGCACAAGGTGAAGGGCCGCAACGTGACGCCGTTCCTGTTGGAACGGATGCGCAACTACACGGATGGTGACAGTGTGCGCGCCAACCTCGCGCTGCTGCGCCACAACGCGCGCGTAGCGGCGCAACTCGCTTGCGCCCTGGCCCGGAGCACTTGACCCTGACGATTCTGACCGATTGAGTCAAGTGTGCTCGCCCCGCGGAGCGGCGCAAGGACGCCTCTCGCGAGCCGGAACCTCGCGGGTTATTCAACGTGGGCTCGTGTATCAAACAGGCTAAACTAGCGCTCTTCCATGCTCGACAGAGCGTCGCCTCCCACGGGATCTCGGCCCGCGGCGGCCCTTGGAGGGAACATGCGCGGTAGGTTCGTGGTCGTGCTGCTCGTGACCGGTTCCCTGGCTGTGGGGACCGCCGCGTCCGTGATGGCTCAGACGCATTTCGACCTGGCGGGCACGGTCACCGACAGCGGCGGCGGCGTGCTGCCGGGCGTCACCATCAGCCTTCGGAACGTGGACACCGGATTGGTGCGAACCTCGGTCACCAGCGACCAGGGCAAGTACCATTTCCCCACGGTGCCACCGACGGGCACGTGGATGCTGACGGCCGAGTTGGCTGGCTTTCAGACCGTCACTCGCGAAGGCCTTCGGTTTCAGGCCAACACCCTGCCCCAAATCGACCTGCAGATGGCGGTGGGCGGCCTCCAGGAGTCGGTGACCGTCACCGCGGGCGCCCCGATGGTGCGCACGCGTGAGAGCGAGCGATCCGCCATCCTGGACCAGACCATGTTGACCGACCTGCCCGCCGGGGGCGGCCGCGATTTCATCTCGCTGCTGAAGGCCACCGGAGAGGTCGTGCAGGATGGTGGAAACCTTTCCCTCGCCGGACAGGGCCGGCGCACGGCGAACTTCATTGCGGACGGCGTGTCCATGACCGGCCGGGAGATCCGGACGCTCGATGGCGCGTTCGGCGGAGGCAGCGGTCTGTCGCTCGAGACCATCAGGGAACTCCAGGTCATCACCAGCGGCTTCAAGGCCGAGACTGGCCAGACGGGGGCGGGGACCATCAGCGTCGTGACCAAGAGCGGGACCAACCGCTTCGAGGGCACGGCGTTCGGGTACTTTCGCCCGACGAGCCTCGTTGGCGACAACCCCATTACGGGCGCTTCCGCGAACAAACAGGACCGCCAGCAGTGGGGAGGCGTGCTGGGCGGTCCCCTCGCCCGGGACAAGACGCATTTTTTCGGGAGCTGGGAGTCGACCCGCGTCAATGGCGAGTCGACGGTGACCTCGGTGCTCGACCCCGGGACGTTCGGCACCGCGTCACACGTCAATCAGGGCTTCTGGCGCGTCGACCATCGGTTCAACCAGAACAGCGTCCTGGATGCGCGCTACAGCCTGACCCGCAACGGCAACGAGAACGGCGGAATCGGGGGCTTGAACACGTTCGAACGACGCTCGAACAACGAGTCGGTGAGCGATACCATCGTGGCCGCGCTGGTCACGCTCTTTGGCTCGAACAAGGTCAACGAGCTGCGTGCTCGATACACCTACAACACGACGGACACCTACTCGCCACTGACCGCCGACAGCGGCCGTGCGTCCAGGACTCCTGACTTCTCCAGTGTGCCTGTCTCGGTGAGTCGGCCGGGCGTCGGCAACAGCGGCCCCCCGACAGCGCTGCCTCAGAACCTGGTGGAGAAGCGCCTGCAGTTCGTGAACAACTTCTCGATCCGGACCGGCTCGCACCAGTGGAAGTTCGGTGGCGACCTGATCCAATCCTGGCGCTTCGTCACCTTCTTCAACAACTTCGCCGGGACCTACACGTTCGCCGCCGGGACGCCGTTCCCCTTCAACCCGGCGAACCCGGCGACTTATCCATTTCAGTTCACGCAGACCTTCGGGACCTCGGGCTTGAACTTCAACGACACGATGGCGGCGCTCTTCGTGCAGGATGACTGGGAGGTCACCCGGGGCGTCACCCTCAACCTCGGGTTGCGCTGGGACGTGGATACCCTGATCCAGGGTGACCACAACAACGTGGCGCCTCGCGTCGGATTCGCGTGGAACATCGGCGGGACAGGCAAGACCGTGATTCGTGGCAACACCGGGATCTTCTACGACACGTTGGAATCGTCGCTCATCAACCGCGAGTCGAACTTCGGCCCTGTCGGCCAGGCGACCATCGATCTCCGGCAGGGAGATCCGCTGTTTCCGACCTTCCCGAATCGCCTGTCGGCCTTTCCGACGGGCTCGACGGTCGTGCCGCGCGCCACGGTGACCGTTCCCGTCTATCAGGGTGCCGACTTCCCGCTCGGTATCGGCGACACGTACCAACGGACCGCGCCCTACTTCTTTAACTCGACGATTGGCCTGCAGCGCGAGCTCGGGCCGAACTGGGCGATGTCGGCCGACTACGTCCGAGTGCGCGCCTACGATCTCATCGCCACACTGGACATCAACGCGCCGCCGTACTTTGCACTTGGCCCCGGCCGCACGCGAACGGTGGCGCAGGCGAGCGTGCTGAGGCCGTTGGGTGTGCCCAACAGGACTGGCGGGCCGTTCAACGTGCCCTTTACCGGCTTTCGCGACCTGCACCTCCAGGCCAACAGCGGCGAGACGCAGTACGACGCGCTCAAGCTCGGCCTGATCAGACGCGCCTCGTCGCTTTACGAGCTGCGTGTGAATTACACCTACAGCAAGGCGCGTGGCGACGTGGACAACTTCCGGCTCACCGAATCGTACGTGCCGGGGCTCGCCGATCCCGATGGCGATCGCAGCTACCAGCAGGGGCCCAGCGCCCAGGACACGCCACATTTTCTGACGGTCAGCGGCTACATGCGGGCACCGTTCGGCGTCAACCTGGGTGCCATCTTGAGCTCGAGACAAGGATTCCCGTATACGGGCGTCGTCGGGATCGATGCCGACGGCGACGGCGTGACGGGTGGTGCGTTTGGCGATCGGCCGGCGGGGACGTCGCGCAACGCCTTCAGGTACCCTGACTTCACCACGCTGGACATCAGCGCGGCCAAAGTCATCACCCTCCATGGCGCACAGCGGATCGAAGTGCGGGCGGAGGTCTTCAACGCGACGAACAAGAAGGGCGTGACGGGCGTCAACAACACGATTGGCCTGGATGCGGCCAACCCGGTGGCTACCTTCGGCCAGGTGACGAGCCGGCAGCCACCCATCGAGGCTCAAGTCTCTGTCCGGTATCGGTTTTGACGGAGCGAGGTTCGTGCACCCGGCGCCCCGACGAGGAGCCATCATGACGACACGGTTTGTTCACCTCGCAGTTCTCCTGCTGGCCGGGTCGGCGCTGACAGTCGCACAGGACGGTCGCGTCGTCGTCGTGCGCGGCGCGACCCTTGTCGACGGGACGGGGCGATCGCCGGTGCCGGGCGTTACGGTGGTGATCGCCGGTAACCGGATCCGCGACGTCGGGACGACGGTTGCGACGCCCACCGGCGCCGTAGTGATCGACGGCACGGGCAAGTTCCTCATCCCGGGGATGATCGACGCGCACATCCACCTTCGAGGCGGGCGGGGGGGGAACAGACCGGCGGCTGAACAGGAGCGCGAGGCGGTGCGAGCGCTTCACGGATACCTGTATGCCGGCGTCACCGCGGTCTTCGACGCGGGGAACCGGGCCGATTTCATCATGGGGCTCAGGACGAAGGAGCAGGCCGGGGCGATCGTGAGCCCGCGCATCTTCGCCACCGGCGGCACTGTGGCCAGCCCGAATGGCCACGGCGGCCCGTACGCCATCGAAGCGTGGCCTGGCGATCGAAAGCTCATCGACGAGCATCTCGCCACCAAGCCAGACCTCGCGAAGATCGGGCAAGACGAGCACGGCTGGGGCACACGTCCCCTGATCAACCAACTACCAGAGGACTTGCTCGAAAAGATCATCCGGTACTACCACAGCCGCGGCGTGCGGGTGATCATTCACACTTCGAACGAGCGCAACTCGATCGAGGCCATCTACGCGGGCGCGGACACGATGGCGCATCCGATCATCCAGGCGCCGGTCAGCGACGCGTACTTGAAACTGCTCAGCGTCAAGCGGGTCCCGACGGTGTCGACGCTGACCATTGGCGAAAACTACAGCCGCCTGGCAGAACACCCGGAATTCCTCGACGAACCCCTGTATCGCGACACCATCGAGGCCGACGAGCGGCAGCGGCTCAAGACCGAGGAGTCCGCGAAGCAGAAGGAAAACCGTTGGGCCGCGTGGATGAAGGTCATGACGCCGGTGGCCCAGGACAACATGAAGCGGCTGAACGAGGTCGGCAAGGACATCGTCGCGGCGGGCACCGACCAGTCGTCGGGCCCTGCGCTTCATCGGGAGCTCGAGTTGCTGGTGGGCGGCGGCATCAGCCCTGCCGATGCCATCGTCATTGCCACCCGGAACGCGGCGCGGGCGCTTGGCCGGCTCGAAGAGCTCGGCACGATCGAAACCGGCAAGTTGGCCGACCTCGTGCTGCTCACGGCGGATCCCACGAAAGACATCCACAACGCGAAGCTCGTGCACACGGTGATCAAGAACGGTCAGATCATCGATCGGGCCAAGCTCGATCTGCCGGTGAATCGGAGTCCGGCGACACGAGAGCGGCGCTAGACCCGAAGCCGGCCGTATCGGCCCACGATCAGGAGGCGTCATGCGTACGCGTGCCATCACGATGGCGGTGTTGGTGCCGATCTTCGGCTTCCTGCCGGCCCATGCCCAGTTCGGTCCGCGCTTCACGACCGAAGACCTGCTCGCGGTACGGACGTTCGCCGGGGGCCAGCCAGTCGCAGTCGCCTCGACGGGCCGGTGGATCGCCTACGTCCTCACCGATCGAGATGATGAGTGGAACATTCTGAACCCTCGGCCGACCGGGCACGTGTACGTCCAGGCGATCGACGCCGCCGAGGTAGGGGCGCCTCGTGCCCTTTCGTCGGGCGCCGCGCACGGATCGTTCCCTGTCTGGTCGCCCGACGGCCGCCGTCTCGCGTTCATCCGTGAGGAGAAGGGTGGCGGGCGAGCGGTCGTGTGGGACAGTGAACGCGACCAACTGACGGCGGTCGGCGACGCGCTCCCCGCACGCATCACGCTGGCGCCTCAATGGCATCCGTCGGGACAGAGCCTGATCGTGGCCGCCGCGCTGCCCGAGGCGCCGGTCGTGCCGTACCGCGTCCGCTCGGTCAAGGACACGGACGCGCGCGTGCCCGGCGACCAGTTCTTCACCGACACCTCGACGGCACGACTCATCGCGATCGATCTGGCCGGCGGGGCGTCCACCGCGTTGACGCCGGCCCCCGTCGCCGTTCGCTCGTTCCAGATGTCGCCGTCTGGACGGCATCTCGTGTACGTGGCGCCCTCGCCCGAGACGCTCGGCATCATCGGCAAGGAACAGAACGACACGTTCGTCCTGGCGCTCCCCATGGAGGAAAGCGCGGCTCGCGGGGCGCGCAAGCTGGCCGAGCGCGGCCGCTTTTCCTGGGCCAAGGACGGCCGGCACCTCATGTTCGTGAGGGGCGGCCGACTCATGATGGTGCCCATTGAGGGAAGTGATGACGCGAGGCCGTGGCTCGGTTCGTTGACGCTCCCGATTGGAGAGCCGTCGTGGTCGCCGGATGGTTCGCAATTCGCCACCCTGGTGGCGGACCCCTCGGTGACCGATCCCGAGATCGAGCCCGTCGCGCCCGGCATGTATACGATTGCGCGGCCGTTCATGGACCTCTACGTGGTGCAGGCCGACGGCTCCTCGAGAAACCTGACCAGCGACTTGACGGACCAGATCAGCGAACCCACCTGGTCGCCCGACGGCAGGGCGCTCTACTTTCGTGCCGTTGACAACACCACCTACGACGAAGCCGTGTACCGGTACACGCCGGCCGACCGGAGGCTCGAGCGGGTGGCGTCGGGTCAGGAATCGTATGGCCGGCTGCAGGGGACGCCGGCGGGAGTCGTGGCGACGGTGGAGAGCGCGACAAAGCCAACCGACCTGTGGCGGCTCGACGCCGGCGGTCGGCCGAGTCGCATCACCGACTTGAATCCGCAACTGGCTCGCTTCACCTTCAGCAAGCCTGAGTTGTTCTACTACCACAACGCCGACGGCGACCGTCTCGGCGCGCTGCTGTACAGGCCGGCGGGCCTCGGGGTCAGCGACAAGGTGCCCGTCATCACCTGGGTGTACGAAAAGATGACGCCTGGCATTCATCGCTTCAACGCCCGCGATCAGATGTTCATCAGCCATGGGTACGCGATGCTGATGCCGAACGTGAAAGTCACGGTGGGACGCACGGCTGACTCGTTCGAGAAGTGCGTCGTGCCGGCGGTGAACGCCGTCCGGCAGATGGGTTTCACGAACGGGAAGTTCGGACTGTGGGGCCACAGCTTTGGAGCGTATGCGGCCTCGAATCTCATCACCCGAACCGAGTTGTTCGCGGCGGCCGTCTCAGGCGCCACGCCACCCGAGCTGTTTCGCAACTGGGCGAGCGGACGGGACCGCGACTCACGAAACATCGAAACGGGCCAGGCGCGCATGGGCGGGAGTCCGTTCGAGTATCCAGAGCGCTATCTCTCGCAGTCTGCGTTCTTTCACCTGGACAAGGTGAACACGCCCGTGCTGATTCTGCATGGCGAGAAGGACCTGACGATCCTGTTCGGCGAGGGCGAGATGATGTTCTATGCCCTCAGGCAGCTCGGCAAGACGGCCGAACTCGTCTCCTACGCGCATGGCGATCACAGCTTGTCGCGCCATTCCCGCGCCGACACAGTGGATGTCAACCGCCGGATTCTCGAGTGGTTCGCGCGCTATCTCGGACCGCCCGCCGGGTCACGAACGCCGTGAGCCGGCAGCCTGCGGCCGCCAGGCTCAGGCACGTGCCGGATGACCATGGTCTTCGAGGCCTGAGCGGGTACGGTTCGGCCCCGGCGTCGTGCTCGACGCGGGACCTCGTGACCCCTGCTCAGTAGGCGATCGCGTAGCAGTCCCGTCTCGGATCCGCCGCGGCAAAGCGGTTTCGCGTCGCCGGGTCGATCAGCACCGCCGTCGCGCACCCGGACATGCCGAACGGCCGGATCCGGCTCACGTCGTGTCCGCGACGCTTCAATTCCTCGAACACGTCATCGGGAATGGCCGCTTCGAGATTCAGCTTGTTGAAGCCTGCGCTGTGCGGCCAGAACGAACCGTGGAAATGCAGGGTCTGGAATCGCGGCCATTCCATCGCGTAGTGGAGATTGGGATACCAGTCGTCCCAGAATTCGACGATGTTGAGCAGGGCCTGGATGATGGTCTGGTCCTGGTTGTCGCCTCCCGGGGTGCCGAGCGCCATCAGGGGTGTGTCGCCGCGAAAGACCATGCTCGGCGTCAGCGTGTAGCGCGGACGCGCCCGTCCGCGAATCTGGTTCGCCATCGTCTTGTCGAGCCAGAACTGCTCCCCGCGCACGCTCATGCCGATGCCCGTGTCGCCGAGGATCACCGCCCCAGGCACCCACCCTCCGCTCGGCGTGACATCGAAGACGTTGCCGTCCTTGTCGATCACCGCCATGTGCGTCGTGTCCTTGACGACGCCCGTTGAATCGTCTCGAGGCGCTTCGGTCAGCTTCGTGCCGTCGGGAATGTTGAACTTCGCGTAGCTCCACGCTTTCACCCTCGAGTCGAACGGGAGGGGGTCGCCGGCGACGAACGCCTTCGAGGCGACCTGCGGATTGATGAGGGCGGCCCGCTGCTTCGCATAGGCCTTCGACAACAGGCCCTCGCCGGGCACCTGCACGAAGGCGGTGTCGGCATAGTAGGTGTCACGGTCGGCGTACGCGAGCTTCAGGGCCTCGGTGACCGTGTGTACGTAGTCCGCGCTATCGTGCTTCATCGCGTGAAGATCGAAGTGCTCCAGGATGTTGAGCGTCTGGAGCAGGACGGGCCCCTGGCTGGTGAAGCCGTGCTTGTACACGGTGTACCCGCGATACGTCGTCTGTGCCGGGTCCTCGAGCCGCGCGGAGTAGTCGGCGAAATCGCTGTAGTCAAAGGGCGCACCGTGCGCCTGCAGGAACGACACCATCTCGCGTGCGATGTCGCCCTTGTAGAAGCGATCGCGGGCCGCGATGATGCCCGCGACGCGGCCCTTGCGGCGTGCCGCACGCTCGGCTTCCACCATGCGCTTCAGCGTGGCCGCCAGCGTCGGCAGCTTGACGGTCTCGCCGGCCTTGTAGGTGGTGCCGTCCGTCTTGAGCCAGTACTTGCGATTGTCAGGCCATTTGGCGAAAAACTCGAGCTGCTGCTCGATTCCTCTGGCCGTGCTGGCGCGAAGGGGGAAGCCGTGCTCGGCGTACTCGATGGCGCGCGCCGACACGTCGGCAAAGCTCAGCGTGCCCCATTTTTCGAGCACGGTCAGGGCGGCATGCAACGCGCCCGGCACCACGGCCGGGTCGAGGCCTTCGCCTTCGAGCGTCTTGCCGCGCGAGACGTACCAATCCACGTCGACGGCCTTGGGCGCCCAGCCCTGGCCGACGATCGAGGTGACCTTGCCCTCCTTCTTGGGATAGACGAGGACCAGTGCTTCGCCGCCGAGGCTGTACAGGTCCTGTTCGAGGACGCCGCCGACGAGCAGCGACGTCACGCCCGCGTCGAACGCGTTGCCGCCCTTCAAGAGGATCTCGAAGGCCGCGGCCGTCGTCAGCGGATGACCCGTGGACACGCCACCGGTGGGGCCCATCACGGCCGGACGAAGCGCGGGGGCACGACGCTGGCCCTCACCGCGAGGTCCCTGCTGGGCAGCCGGCCTCGGACCAGCGGCGCTGACCGCGAGCATCAACGTGACCGCGCACATGGTTCGAGGTCTCATCCATCACCTCACTTGGGACACGGCTGCGAATGCCTCGAGCTGCTGACTCGAAAGGATACCTCGAATTGGTCGAGCTGGCCTTGCGCGGCAGCGTCGCTTCGCGCCATGATGCGAAGGATAGGAGTGGAGCATGACCAACAAAGAGTTTTTCCTCCAGCACTGCGCATCCGAGTTCCCTCGCTTTGTCGGCGTGTTCGAAGCGGCGCCGGGGGACCAGCTGGCATATCGCCCTCATCCGAAGTCTCGTTCCGCCGAAGAGCTCATCGGGCACTTGATTGGCCACGAGCAGGACTTGCTCGAACTGACGGAGACGGGCAAGATCCACCATCGGATGCAGGTGCCCTTTGCCTCGCTCAACGACGCGCTGGATCTGTATCGAACGGCTCATGCGGGGCTCGAGAAGGCCTTGGCTTCGATGGACGACAAGTCGTGGGAGGCCAACGGCCAGTTCCTGGTGAATGGGAACGTGGTTTATGAGTTGCCGAAACGGGACCTCGCGTGGCTGCTGCTGTTCGACGGGTTGCACCACCGCGGCCAGTTGAGCACCTACTTGAGGCCCATGGGCGGCAAGGTGCCGTCGATTTACGGTCCCTCGGCGGATTCGGCCGCGCCGGGGAGCTAGCCGAAGCGTCAGGTGGCCTTCAGGCCGCACGCCGACCAGATCCTCGCCGACATGCCCAACGACGCGAGCGTGCAGCCAACGATCCAGGTGAGTGAGGTCAACATGTGAGAGGAGAGCCACGGAGGGAAGAGCCACGGTCGCTGACTATAATCAGGCATGGCGAAACCAACTTCCTCCGCTCTTCTCGGGCTGACAGCCCTGATTGCGGCGCTCGCCCTGGGCTCAGGCCTCGCGGGGTGGGCGCGTGTGCAGGGCACGGAGGCCGCGGGGCAGGAGTTGCCGGTGCGGGTGATCCCCAACGTGCCCCGCAACGCCGAGGCCTACTACGCACCGGACAATCTGCACGTCATCGCCCAGACGCAGGATCCTGCGGCGCACAAGGCCGAAGGCCGTGACACCGGCGCCCTCACCTACGTCTTCACCGATCAGGGCACCAACGTCCGGCGGATCAACGACAAGGGGCAGGACGCCTGTTCGTATTTCTTCCCCGACGGCAAGCGCGTCATCTGGACCTCGACTCGCGACAATCTGGACATGCCGATCGGGAACTGGTCCGACCAGAACAACTACCCGCAGGGCGCTGAGCTGTACATTTCAGACCTCGATGGCGGCAGCGTCAAGCGTCTGACGCACAACAAGTACTACGATGCCGAAGTGACCGTGTCACCCAACGGGGCATGGATTGTGTTCGGGCGGCAGATCGATGGCAAGCTCGATCTCTGGCGCATGCGTGCCGATGGCACCGGCGAGCAGCAGATCACGTTCACGGACGACTGGCAGGAAGGGGCGCCCGTCTATCTGCCCGACAACGAGACGATTCTGTACCGCGCGTGGAAGCGAAGCGAGTACGGCAAGATTCGGCCGACGCCGATGACCGTGTTCACGATTCGGCATGACGGCAAGGACGCCATCGCGCGGACGTTCGACCGCGGCATGAACTGGTCGCCCTATCCGGCGCCCGATGGCCGGCACTACGTCTTCGTTCGGGTGATCGAGGACAACAACTGGGAAGTGTTCCTGGGCGATCTGGGCGGGGGCGAGCCCATGCGGCTGACGTTCAACCCTGGATTCGACGGCTTCCCGACGCTGTCACCCGATGGCCGCAAGATGCTGTTCGGCCGCAGCACGGGCGGCGGGTTCATGTCCAACCTGTACACCCACGTGATGGACGTCTCGTCGCTGAAGCTGGGTCCCGAGCACTACAAGGGCGTGCCGTCGATCAAGCCGCCGCAGTAACCTACTGCAGCGGCGGCTCACCGACGGCCCGCCAAGACAGCACGGCTCAAAACACGCACCCTCGCTGGCGATCAGGCCTCGCGGGAAGGACGCCCGAACGCCCGTCCGTGGCTCCTGGCGCCTCTTCGGGCCTCACCGAAGGCGTCCGCACAGCTCGGTCCGCAGTGACCCCGTTCCATCAGGTCCATGCGGGTGACGGGGGCGGCACCGCAGTCTCCGGTCCATTGCCGCAAAAGGTTTGAACGGCGTGGCCCCGTGAACGACAATGCAGCGACACGGGTCACCACGAGCCGGCGGGCATTTCTGGAGGTTTCCGCAATGCGCGTATTTCGCACACTGATCATTGGTCTCGCGCTCGTCGCCATTCCGCTGGTCGGGCTCCGCGGACTGCCCTCGATGGTCGTCGCCGCCCAGAACGGCCGCGACCTCACGTCGGCCAAGCCCGAAACGATGGGCGTATCCTCCGAGCGCCTCCAGCGCCTCCACGCGGGCATGCAGCGCTTTGTGGACGAAGGTCGCCTGGCCGGCGTGACCACGACGTTGGCCAGACGAGGACGGGTGGTGGATTTCCATGCCGTGGGCAAGAAAGACGTGAGGATGCCGGATCCCGTCGGGCGCGATTCGATCTTCCGCATCTACTCGATGACGAAGCCGATCTCCGGCGTCGCCATGATGATGCTCTACGAAGAAGGAAAGTGGCGACTCGAGGATCCCGTGTCCCGGCACATTCCCGAGTTCGCCAAGCTCCAGGTCTACACGGGCGACAACCCCGACGGCACGATGAAGCTCGAACCCGCCCGCCGGGCGATGACGATGCGCGAGCTGATGACGCATTCGGCCGGGCTCGGGTACGTGCTCAACCAGACCAACGCCGTCGATCGCCTGATCATCAAGGAGCAGATTCTGAATCCGGCGGCCCCGCTGCAGGCGATGATCGACAAGCTGGCGACGACACCCCTCCTCGCGCACCCCGGGACCCGCTGGTACTACAGCATCGCCGTGGACGTGCAGGGGTACCTCGTCGAGAAGCTGTCGGGGCAGCCTTTCGCGGACTTCCTCAAGTCACGCCTCTTCGATCCGCTGGGCATGAAGGACACCGCGTTCTACGTGCCCAAGGAGAAGCTCGGGCGTCTTGCGCGCATTCACACCGACGGCCAGGGCGGTAAGATCGCGCCGCCGAGCGACCACGCGGACGACTACACGGTCGTGCCCGTCGGGCCTTCGGGCGGCGGCGGCCTGTTTTCGACCAGCGATGACTACCTCCGGTTTGCCCAGATGCTGTTGAACGGCGGCGAGCTGAATGGCCGTCGGTACCTGGCGCCGCGCACCGTGCACATGATGCGCACCAACCACCTGCAGGCCGACGCGCTGGCCACCGTCCGCCCCGGCACCGGGTGGGGCATGGACTTCCGCGTGATCATGGATGCGGCCATCGCGGGCGAGCCGGTGTCGGACGGCACCTTCGACTGGTTTGGCCTGGGCGGCACGTGGTTCTGGATCGATCCCACGGCCGATCTCGTCTTCGTCGGCATGATTCAGCACCGCGGGCGCGCGAACAGCGAAATCCAGGGCATCTCGCGCAACCTGGTCTATCAGGCCCTGGTGAATTAGGCCGGTAACGGGAAGGGTTCTTCAAGGTGTCCGCGTCCAGCGTTCAATGTCCTCAGGAGGAATCGCCGTGAGTCGACGCCATGTGCTTGTGGTCCTCGTCGTGCTCGGTGCTGCAGCTGTCGCCGTGTCGGCGTCCCAACAACCGCCCGCCGCCCGCGTGGTGGAGGTCGAGAAGCTTCGGGACAACCTGTTCATCCTGAAGGGCGGCGGCGGCAACACCGCACTCTTCATTACCGCCACCGCGGCAGTGGTCGTGGACACCAAGATCCCGGGCTGGGGCCCGCCACTGCTTGCCAAGATCAAGGAACTGACGGCCAAGCCGATCACCACGATCATCAACACGCACACCCATTACGATCACGTCGGCACCAACCCCGACTTCCCGGCCACCGTGGATATCGTCGTCCACGAGAACACGAAGGCCAACATGGAGAGCATGCGTCCGGTGGCTGGCATTCCGATCGAGCAGCAGACCTTCCTCGGTGTGTTCAAGGAAAGCAAGGGCCGGGGCCTGGCCAAGCGCAGCTTCAAGGAGAAGATGTCGATTGGCTCGGGCGCCGATCAGGTGGATCTCTACTACTTCGGCCGTGGGCACACCAACGGTGACGCGTGGGTCGTGTTCCCGTCACTGCGGGTGATGCACGCCGGTGACATCTTCTCCGGCAAGAACCTGCCGCTGCTCGACGCCAACAATGGCGGCAGTGGCGTGGCGATCGGCGATACGCTGGCGAACGCGGCGGGCGGTGTGGGCAACGTCGAGGCCATCATCACGGGCCACAGCACGGTGATGACTCTCGCCGACCTCAGGGAGTACGCGGAATTCAACCGAGAGTTCCTCGCGGCGGTGCAGGCCGGCAAGAAAGCAGGCCAGAGCATCGACGCGATTGCCGCCGGCTGGTCCCTGCCGGCCAAGTACAAGGGCTATGCGGCCCCGCAACCGGCCCGCCTGCGCAGCAATGTCGAAGTGGTGTTCAACGAGGTGAAATAGCGGTTCTCGAGACGACCCGCATGTCGCGCCTCGTTTCGGCCTCTCGTTCGAGTCCAAGAACCGTGACCCGGAGGTCCGTGTCTTCCGGCAGCGGGGTCGCGGCGTCCACCATGGCGGGGAACGACTCGGGCTCGAACGGGAGCCGCTGATCGAGCACCTCATCGTCCAGGAGCAGGATCGCCGGAACCGCGAGATCCAGACGCGCGGCCGTCATCGGCACGAGCCGGCTGGGTTCAGCGCGGCCGAGCGTGCGTACGACGAGATACCGCAGGCGGTGGGCGCTCGGATCGACGACGAACCCCTGCAGGCGGCCGAGGACGCGCGTGAGGCCCAGGACGAGCATCCCCGTGCACCGCGTACCGGCGACCTTGGCTCGTTCCGGTTCGAGAAAGCGCAGATTGGTAATGGCCTCGACGACCACGAACCACCTCCACCGCAGCGGTGTGCAACAAGCTCGCCAGCGGCCCATGCATCTCGCATCGAACGTTTCCCGACGTCGCTATAATGCGCACACCGATTCTGCACGCGGCGACACAGGCCGTGCAGGCAAGGAGTTCCCAGAAGTGTCACCGGTCTCGACGACGAGCTCGCGCGTGATCTACGACGCGCTCAAGGCGTGCGGCGTGGGCCTGGTGTCGGCGCTGCCCGAGACCTGGCTCGTCCACCTGATTCGGATGGCCGAAGACGACTCGGACATGATCCTGGTCAGGCTCGCCAAAGAAGAGGAAGGGGTGGGCATCTCCGCCGGCGCGCACCTGGCCGGGATGAAGTCCGCCATGCTGATGCAGAACCACGGGTTTCTGGCCTCGATCAACGGCATTGTCTCTGGGGCGCAGCTGTACCGCATCCCGCTGCTCATGCTCATCAGCTATCGCGGCGAGTTCGGCGAGCGCGATCCCTGGCAGACCGAAGGAGGCGGTGTGACCGAGAACCTGTTGCGCGCGCTGCAGATTCCCTACACTCGCCTCGAGCACCCCGACCACGTCGCGCATCGCATCGCGCACGCGCAGACGCTGGCCGGCGCGTCTCTCAAGCCTGTGGCATTGCTCTTGTGCCGCGACCTGATGTGGGAGGAGTAGTGCGACGCCTCGATGCGCTCACGGCCGTCTACGCTCGCCTCCAGACACGGATCGTCGTCACCATCATGGGGGCCGTGGCGGCCGAGCTGCAGTCGCTCGGTCATCGCCCGAACTTCTTCTACCTCCAGCACGCCATGGGCCTGGCCTCATCGGTCGGGCTGGGCATTGCCCTGGCCACGCCGCACCGGCAGGTCGTGGTCCTCGATGGCGACGGATCGATCCTGATGAACCTCGGGGGCCTGACCACGCTGGCGCGCTATCGCCCGCGCAACCTCGTGCACGTGATCTTCGACAACGAGAGCCTGCTCTCGGTCGGTGGGTTTCCCACGGCGACCACGACCGGCACGGACCTGGCGGCCATTGCCGCCGGTGCCGGCGTGCCACGCACGTCAACCGTGCGTACGGTCGCGGCGTTCACGGACGCCATCGACGAGGCGCTCGCCGCCGCCGACCTGACAACGATCGTCGCGAAGGTGGAGGCGGTTGGCCCGTCTCGCTACGTCACGGACCTGACGCTGCTCGAGAACCGGTTTGCGTTTCAACGCTACCTTCGTGAGGGCCAGTCGACATGACGACGTTACTGAGGGACCTGGTCGAACATCTGAACCAAGGCACGATTCGCGTGGTGGACTTGACGCAGCCGCTCGGGCCCGACACGCCCGTCATCGGTCTTCCACCGATCTTCGCCTCCTCTCCGGGCGTCACCATCGACGTGATCTCCAAGTACGACGACAAGGGCCCTGCGTGGTACTGGAACCGCCTCGCGCTGGGCGAGCACACCGGCACGCACTTCGACGCGCCGGTGCATTGGATTACGGGAAAAGACCGGCCGGACAACACGTGCGACTCGATTCCGGTGCGGCGTTTCGTCGGCCCGGCCTGTGTGATCGATGTCGTCAGCGAGGTTGCTCAGAACCCAGACTTCCTGTTGACCCCGGAACACGTCGCCGCCTGGGAGCAGGCGCATGGGCGCATTCCAGCCGGGGCGTGGGTGCTGCTGCGCACGGATTGGAGCCGGCGGCGCGACCCCGCGGCGTTTCTGAACGTGGCGGCCGACGGACCCCACAGCCCGGGTTTCGACGCGCGCACCTCCCGGCTGCTTGCCGAGGATCGCGACGTGCTCGGTGTCGGCGTCGAGACAATCGGCACCGACGCCGGGCAGGCCGGGGGCTTCGACCCGCCGTTCCCCAACCACGCCATCATGCACGGCGCGGGGAAGTTCGGTCTCGCGAGCCTCTGCAATCTCGATCAGCTACCTCCGACCGGCGCCATCGTGATGGCCGCGCCCCTCAAGATCGTGGGGGGGAGTGGCAGCCCGGTGCGTGTGTTGGCGCTCGCGCCGTAGAGCGGGTGGGTCCAGTGCGCCAGGTGCGGTGATGGCAGGGACACGTGCTCCGCGGTGGCGTCCGTGGAGCCGGCGTCAGCCGAGTCTGCGGGACGAGCGATGATGGATCCCTACGTGCAGCAAGCGATCGATGAGATCGATCGGGCGACCGGTCACCTGACCGTCGAGCAGATCGCCCGTGAGGTGCCCGGGAAGTGGTCCGTCGCCGGCATCCTCGAGCACCTGACGCTTGCCTACAGCGCCGGCGTTCGCCTGCTCGACACCGCGCTCGCCACCGGAGAGCGATCGGTGCGGACGCCCCGTGTGTCACAGTGGATGGCCCGCACCCTGGTCGTTGACTGCGGGTACTTTCCTCGTGTCAAGGCGCCGGCTGCCACCGTGCCTGACGGCACGATACATCCGGCGGAGGTGCGCCGAGCGGCCCGAGAGGCCCTGAGCACGCTCGACGCCTTGATGACGCGCGCCGCGGATCGGTTCGGAGACGACATCCCGGTGATGAACCATCCGTACTTTGGCGGGATGAGCGTGCGCCAGTGGCGGAAGTTTCACTGGCGGCACACTGTGCATCACATGCGGCAGGCCCGCGCGAGAGCGGCCGAATGACGAGGCACGGCCGGTGCCGGTTGGTCAGACCTCGTGCCTGCCCCGCCGACACGTCGGCCTTGGCGGCGTCCGAGTCTTGAAGGCCGAGAATCCATATGAATGAGTCAAGTTTTTCAATCGGCCTTCAAGACTCTCGCCCGGCCGGAGGCCGGGCAAAACCCATACTGCCACGAGCGAGGCGGAGCCTCACCGCCCCACATGCTCGGCGGTCTCAGGCGAAGCCTCGCTAGAAAACTTGACTCTGCAGATTTCCAGCCATTTGAGTCAAGTTTTCTCGCCCGGCCGGAGGCCGGGCAAAGCCAGCACTGCCGCTAGCGAGGCAAAGCCACCGATTGGCATGCTCGACGGTCCGAGGCGGAGCCTCGCTAGACAACTAGCAAGATACGCACTTGTGGTGGTTCTTGGCGCCAAGCCGCTCGAGTAGCGCGATCGTGTCCGGAAACGGCTGGATGCGCTGGACGGGCCCGTTGGCGAGATCGACCGTGGATTGACCGCTCCGGTTGACGCGCGTCACGACCGCCCCTTGCCCGACCAGGTAGAGGATCATGTCGTTGTCGCCGCGCGCGGCGGCGTGGTGCACGGCCGTGTTGCCGTCGGCGTCGATCGCGTTGATGTCCTGGCCGGCCTGCTCGACGAGATAGCGCACCGCTGCCAGCATCCCGCCCGGTGCGACGTGGTGCGAGTTGCCGGCGAAGCCGAATCCGTACCCCACCCCCGCGGCGGCCTGCAGCGGCGTGACGTGAGGCGCCCCCGGGGGAGCGGGCGGGAGCCACGACTGATCGCCGCCCCGCAGCGGGTTCTCCGGCGCCCGTCGCGATGGCCCCTTCATGGTCGGAATCATCGGGTCGGCGCCGTGCGCGACGAGCAGCTTCATGGCGTTGACGTCGCTCGCGTAGGCCGCTCGCCAGAACGGTGTGGCGCCCACTTCGTCGACGTTCGACTGATCGAAGTTGTAGCTGGAGAACCACACTTTTCGGTTGAGCCGGGCGTTCGGGTCGGCGCCGTGTGCGAGCAGGATCGTCAGCAGCTCCAGGTACGTGTGTCGTTGCTGGAGGTGCGCGCGCGGCTGTGGATAGGCGGCGATTGGCGCCCATTGCACGTTGACCGTGGCATAGAGCGGGCCGACCCCTGCGGCGTTCGGGGCATTCGGATCAGCGCCACGGTCGAGCAGGGCCGCCGCGACGTCGAAATGGCCGTTCACGATGGCGACCAGCAGAGGCGACGACCCGTCGCCGGGGCTGGTGAGGTTCACGTCGGCGCCGCCATCGATGAGCGCCGAGACCGCCCGGAGCGCGCCCTGCCGGGCCGCGAAGTGCAACGCGGTCAGTCCTCCCTGCGCCACGATCAGCTCGTTGTAGCGGAAGGGCCGCGTGAGGCCAGGCACGTCGGCGCGCCCGAGGCCAGCGGTGTCCGCCGACCCGCCAGGTTGGGCGCGCGCGGCATCGGCGTCGCTCGGGGCCGTGAGCGCGGTGAGGTTCACGACCGAAGAGGCCACACGATGGTTGGCGCGTCTGGCGATCAGCAGGCGCACGACCTCGGCGCGATCGAGTCCTGCCGCAATCATGAGTGCTGTCTGCCCGTGTGCCGATTCGGTGGCGTCGGGATCGGCGCCCACCTCGAGCAGATGGGTAACCGTCGGTCCGTCGCCTGACCGAGCGGCCAACATCAGCGGTGTGGCGCCGGTGGCCGTCCGGTGGTTGGGATCGGCGTTGGACGCCAGGAGCGCTGCGACGACCCGCGCGTGGCCGCCCTCGCTGGCCAGGTGCAGCGCACTGTGGCCCCCGAGCCGAGTCGTGGCGCGGACGTTGGCCCCCGCGGCGAGCAGCATCTCGGCGAGGACCGCGTCTCCGCGGATGGAGGCCCAGTGCAGCGCGGTCAGGCCGTCGCCCTGCGCCTCGTTCACGTCGGCGCCAGCCGTGAGCAGCGCCCGCACGGCGGCGGCGTCGCCAGCCCGAACCGCATCGGCCAGTGACGAGTCCCAGCGGCGCGCACCAAGCGGGACGGCCAGCACGGCCAGCACCGCGACGAGTCCCACGACGGTTCGGGCGTCAGCGGCCACGTCAGGCCACACTCGGTGCCGGAGCGTCGGCGTTGAGGTCCAGGCTGATGGTGCTGTCGCCGAAGGTGTCGAGGCCGACGCCGAGTGCGCCCAGCGCCGCGAGCAGGGCGTTGGCCATCGGCGTCCCGTCGTCGGCTCGCAGATGCCGATTGCCCGCCACCGTGCCGCCCGCGTGACCGACGAAGAACAAGGGACAGCGTTTGTGGTTGTGCAGGTTGGAGTTCCCCATCGCCGAGCCGTAGATTACCAGCGTGTTGTCGAGCATGGTGTGCTCGCCGTCGGGCATCCGCTTCAGCTTCTCGAGCAGGTAGGGGAGCATGCTCACGTGGTAGGTGTTGATCTTCTGGAATTCCGCGATGCGTTCGTCGCGGTCGAGGTGATGCGATGCGGTGTGGAACGCCGCATTCGAACCGCTGGCCGCGTACACCCGGTTCGAGACGTCGCGGCCGAGCTTGAACGAGAAGATCCGTGTGGTGTCGGCGTTGAAGGCCACCGCCTGCAGGTCGAACATCAACTTCACGTGGGCTTCAAACGAGTCGGGGACGCCGATGGGTGCGGCAGGCAGTTCGCGGGGTTCGCCGGACTGATTCGTTGTCTCGACCGCCTGAATCCGGCGTTCGATTTCACGAACATCCTCCAGGTAGTCGGCAAGTCGCGCGCGGTCGGCAGCGCCCAGGCGTCGAGTGAGGTCGCCGACGGCCTCGGTCACCCAGTCGAGGATGCTGCGATCGTCGCTGCGGCGGGCCCGGCGCTCTTCCGGGGTCGTCCCGACGCCGAACAACTGGTCGAAGACGACCCGTGGGTCGCGGATCATCGGCAGGGGGTCGGTCGGCGAGGACCAGCTGATCGTGTCGGTGTAGACGCACGAGTAGTTGTACGAACAGCCGCCTGCCTGATCGACGTTCTCGATGCAAAGCTGCATCGAGGGAATCGGCGTCTCACGCCCGAACCGCTGCGCGTAGATCTGGTCGAGCGACGTGCCGGCCAGCACGTCCGACCCCTGCGTCTGGCGCGGCTTGGCCTGCGTCAGAAACACCGCCGCGGTGCGAAAGTGATCGGCGCCGATCTCGGATGCCGCGAAGGCCTCGGCGTTGCGGACGTCAGTGTTGCTCACAATCGTCAAGTAGTCGCGATACGGCTCGAGCGAGCGCAGGCTGGTCGGACTGAGATCGAACTTGCGCCCGACCGCCTGTGGGGCCCACATGTGCTGCTTGATCCCGTAGGCCGTGCTTCCAGCGGCCCCGTGCACCATTTCCAGCGCGATCAGCCGGACCGGACGGCCGCTCCGAGCCGAGGTCCGTCCGGCCGGCATCATGGCGTCGAGCCACGGCAGGGCCACGGTCGTGCCCAGGCCCCGCAGGACGGTGCGTCGTGACAGGTGGCGTTGTGTGATGAACATGGGCGCGTTACCGTGGCTGGCCCGACGGGGCATTCTGAGTGGTCTCGGTCGCCGGCAGACGCATTAGCTGAAAGGGGGCGCTCTGGACGATGCCCGTGAGGAAGGCGCCCATGCGGTAGTCCTCGAGGGCGGCGGTCCTGATGATGCTCCGGACCACCGGCATGTCCGCCGCCTCCACACGACGACCCAGCGCATAGGTCATCAGGCTCTCGCTGAAGCTGACCAGGAAGGCGTCCGAACGTCGAAGCAGCGCCTGCCGCAGGGCCGCCGGTCCGTCGACCGGGCTGCCGTCGTACAGCTGACCGGACGCATCGATGCGCGCGCCGCCGTCCCGGGCACGCCAGCGGCCCGTGGCGTCGAATGGTTCGAGCGCGAGGCCGAGCGGATCGATCACGCGGTGGCAAGAGCTGCACGCCGGGTTGCTCCGATGCTCTTCCATCCGTTCTCTGACCGTCAGCGCGCGCGAGCCTTCGACCCCCTTCGTCTCTTCCAGCGCCGGGACGTTCGGCGGTGGCGGCGGCGGGGGCGACCCGAGCAGCACCTCCATGATCCATTTGCCGCGCATCACCGGCGACGTGCGCTCGGCTATCGAGGTCAGGGTGAGGATGCTGCCGTGTCCGAGCAATCCCCGTCGCGCCTCGGGGAGCGCGACGCGGCGGAACTCGGGGCCTGCAACGTTGGGGATACCGTAGTGCCGCGCGATGCGCTCGTTGATGAACGTGTAGTCGGCCGAGAGCAGATCGAGCACGCTCCGATCCTCCCGCACGACGCTGTCGAAGAACAGTTCGGTTTCACGCCGAAGCGCGCGGGTCAGCGTCTGGTCGGCGTACGGGAAGCGAATCGGGTCGGGCGTCACGCGATCGAGGTCCTGAAGCCTCAGCCATTGAGCCGCAAAGCGCGTCGACAGGGCCTCGGCGCGCGGATCCAGCACCATCCGTTTCACCTGACGCGCCAGCTCGCGTGGCTGACCGAGCCGCCGCTGGCCCGCCAGCATGGTCAGTTCCGGGTCGGGGCCGCTGCCCCACAGGAAAAACGACAGGCGAGTCGCCAGGTCGTACTCCCCCAGCCGATAGCTCGACCCCGCGAGCGTGCCGGTGGGCTCCTCCACGCGGAACAGGAACTGCGGGCTTGCGAGGATCGCTTCGAGCGCCTTGGTGAGGCCGTGCTCGAAATCGCGCGAGTCGCGACCCCGGGTATAGAAGCTCACCAGCCGCGAGAGGTGCGGCTCGGTGACGGGCCGGCGAAACGCCGACGTCGCCAGGCGCCGCACGATGTCGGTGGCGCACGGGAGCTCGTCGCGCGCGGTCGTCGGTCGGCAGGTGAACACACGGCGGCGGCTGGGCGTGTCGGACACGCCGCTGACCGTATGCGGACCGACAATGCTCAGGCTTCGGAGATGGGGGAGCGTCGTGATGCCGTAGGCGATCCCAATCTCGGTATCGGCCATGGTGTGGTCGATGGGAGCGATGAGATCGTTGATGAGGCCTTCGAAGCGTTTCAGGAACACGGCAGCCACCCGGTGCGTGCCGGCCGTCACATGCAGCGGGGCCGTCTTGAGGGTCAACCCGGTCTTTTCCTCGCTCATCCGCGGATTGATGTCGAGCAGGGCGATGCGCGCGCCGTCGATCGAGACCTCGATCTGCTCGTTCGCGGCCGTGCTGCCGTAGAGCAGGCCGAGGGGCTCGGCGAAGAAATCCATGCTGAAGACGTATGTCCCGTCGGCCACGAAGGTGTGATCGACCGACACGCCGCCCCGCGTGCCGTACGGGGCGCCCTCGGCTCGCTCGAGCTGTGAGGCCGTCTTCGAGAGCGTGAAGGTGGCCTGTCCGGCGGAACTCGACGGATCGCCAACGGCGAGCGTGGCGATGCGCCCGGCCGCGCGCAGGTAGCCTTCCATGAGCGTCGGGGAGAACGTCTGCACGTCGGCCACGTTGTCGAACCCATGGCTCACGGTGTCTGGCGGAAGGAACGCGGACGGATCGACATCGAGAGCCAGCAGGCGTTTGATCTCGCGTGCGTACTCTGCGCGATTCAGGCGCTGAAACGGCCGCCAGCCCGGATCGGGGGACCCGGCGGCTCTCGCATCCATTCGCTGCTCGAGGGCCGAGGCGAGGCCACCGAGCGTGGGCTCGTCGGGGCGTTTGGCGCCGGCGGGCGGCATCATGCCGGCGCGCAGCTTGCGGATCATGCGTTCGGTGATTTCAGGCGATTGTTCCGCGCGCGCCGTCGTCCAGCCTGCCAGCGAGAGTCCGCCGGCGCGGCCCCCCTCGCTGTGACACGGCGCGCAATAGGTGGCCACCAGCGACGCCTGGGTCGTAGCGCTGGCACGCGGTGCGGGGGTTACGGGTGGAGCGCCTCGGACCGCGGCACTCGGCGGTGTGCCGAGCGGTGGCGAGGATGCTGACGCGCGCGATGGCGATTGTGCCCGCGTCGGCCCGCCAACGCCGACGGCAACGGCGACCGCCAGGGCAGCGGCCAGCCCCGGGCTCGTGGCTCGCGTCAAAGGAAATGGGGCGATGGCGAAAGTATAGGCCAAAGAGCCGGGTCGCCGGGACGGCCGGGATGCGGTGAATCGGCCGAGGCGCCGCACCCCCTGACCGCGGTCTCAGGGCTAGACATCTTCTATGGCCTGAGGCGTCACGAATGAAGCAAGTTTTTCGACCGGCCATAGAAGATGGCCGCCCCGCCGGAGGCGGGGCTAGACGAGATAGGGACGCGAGTGAAGCGGAGGCTCGTCTGGGTTCTGGGCGGTTTGAGGCGGAGCTTCGCCAGGTGTCCGGGGAAGGCCGGCCGGAGCCAGCGCCGGAGACTTGCCGCGAGAGGCGCCCCCGCTGGGCGCCGTCACGCGCCCCAAATCGGCCCAGCGGCGGTCACCTGTCGGGTGCTCGACCTTCGCGCCATTGAACGCGACCTTCGCGACGATCGACGACGTGGACGACCGCCGGAAAGACAGCGACGTGCGACCGCCGCCGTGCCGGGCATCGAACCGCTCAACCTCATCCATTGACAGTCCCGTTCCGCAGGCGTATAGGTGTGCTGCGGCGTTCACCCGAATGGAGGTCGAAGATGCGAAGTACAGTCTTGGCCGTCTCGGTGGTTCTGTTGGCTTCCGCGATCCCGCCCGCGTTCGCTCAGCAAGGTCAGTACTCAGCCATACAGGGCCGCGTGCTCGATGAGCAGGGTGGTGCCTTGCCGGGCGTCGTGGTCGTGGCGACGCATCAGGAACGAGGGGTGTTCCGGCAGGTCGTCAGCACCGACGACGGATCGTACTTCATCACCGGCCTGGTGCCCGGTCCGTATCGAATCACGGCCGAATTGGCCGGGTTCCGGAAATACGAGAGGCAGAACGTCCTCCTCCAGATTGGGAACACGGCGACGCTGGACGTCTCGTTGGCCGTGGGGGTCGTCGAAGAGAGCGTCACGGTGACCGCCGATTCCCCGCTCGTGGACGTCACGAACAAGCAGATCGGCGCCAACATCGGCCAAGCCGAGCTCAACGCCCTGCCCATCCTGAACAAGAACTGGATGTTCGCCGTGAGCCTGGCCCCTGGCATCCAGATCCAGTCCTCCACCGCCTCCTTCGCCTGCGAGTCGCTCATCGTTGGTGGCGGCAGCAACCGCAGTGGCAATTTCTCGATCGACGGTGGCGGCAACAACGACGACTATCTCGGCTCGTCCTGCGGCAGCCAGGTGCGCCCCGCGATCGAGGCCGTGCAGGAGTTCCAGGTGCTGACCAACCAGTACGACGCCGAGTTCGGCCGCACGGCGGGCGCCGTCGTCAACGCCATCACGAAGCAGGGGACCAACGTGTTCCGCGGCACGATGTTCGGCAGCTACACGTCAGCCAGGGTCACGGCCAGGGACTTCTTCGTCCGGCAGAACAACCTGAGGAAGCCGCAGACCTCGCAGAGTGACTGGGGTGGCACGATCGGCGGCCCCGTGAAGAAGGATCGCGCCCACTTCTTCTACAGCCTCGACCGGATTGTCTATGCCGAAAGCCGTACCAATACGTTCACGGCGCGGCCGGAGCTCAACGTCTCGAACACCCAGAGGATGAGGCTCTGGAATCACATGATTCGGTTCGACCACCAGATCAACGCCAACAACACCTGGAACGGGCGGTATCTGGTGGAGTACTCGCCGACCTACGATCGCCTCGCGCCGCAGCGGACGCAGACGGCGCGGGACCAGGAATGGGACATCGATCGGAACGCGGGTGGCAGTTGGAACGCGACGTTCGGGAACACTCGGTTCAACCAGCTGCGCGTGGGCTACACGTACGAGGCGAACGGCTTCGCTCCGGCGGCCGTGACCCCGGTGCCCACCGGCCCGCAGCGCATGACCGATCTGGCGCCCACGCTGACCATGCTGACCTTCACCGACGGCGTCGCGCCGAACGCGAACATGCGCATCAACGACGCGTACGAGCTCAGCGAGACGTTCACGCAGTTCGTGCCCGGGTGGCTCGGCGGCGATCACGACATCAAGTTTGGCGCGCAGTACATCTACTCCCAGATCAACGTGCCGGACGAGGGAGAGATGAACGGGCGGTTCGCCTTCGCGACCGATCGCCCCTTCAACGCGAACGATTTCTCGACCTACCCGGAGCGGCTCTTCATCAGGGTGCCGGCGCTGCAGCAGTTCCTGGTGAAGACCCACGTCGGCGTCGCGTTCCTGCAAGACAAGTGGCAGTTCAAGAACGTGACGCTGAATCTCGGCGTGCGCTACGACGTCGAGGTCACGCCGCTGGACCACCGGTTCAATCCGCTCTTCCAGCCCGGTCAGTACGTGGTGGACAAGAACAACATCGCGCCGCGCCTGGGGTTCACCTGGAACCCGGGCGGCAGCCAGCAGTCGCTGATCCGCGGCGGCTACGGCGTGTTCTACGACAAGATCGTGCTGCAGACGCTCACGCAGTTTGTGACCCAGGGAGTCTACAGCTCGTCCTTCGTGGCGGCGTTTCCCGTCGACCGGGCCGATTCGGGTCCGAGCAACGGGCGGCTGCCGGCCGACCCGATGCTCGTCAACGGCCCCGTCGTGAACCGCGCCGCGATCAACGCGCTGTATCCGCCGGGGACGCTGGGCCGCAACAGCGGCGTGGCCCTCCTCGACAATCCCGACCGCCAGGTGCCCAATACCGCGCAGACCACGATCGGGTACGAGCGGCAGCTCGCGGCCAACATGGCGTTGTCGTTTGATTACATCCACAGCGAGAACCGCGATCAGCTCGCCAACTTCGACCTGAATCCGGCGCAGCGCGTCGACACGACGCGCACCGGGCGTCTCGCCTACCGGGATCTCCTCGGCATCGCCGGACGTCTGGGCATCTCCCCGTTCGGCAACCAGGTCCTGACGCGCTACAACATCGGCTCCTCGAAATTCGACGGGATGAATGTCATGCTCGAGAAGCGGTACAGCAACAACTGGCAGGCGCGCGTCTCCTACGCCATCGGCAACGCCCGCGGCAACGTCGAGTCCACGCAGCACACCAGCAACACGCTCGATTACCAGCTGCTCGACGATGCGGGCCTGGACCGGAGCTTCGGCCCGCTCGACGCCGACCGTCGCCACAACTTCGTGCTGAGCGGCCGCGTCGAGGTACCGTGGACGCGCGGGCTGACCGTCAGCGGCGTGTTCCGTTACCTGAGCGGGCGGTCGATCACGCTCTACAATTCCAATGTCGACGCGGATCGGAACGGCAGGCTCTTCGACCTGCTTCCGGCCGGCAACTACTGCGGTACCGGCCTGAATGCCATCTGCGCGGACTTCGACGGTCGGCGCAACGGAGCCAAGGGGCCGGCGTACCGCCAGCTCGACGCGCGGTTCGGTTATCGTCTCCGTCCCCGCGACGGCTCGACGCTCGATCTCAACTTCGAGCTCTTCAACATCGCCAATACGGCCAACTTCGACAACCCGAGCGGCGACCAGCGGGTGAACTTCCTGCGCCTGGTGACGCTGCGCGGGGGCAATGGACAGCCACGCGCCGCGCAGTTCAGCGCGCGCTTCGGGTTCTAATGCAGCGTAACGCGCGACGCTCTAGCGGCCGCTCCGTTGTCGCGGCCGGTGCGTGCGCACGATCTGTCGGGTGATCCGCTACTGATTCAGCTGATACGGTCAACCAGTCACGGCCTGGGTCGGGGAGATCGAGATCGACGTTTCGATCCCTTCTCCCCGATCGTTCCGATCGCTGGGATCTCTACGGGGCGGTCCGGTGATTCGCGACCGCACACCCATCGCTTCGGGATCGCCCTGTTGCCCCCGAGAGGTATCGCACGCAACACGGGAAGGCCTGTCATGCGCTGCTCGGCGATCGGGGCGCGTGCATGGGCTCGTCCCGGCCTGAGAGGGCGCTGCGGCTCACGTGAACTCGTCAGGCAGCGGGTGCCACCTGTCGCGCCCGGAATAGTACCGCCAGGGCTTGCGGCCGTACCGTTGTCGGTAAGCCACGTAGCGGGCCCTGAGCGCGCGAAACCTGCGATCCGACGTCTTGATCCGTCGATGCGGCCATTCGATCAGCAGCCGCTCCACTTTCCAGACGTTTCTCGGCGAGAACCGCCAGTCGTAGTCGGGCAGCGCCTCGTCCAGGTTCGCCACCCCGTACCCGCGCACACGTCCCGTATAGTCCACGTAGCCTTCGAGGTAGCTGAGCGCCACATTTCGAGCCGAGCGAAATCGAGGTTTTCGGCCGTGCAGACCGGGATCCCGCGACCGGGCCACCGCGCCCCAGCCTCGTCGCTGTCGGTAGAGGAACACCACATGGTCCAGGCAGTCCTTGGACTCGATGCTCATCACGACGGGCGGATACCCATGTTGCTCGAGAATCACCGCCGCCGCCAGGGCGGCCTCGAGGCAATGGGCCGTGCCGAGGCGTACCACGGTCCGGAACGATCGCAGAGTTTCCCCTCCCTCTTCAGTGTTGTACGGCAAGGCGTTCAGCCACCGTTGGACCTTGAGCGGGGTGTTGAGCCTCTCGATCAGGCGCCACTCACGTGGCGTGAAGGCCGCTCGCGGTGGCCTCATGGGCGGTCGAGCGAGCCGCGCAGATCATCGAGCACCTGCTCAATCGTCCAGCCGCTGCCGTCATAGGCGTTGACGACCCGCAGGTCGGGATCCACCACGATCGTGCGCAGGTTGTGCGTCAAGGTGCCGTCGGCTTCGCGGATGACGTTGACGCCGAAGGTTGCCGCGACACGGTCGATGGCGTCGATCGGCGCGGTGGCAAAGCGCCAGATCTCCGGGATCGCGCCGAGTCGGGCGGCCTGGGCACGCAGCTGCTCCGGCGTGTCGAATGCCGGGTCGAAGCTTAACGAAAGCAGCCGCGCTCGACCTTTCAGGCGCTGGTCCGATTCAATGCGGCGCTGCATCGACGCGAACCGCCGATCCATCAGCGGGCAGAACTCTGGAAGGGGACACCGCAGATAGACAAACGTGACCACCAGCCCGCTTCCGCGCCATGCCTCCAGCGGCAGGCGCGAGCCGTCCTCGACCGTGAGCGTCGTCGCGGGGAGCGGATCGCCCGCCGACAGCGGTCGCACGAACGCCGCGGCGGGAAACGGCGCCGCTTTGTCCAGGGGCTCGTGACCACGCACGTCGAGCGAGGCGATCCAGGCCTCGTCGGCGCCGACTCTCAGCTCCGCCCGAACCAGGTCGCCCGGCGCTGGTCCCCCCAGCAGGTCGGGGTCCTTCACCTTGAACGGCATTGTCATGGCTGGCATGAAGCCGGTGATGTCGCCATGCTTGATCAGCACCTCGCCGTCGGCTGGCCGGACGGCGAGGACCTGACCCTCCACGACATGGCGACTGACTGGGGGCCGCTGGCATCCGGTCGCCGCAACCACAAGGGTAACAAGGAGATAGGCGTGCCGCGTCCAGGGGGGCGTCCCGAAGCGCATCCCCCGAACTGTACCACGGGTGGTTTGGGCCGGGCTGTAACGTCGCACGCATCCCGCCACGGTTGTGCTATATACTCGCCGGTCACACGCCCGCTTTCTGCGCGTTTCGGTGCCCGTATGTGTCCCCGAAGGCCCACAGTTGCGAGCGCACTTCCAGTCTGGCGTCGCTCGCGCGCCGATGTCCGTCTGGCTCATGAAAGGCTCGCGCGCTTGAGGGTTTCGCACAGATGGGCCGCAGACTGTACGTGGGCAACCTGCCCTACAAGGCGACTGATGAGGAGCTGACGGCGCTCTTCAGCCGCGCCGGAACCGTGGACAACGTTCGAGTCATGCGCGATCAAGTGACTGGGCGCGCCCGCGGCTTTGCGTTCGTCGAGATGGCGAGCGACGACGATGCGCAGAAAGCGATCAGCGAATTCCATCAGTACCAAATGGAAGGACGCGCGTTGGTCGTGAACGAAGCACGTCCGAAGCCCAGCGGTGGGGATTTTGGCGGCGGCGGCGGTGGCGGCGGCCGTGGCGGCGGCTACGGTGGACGGCGCGAGCCTCGCTGGTAACGACGGGAAGTGACTCGTTCGGTCAGGTCGGGTGCAAAGCCTCGACTTGAACCGGTCACGCTGAACCCGTCACTTCCATGATTCTGATCGGCACCTCCGGCTACAACTATCCCGAGTGGAAGGGCAGTTTTTATCCGTCGGACCTTCCGACGGCCAAGATGCTGCCTTTCTACGCCGCGCGCTTCGCCACCGTCGAGATCAATTACACCTTCTACCGGATGCCCACCGCCAAGATCGTCGCTGGCTGGGCGAGCCAGGTCCCGACGGACTTTCGCTTCACGCTCAAGGCTCCTCGCCGCATCACGCATGACCGGCGGCTCCGGGACGTCGCCGATCCGGTCCGCGCGTTCTGCGAGGCGGCCGCGGAGCTCGGGCCTCGACTCGGCGCGCTGTTGTTCCAGCTTCCCCCCAGCTTCAAGAAGGACCTGGCGGTCCTCGACGGGTTCCTCGACGTGTTGCCGCCGCGCGTCTGTGGGGCCTTCGAGTTCAGGCACGACTCCTGGCTCGATGACGAGGTCTACGCGCGGCTGCGGGACCGCAACCTCGCCCTCTGTCTGGCCGACACCGAGTCGCGATCGACGCCCGTCGTCATCACCGCGGACTACGCGTACTTCCGGCTGCGGGACGAAGGCTACACCGAGGCTGACATCGCGCGCTGGGCCGACGCGGTGGAAGACCTGCACGGCCGGTGCAAGGACGTGTTTGTGTACTTCAAGCACGAAGACGAGGGCAAGGGCGCGCTGTTCGGGCAGATGATGCGGCAGCACCTGCGCCAGTGACCCTTGTCGCGCCGATCCAGAGGCGCGCAGGTCAGAGCCGACGGACCAGGAAGTCGATCACGGTGCGCTCAGCCCAGTACCCGTCGTAGCCGTTCGCGTCCTCGACGAATCCACAGTGGCCGCCGTGCGGGGTGATGACCGTGCTGATGAACGGGTTGTCGGCGACCGGGGGAGCCGTGAAGATGTCCGGTGGTACGAAGGGGTCGTCTGCGGCGCTCACGATCAGGGCGGGACGGGCCACCCGATCGATGATGCGCATCGCACTGGCGCGGTGATAGTAGTCCGACGCGCCGTCGAAACCATGAGACGGCGCCGTGTATCGATCGTCGAAGGCGCGGATCGACCAGACCTTCCACAGTCCTGACAGGTCGAAGGCGCCAGGGAACACCCGGGCCTTGCGCCGCATGCGGCCCTGGAGGTTCCGGCAGAAGTTCCACTCGTAGATCCGGTTCTGCCGCCGTTCGATGGCGCGCATGCACCGGTCGAGCTCGATGACGGGCGAGACGGCAGCCACGGCTTTCAACTCCGGGAAGCCATCTCCCCCGAGTTCGCCGGCCAGCTTGAGGGCGAGGTTCCCGCCGAGCGAATACCCGGCGACGCCAAACGTGCGCCCGCTCCCGGTCTCGCGCAGTTCTCCGAGGACGAACATCGCATCGTGGGTCAGGCCGGAATGATACAAGCCGCGGGACAAGTGCTCGGTGCCGCCGCAGTTGCGCTGGTTGAGCCGGACGACGTTGCATCCGAGCGCCCAGGCTTTGTCGGCCATGCCGCGCATGTAGTGGGCCTCGCTCGATCCCTCGAGGCCGTGGAGCAGGAGCACCGTGGGGCGATCGGCTCGGTCGGGCTGCCAGTGACAGTGGGCCAGCACGCGGGCGTCGGCCGCGACATCGAAGTATCGCGCCTCGGGGGCCGGCAAGTCGGGAAACCGCCGGGAGCGGGCCCACGCGAACAGCGTCATCCGGTGGCTCCCGGCCCAGCGGGGAAGCGGAGAATACTCGGGCGTCACCTGCTCGGATACACTCTATCATTCGGATCAAGGCTCACAGGGTCACGGGAGGTTCTATGAAGGATGGTGCTCGGCTGCTGCCCGTCGTGGTGACACTCTGCCTCGTCGCCGGTTCGCCGGCGTGGGCGCAGTCGGCGCGTTCGGCTGTCGATGACAGGCTCGACGCGCTCAAGAAGGAGATTCCAGCGAAGGTGGATGCGCGCGCCAAGATGGCCCAGGAGATGGTGGACTCCGTCTTCAGTTTTGGCGAGCTTGGCTTCCAGGAGTTCGAGACGTCGCGATACCTCACCGAGATTCTCGAGAAGCAGGGCTTCAAGATCGAGCGCGGCATCTCCAACATCCCCACGGCCTGGGTGGCACGGTGGGGCTCCGGCAACCCGGTGATTGCGCTCGGGTCGGACATCGACGGCATTCCGCAGGCGTCGCAGAAGCCGGGTGTCGCGTTTTTCGATCCGATCATCCCCGGCGCTCCCGGCCACGGCGAGGGTCACAATACCGGCGTCCCCCTCAACATCCTGGCGGCGCTGACGGTGAAGGAGATCATGGAGCGCGAAAAGCTGCCGGGCACGCTGATGCTCTGGCCCGGCGTCGCCGAGGAGCTCGTGGCGGCCAAGGCGTGGTTTGTCCGCGATGGCCTCTTCAAGGACGTGGACATCACGCTGTTCGCGCACGTGGGCAACAACCTCAACGTCTCGTGGGGTGAGTCGAGCGGCAACGGTCTGGTCTCCATCGAATACACGTTCGACGGCGAAACGGCGCACAGCGCCGGCGCTCCATGGCGGGGCCGCTCGGCCCTCGACGCGGTGGAGCTGATGAATGCCGGCTGGAATTACCGCCGCGAGCACCTGCGCCTTACGCAGCGCTCCCATTACGTCATCACCAACGGCGGCGATCAGCCCAACGTCGTCCCTCGCAATGCCAGCGTGTGGTACTACTTCCGCGACACCGACTACCCGCATATCAAGGAGCTGTGGGACATCGGCAACAAGATGGCCGAGGGCGCCGCGCTGATGACGAATACGAAGTGGACCTCTCGCATTCTCGGCACCGCCTGGCCGCAGCACATGAACAAGATCACGGCCGAGACGATGTACGAGAACATCAAGCGCGTGGGCCTGCCGACCTGGGACGAGGCTGACCAGACGCTCGCCAAGGCGCTGCAGAAAGAGCTCGGCAACGCCACGCAACCTGGGCTCGCGATGAAACTCGAAGAGCTCGGCATGCCGGTGCGCGAGGAGGACAAGCGGGGAGGCGGCTCGGATGATATCGGCGACATCTCCTGGAACGTGCCGACGGTGACGCTGCGCTTTCCTTCGAACATTCCCGGCTTGCCCGGCCACAACTGGTCGAGCGCCATCGCCAGCGCGACGCCAATCGCGCACAAGGGCGTCGTCGCCGGTGCCAAGGCGCAGGCCATGACGATCCTCGACTTCATGTTGAAGCCGGAGCTCGTCAAGCAGGCATGGGACTACTTCACCAACGTCCAGACCAAGGACCAGAAGTACATCCCGTTCATCGCGAAAGACACGCCGCCGCCGACGTGGCTGAACAAGAACATCCTGGACAAGTACCGGCCCGAGATGCGGAAGTACTACTACGACCCGAGCAAGTACCCGACCTATCTCGACCAGTTGGGCATCAAGTACCCGACCGTGCGATCGGCCACGTCGACGCAGGAGCAGAGGAACTGAGAGGCCGGAGGGGTGCGTGAGCGGATCGGGAGGTGACGGTCGTCGCGCACATACGCAACGTCGGAAGCGGGACGGCCAGCGAAGCTCCGCCTGAGACCAAACTGTGGCATCTGTGCCGCGTTTGGTCCCCGTGGGGTCGTCGCTGGCGACGGTGGAGGCCTCAAACCGCCCAGAACCCAGACGAGCCTCCGCTTCGCTCGCGTC
>JBQTIE010000028.1:0-6963 GCA_052389315.1 Acidobacteriota bacterium
TCAGCCGGCACGGCCAGCCCCATGCGCGCATCGGTTTGATGAGCGCCACCAGGGCCCGCGACCGATTCAATACCCTGGTTTCGCACCTGTGCGAGAGCGCCGGCCTGGACCGAGCTCGAATCGCGGCCCCGCGCCTCAAGATGCTGCCCCTCGGTCCGGTCGCCAGCACGTTCGGCGATCGCGTCCTCGCCGTCGGCGATGCCGCCGGCCTCGTGAAGCCGACGACCGGAGGGGGCATCCGCTACAGCCTTCTGAGTGGCGCGCTCGCCGCCGACACCCTTGATGAGGCGCTCCGACGGGACGAGCTGAGCGGCAAAGCGCTGTCTCGCTACGAGCGCCAGTGGCGGCGCCGTCTCGGTCAGGAAATCCGCGTCGCCCTGGCTTTTCGGCGCATCGCATCCCGGCTCTCGGACGATTCGATCGACCAAATCATCGAGCTGGCCAGGGTCAACGGCGTGATCCCGCTGCTGCAGGAGACGGCGTCGTTTGACTGGCACCGCAAGGCTGCCGTCGCGCTGCTCGCGCACCCCGCCTTCCGGCGAATCGTTTTCAGATCGTTTTCATGGCGTGACGCTGCTGTCTGAGCGCGTGCTGGTGGCAGCCCTCGCGTGGGGGGCGTTCACGTTCGGCGGGGTCTATCCGTGGGCGTACTGGCCGCTGGCCGGCCTTCTCGGGGCCCTCGGTCTGCATGCGGTCATCGTGACCCGGGCGTGGGAGGACTCCCGCATCCGGACGCTCGGCCTCGCCCTGCTGGCGCTGGCCTTGACCGTGTCGCTCCAGCTCCTGGCGCTGCCGCACTCGCTCGTGTCAGCGTGGTCGCCAGGCTACGACCGGTTCTTTCAGGATTACATCCTGCTGTACCACCCCGCGTCGCTCCATGCGTCGTCGATTTCTCCGAAGTCAACGCTGACGGTCCTGGGCTTGCTGACGGCGTTCTCGCTCTTTCTCATCGGACTGACCAGGACCCTGCGGCGGCTTTCGCTTGAAGGGCTGGTGGACCAGCTGATGGGCCTTGGGCTGGCGCTTGCCATCGTCGGCATCGTGCAAAAGGCGCTGATCGATCCTGAAGCACCTCTCGTCTACGGATTCTGGCAGCCCACACAGGGGGGCACCCCGGGAATGCGCACCAGCACTCCCTTCGGGCCGTTCATCAACAGGAATCACTTCGCGGGCTGGATGGTGATGGCCCTGCCCGTGGTCGTCGGCTTGTCGTACGGCTTGCTCGTGTCGCGACGGGCGTCATCACGCGGATGGGCCGCCCGCATGCGGTGGTTGACGACGGTGGATGCCAGCCGATTCCTGATGGTGGCGTTTTCCGCGCTGCTGATGGGCATGTCGCTCGTCCTCACGGGATCACGCTCGGGTATCGCGGCTTTCGGCCTCGCGATGCTCACCTTTGCCGTGCTCGTCGTTCGTCAGGCCGGCGACGCACGGACCAAGGGGCTGATGGCCGGTTATGTGGCCATCATCCTGGTCGGGGCCGTGGCCTGGGGGGGCACCGACGCGACCATCGGACGGTTCTTGCTGGCACGTGAGGACACCGCCGGCCGGCTGTCGGCCTGGCAAGACACCTGGCGCATCTTCACCGACTTTCCGTTGTCGGGCACCGGGATGGGCACCTTCGGTCAGGCGATGGTGGTCTACCAGACAGTGGGGCGCCCCGTGATGTATGCCCAGGCCCACAACGAGTACCTCCAGGTGTTGGCCGAGGGAGGTGTCCTTGTCGTGGTACCAGCCGTCGTCTTGCTGGTGATCTTTGCGCGGATGATCTGGCGGCGCCTGGCCGTATCGACCGATGTCCCGGTGGCCTACTGGATCCGCGCCGGCGCAGTTGCCGGTCTTGTCGGCATCGCCGCGCAGTCGATGGTGGAGTTCAGCCTCCAGATGCCGGGCAACACGGTTTTGTTTCTCCTGCTCCTCGCCGTCGCGTTGCATCGGGGCGCTCTCGACCACCGGCGCTCCGGCGTCAGACCGACGGAGCAGGTGTTGACGCATGCGCATCGCGTGTGACCTCGACGGCGTGCTGGCGGACCTACACGGCGCGTTCGTACGGACCGCGCTCGAGCTGTATCCCGAGCTCGACACCTCGTCCATCGACGCGCCTGAAGTCGGAGCTTCGCCGCCGGCCGACGGAGACGGCCCCGCGCCGGCCAGCCTGCCGCAGACGTCGCACGTGTCTGATCTCCCGCTCTCTTCCCAGCAAGCGGACGCCGTCTGGCGGGCGCTCTCCGGCGGGGAGAACTTCTGGGAGGATCTGGCGGAAATCGAAGCTGGCGCGATCGCCCGTCTTGCGGCGCTGGCCGACGAGCGCCGTTGGGAGGTAATGTTCATCACCAGCCGGCCGCGGTCCGCCGGTCGGACCGTACAGCGCCAGAGCCAGCGATGGCTGCAGTCGATGGGCTTTCCGATGCCGAGCGCGTTCGTGGTGCAGGGCTCGCGCGGGTTGATCGCGAAGTCGCTGCACATCGACGTGGTCATCGACGATCGTCCGGAAAACTGCCTCGACGTCGTCCTCGAATCCCCCGCCGCGGCGATCCTGGTCTGGCGTGGGACCAAGGCCTCTGTACCCGCGTCGGCCAGACGCATGGGCATTGCCGTGGTCCCGACGATGGCGGCGTGCCTGGACGCGCTCGTTGAAATCGAACGCGGCGGAGACGATCGGGGGTTGCTCGAACGCGTGCGACGCTTGTTTGGACTACGCACCACAAGGACCGTCACTGGATAGTTCAACGGCAAGAGCGCCACGGGCGCATGCTTGTGCTCGTGTCGTGTCGTCCGTCTCGACAGAGGGCTCTGGCTGCACACCCTGTGTGCGGACCCGCGTGACTCGAGTCCACTGTCATTCATGATCGATCGCACCACCTTCCGTGCTCTTGCCGATCTCGTTCGCGTCGTGCCGGGTCGCCGGCTGGCATCGAGCCTGATGTTGGTGTGCGCGCTCAGTGTCACGGAAGGCATCGGGGTGCTCATCCTGCTCCCCCTGCTGAGGCTCGTGGGCGTCGACGCCGACGACGGCTCCTCCTCGACCATCACCCGGGCCGTCGAGACGGCATTGGCGGCAATCGGTCTGCAGCCGACGCTGCTCTCCGTCCTGGGCGCCGTCGTCCTCGTCGCGGTCCTGCAGGGCACGCTGCAGCGATGGCACGCCCTGCTCAGCGCGCAGGTCGAACAGGATATCGTCGCGAGCCTCAGGCGCAGGGTCTATCGAGCCATCGTGAGCGTGGAGTGGATTTTTTCGTGAGGAGCCGATCGTCTGACTTCACACAGGTCCTGACGACCGAGACCGATCGCGCAGGCGCGGCTGGATACTACGCACTCGACGTGAGTGTGTCGGTGTCGATTGTGCTCGTGTACTTCGGCATGGCGTTTCACCTGTCTCCCGTCGTCACGAGTGTGGTCGCCTTGTTCGGCGCCGCGTTGGCACTCGCGGTGCGCCCGCGGCTGGCCGGGGCGCGTCGATCGGGCGAGGCGCTGACGAAGGCGTCACGACAGCTCTACGCGGCGGTGACCGAACATCTGGACGGCATGAAGACCGCGGTCAGCTTCGGCGCCGAGGCACGCCACGTCGAGGTGTTCGACGGACGCACTGAAGCCGTCGGTCGTGCGCGGGTACAGGCCTCCCGTGAATTCGGGCGCCTCCGCCAAGCCCTCACGGCGGGATCCACCGCGGGGCTGGCGGTCATCGTGTACGTCTCTCTCGGGTTGCTGGCGCTTCCGACGGCCGAATTGCTGGTCTTGCTGTTTCTCTTCGCCCGCCTGACTCCGCGCGTGACGAGCGTGTACGAGCGGACACAGTCACTGGCCGCGCAGCTTCCGGCCTTTGCGGCGGTCCGCCACCTGGAGCAGCGATGCGTGGCAGCCGCACGCCCCACCGCAGCCCTGGCTCACCCCGTGACCTTCGTCAGCGACCTCCGATTGGACCAGGTGTGGTTCGACTACGCCCAGGACACGTCGGTGCCGGCGCTGCGGGGCGTGAGCCTGACGATCGCCGCCGGATCGACGACGGCCATCGTGGGCCCGTCGGGCAGCGGCAAGACGACGCTCGCGGATCTGCTGCTGGGCTTGTTCGCGCCGACCGACGGGGTCATCACGGTCGACGGCTGTTTGCTCAACAGTTCGGTCATGACCTCGTGGCGGCAACAGGTGGGATACGTCCCGCAGGACACCTATCTCTTCCACGAGTCCATCAGAGCCAACCTGGTGTGGGCGAACCCGGGCGCATCCGATCGCGATCTCTGGCAGGCGCTGCGACTCGCCGCCGCCGACGAGCTCGTGGCTGGCCTTCCCGAGGGGCTGGATACGCTCGTCGGCGATCGCGGAGTTCGATTATCCGGCGGGGAACGCCAGCGCCTGTCCCTGGCGAGGGCGCTGCTGCGGCAGCCCCGGTTGCTCATCCTGGATGAGGCGACGAGCGCCCTCGATTCCGAAAACGAACGGCGCATCCAGAAGGCCATCGAAGGGCTCCACGAGCGTGTGACGATCGTCATCATCACGCACCGTCTCTCGACGGTCAGGCACGCCGACGTGATTCACGTCGTCGAGCAGGGGCGAATCGTGGAGAGCGGCACATGGAATTCGCTCGGCGCGCGATCGAACGGCCGATTCAGGGCCCTCCTGCAGGCTCAAGGCTTCGAGCAGGGAACAGCCAGCGTGGGCACGCAGCACCGAGGACAGCAGGACGTGGACGCTGACCAGCTCGCACCTGTGTCGGTGTCATGAGATGCTGTTGAGCAAAGCACCCGTGGACGGGGTTCCCGATGTGATCGACGCGCTGGTCGACGTGCTTCGCGATCGGCCGGTCGCGCCTGGACGCTGGGCACGACTCGAGCCAGCCAGCTTCTGGGCCGCCGCCGAGTCACACGGTGTGCTGCCTCTCGTCGCGGACGTGCTCAGGACCAGCGCCAACGTGCCGGAGGCCTTTCGCCGTACGGCCATCGAAGCGGCCAGACCGCTCGTCGCTGCGGCGCTTGTTCGAGAGGTGGCCCTTCGCGAGCTGATTGCTGCGCTCGAAGGCGCCGGTATAACCGCCCTGGTGTTCAAAGGTGCCTGGCTGGCGTACGCACACTACCGTCGCCCCGATCTCAGACCGCGGCTCGACACCGACGTACTGGTGCACCCGGCGCAACGCCGGGCGACACACGCCCTGTTGGTATCGATGGGCTATACACCAGACGTCCTCGCGAGCACCGGCCTCGTCATGCATCAGCGGGCGTATGCAAGGCGCGTCCAGGGAGGGCTCCCGGACGTGGTGGACCTGCACTGGCGCCTCACGAACCCGGAAGTGTTCGGACACGCGCTGTCGTTCGAGGAGCTGCTGGCAGAGAGTCGGTGCGTGCCGTCGCTGGGTCTCCGTGGCTTCGGCAACGTGCACACCCTGCTCGTGGCCTGTGTCCATCGCGCCGCCCATCACCCTGGCGACGAGCGGTTGATGTGGCTGTACGACGTCGACCTGCTCGCGAGGGCGCTGGACGACCAGGACTGGCGTCGCGTCGTGGACCTGGCTGTCGAGCGTCGAATCTGGACGGTGTGCGACGCCACGCTGAGACGGTGTATCGACGTCTTCGGAACCCGGATTCCTGTAGATGTCTGGAGCGAGGCCGGCGCACGGTCAAAGGCGACGACGGAGCCGACGGCCGCCTACGTGACCAGACGCCGCAGCCGGCTCCACGCAGTGGTGGACGACGTCCGTGCACTTCCCACGTGGGGCGAGCGCTACCGGTTGCTTCGCGACTACGCGTTCCCGCCCGTCGACTACATGCGCGAGGTGTACGCTCCGGCGAGCACGATGCCGCTGCCATACCTGTATGCCAGACGGATGGTCCTCGGTGCGCGAAGATGGCTGGACAGCCGATGACCGACGCGATGCGCCGATTCTCCGTGCCACGAGGTGTGATGGCGCGCCCGATTCAGGGGGCGACCGTCCTCATGAATGCGCAGACCGGGCGCTATTTCACCCTGGATGAGGTGGGCAGTCGCGCGTGGACGCTGCTGACGACCCTCTCCTCGATGCAGGAGGCGCGGGACAGGTTGCAGGCCGAATACCAGGCGGACGCCGACGAGCTGACACGGGACCTCGAGGCGTTGGTCGAACGTCTCGTGAGCCACGGCCTGCTGGACGAAGTGACCGGTTGATGGGTCTCTCGCCGATGCGCCTGTGGTCGCTCAAACTCTCCAGGCTTCGAGCATGGTCCCGGCGCGACCAGTGGCTGCTGCTCCGTGCAGTGCTGCTCATTGCAGTCGTTGCCGCGGCCGTGCGCATGGGCGGTGTCGCACGCGTTCAGCGGATGCTGGGACGGCTGTCGCGTCCCTCGGGCACTTCGGCCGTTCACGCGGCTGAGGCTCACGATGTCGCACGCATCGTGCACGCGGCCTCGCGTCACACCTTGGCCAATACCTGTCTCCATCGATCGCTGGCCCTCTGGTTCCTGCTGCGCCGCCAGGGCCATGAGGTCGAGCTCCGGTACGGAGCACGCAAGCGCGACGGACGCTTCGAAGCGCACGCCTGGGTCGAAGTCGATGGCTGCGCTCTGAACGATGACGAATCCGTGGACCGCGACTTCGCGCCGTTGTCCTGGCCGCCACTCAATCACGACACGTGAGCTACCTTTCGGTCTCCGGGCATCGGTCCATGGCCCTCGATGTGCGGCGCAACGACGCCTATCGCGCCGCACTCGAGCAGGCGATCACGCCGGACAGCGTCGTCCTCGACCTCGGAGCGGGGACGGGCGTCCTTGGGCTGATGGCGGCACGCCTCGGCGCCAGGCGGGTCTACCTGGTCGAGCCCGAGGATGTGATCGCGGTCGCGGAAGAGATTGTGCGGGCCAACAGCCTTCAGGACGTCGTGACGTGCCTCCAGGGACGCATCGAGGACGTGAAGCCGCCGGAACCGGTGGACGTCATCGTGTCCGTCCTGACGGGAAACTTTCTGCTGACGGAGGACCTGCTGCGCACGCTCTACCACGC
>JBQTIE010000029.1:0-10965 GCA_052389315.1 Acidobacteriota bacterium
GTGGGCTGGATGCCCGGCGGCCTGGCCATCGTCGTGACGTTCGTGCTGGCCTTCTTCACGCCGCTGACCGGTGCGTCGGGCGTGACCATCCTGTCGATGGGCGGCTTGCTGATGCCCGCGATGGTCACCGCGCGCTACCGCGAGCCGACGTCCCTCGGGTTGGTCACCGTCTCCGGCTCAATCGGACTGCTGTTCTTTCCCAGTCTTCCCGTCTTCCTGTACGCCTTCTACGCCAACGTCCCCTTCGAGCGGGTGTTCGTCGGCGGATTGATTCCCGGCACCCTGCTCGTGCTTGGGGTGGCCGGCTGGGCGGCGTGGCAGGGGTGGCGAGGACAGGCGGCGCGCACGCCCTTCGATCTCGGTGAGGCCGTGAGCGCGACGTGGGCTGCCAAGTGGGAGCTCCTGCTGCCCATCGTCGTCCTTGGTGGCATCGTCTTCGGCCTGACGACGCTGGTTGAGGCCGCGGCCATCGCCGTGCTGTACACCGTCGTCGTCGAGTGCGCTGTTCACAGGCAGCTGAGCCTCGTTCGCGACATCCCGCGCACCGGTGTGGAGTGCGCCACGCTCGTCGGCGGCTTCATGATCATCCTGAGCGTCGCGCTCGGACTGACCAACTATCTGGTGATCGCCGAGATTCCCACACAGGTCCTCGAGTTTGCGCAGAGCGCCATCGATTCGCGAGTAGCCTTCCTCCTCGCGCTGAACGTGTTTCTGATCATCGTCGGTGCCCTGATGGACATCTACTCGGCGATCGTCGTGGTCGTCCCGCTGGTGCTGCCGGTGGCCCTCGCCTACGGCGTGGATCCCACGCACCTGGCGGTCATCTTCCTGGCCAACATGGAGCTTGGGTACTTGATGCCGCCGATGGGCGAGAACCTGTTCCTGTCGGCGTACCGGTTCGAGCGGCCGCTGATGGAGGTCTATCGGTCGGTGCTGCCGTACACGGTCATCCTGCTGGCGACCGTGCTGTTGATCACCTTCGCCCCGGGACTCACGCTGTGGCTGGTCCACGTGGCGGAAGGCGCGGGCTACTTTCCATGACCGGCGTGGCGCCGATGGTCGCGGCCCTTCCCGCCGGCCGCGCGAGCCGGATCGACCCTGTGCGGGCACACCGCGGTGAGTTGGCACGCCGCGCCGGTATACTCGAAGCCTGCAGACCGGGGGCAAACGGCATCGCTTCGCCACGACGCGGTGGAGCCTCGTGCTGGCCGCGACCGCCGAAGGCTCGCCGACGGCGCACGAGGCCCTCGGGACCCTGTGCGACGCCTACTGGTATCCGTTGTACGGCTACCTTCTAGGGCGCGGGTACAGCCCCGACGCGGCGCAGGATCTGACGCAGGGGTTCTTCGCCCACCTGCTCGAACGGGAACGGCGGGCCCTGCGCCAGGCAGACCCAGCGCGCGGCCGTTTTCGATCGTTTCTCCTCACCGCGCTCAAGCATTATGCGGCCAACGAACATGAGCGCCAGGGGGCGCAGAAGCGCGGAGGCGGCGCGCTCGTCCTTTCACTGGAGTTCGAGACAGCGGAAGGACGCCTTCAGATCGAGCCGCCCACTGACGAAACGCCAGAGCGCCTCTTCGACCGGCGATGGGCCGTGACGCTGCTCAACCGGGCGATTGCGCGTTTGCGCGAGCAGGCCACGAAGGGCGCGCGGCCGCGCCAATTCGACGTCCTCAAGGAGTATCTGGGAGGCGATCAGCCTCGCGGCAGTTATGCGAGTGCGGCAGAAGGGCTCGGCCTGTCCGAGGGCGCGGTCAAGGTCGCCGTGCATCGGCTGCGCCGGCAGTTTCGAGACCTGGTTCGAGAGGAAATCGAACACCGGTGGGCTCAGCGGACCAGGTGGAGGAAGAGATGCGGCACCTCTTACAGGCCGTCGCGCGCTGACACCCCCGGTCCGTCCGTCGCATCCGTCGCCGTCGCACCCGCCGCACGTGACGCGTCTGATACCCCCGATGTCCCTGGCACACCGCCAGCACCGGATTCTTTCGTCGCACTTTCCGCACCTGGGCGCACCTGTGCTGATTTCGACGCCGTCAGAGGTTGCTGCTCCGGGTGCCGCGCCAGCGCCTCGAGCAGCGTGCCCGCCGTCACCAGCACGATGGGGCCCAGCACGAGGCCCACGAAGCCGAGCGCGCTCACGCCGCCCAGCAGCCCGATGAAGATCACGAGACCGCTCACCGACGTGCGCCCACTGAGCAGGACCGGGCGCAGGACGTTGTCCACTGCGCTGATGAGCCCGGCCCCGATCCCGACCAGAATCAGCCCGCGCACCACTTCGCCGGACAGCAGCCACCAGATGGCCAGCGGCGCCCAGATCAATCCGGCGCCCACCACGGGAATCAACGAGCTGACGAAAATGGCCACGCCCCACGCCACCGGCACGCCGACGCCCAGCGCCCAGAATGCGAGGCCCCCGATAATCCCCTGCACGGCCGAGACCGTCAGGCCCGCGCCGACGCTCGCGATGACCAGGTCGCGTGTCTCGGAGATCAATCGATCGCGCTCCTCCTCGCGAAACGGCAGGAGCTGACGGATGACCTCACCCAGCCTCGGGCCGTCGCGCAGCAGGAAGAACAACGCGAAGAGCATGACGAACAGGCTGCCGAGCGTCGTCGCGATGTTGGCGGCCACGCCGCCGATACGCGGCGCGATGAACGTGACGGCGGTCTGTACCGCCTGACTCAGCAACTGCGTCGGGTCCTCCGGCAGGGCCACCGGACTGCGGTCGCGCACGACGTCCCACGCCAATTGGACGCGCTCCGGCGTGGCCGTCTCCGGAAGCGTTTTGATGAAGGCCACTGCACGCGGAATGTCGTTGGCCAGGACCGACACGAGCGTCGCGAGAGGCCCGACGATGAGCACGGCGGCAACCGTCGTGGTGACGAGGGCTGCCCGGGTCTGGCCGACTCGCACCATCAGCCACCGTTGAAGCGGATACATCGTCATCGCGAAGATCGCGGCCCACGCCAGCGGCGCCAGGAAGGGCTGAATGATGGTGAAGGCGAGATAGCCCACGAGCAGCACGGTGACGTAGAAGAGCAGCTCGCCGAAGCGATCGGGGCTGGAGCGGGTCATGGCCGTCTCTCTATGGTAACGGAGGGACGGGGTCGGGCCGCGGTGATCGAGAATTCAAGTCGCGTCTCCTGCGCTGCCCTCTTGGGCTCGCGACCCACCATCCAACGGAGGCGTAACGCGGGCTGTGGACCGACCAGCGTGATCCGTGTGATCCGTGATCCGTGGTCCGTGGACCGGACTCGATCACGGTCGGCCGCTTCCCCGCGGCGTCGTATCGATGTCGGGATACAACACGGAATGCCGCAGACCGGCATGACGGGCGCCGTAGCGTTCCGGGACGTTCTGCGTCCAGTTACTCGGGATCGTGAGACAGGCGAGCAGCAACGCCACCAGCGCCACTTGCTGCCACTTGAGCGGCGCCTCGACGGCTGGCGACCAGGAAGACGAAGGCGACCGGCCGAGGCGGCCAAGGCGGCGCAGGCGCGAGCGATACAGCAGCGCGAGGCCAATCAGGGACATGGCAAGGTTCAGGGTCTGTCCGGTGCCGAGCGCAAGGCGATGCGTGGGATAGTCGCGCAGCAGGTCGATGAACACACGGGGAAAGGCGTACCAGAACACGAATCGCGCCGCCACAGCACCGGGCGTCGGGTTCCGCAGCCGTATAAGTACGAGAAACGCGGCGAGCACGAAATTCTTCAGTCCATCGTAGAGCACGACGGGATGTCTGAATCCGTCGGCATCCGGAAACTGGACGCCCCAGGCGACGTTCGTGAGGCCGCCCACGATCTGACCGTCGATGAAGTTGCCGACGCGACCCAGGCCCATGAGCACGGCGCCCGGAATCACGAGCGCGTCGGCCAGCGTCAGAAATGACTTTCGCCACCGCCAGGCGAACAGCGCCGTACCAGCGGCTGCACCGATCAGCAGGCCGTGCGTCGCCATGCCGCCGAGCCAGTAGGCCGGAATCAGCCAGGCATGGTCACGGTAGAACGACCACTCGTCGAAGGAGACCTCCACCGCCCGGCCGCCCGCCAGCACCCCTGCAATCACCAGCAGGGTCAGCCGGTAGACCTCGCGCTCGGTCAGGTGCAGCGACAGGCGATGCCGGCGGAGGTACAGGTGAATCTGGAGGAAGCCGAGGGAGAAGCCGAGCCCGTACCACCACAGGTAGATGCCGCCAAGGTCGGCCAGCACCGGGTCGATGTCGTGCACGTAGGGCATGCCATGTCGGCTGGCGCCGTTTGTACGGAAGGGCGGACGCGAAGGATCAGGACAGAGCCCACGCGCCTGGGCCAGGCAGGCGCGGGGCTACGGATGTCGGGGCCGACTACTGCTGGATGGTCGTGGAGCGCACGGGGGAGACGACCGTGCCGTAGAAGCCGATCATCATTTCCTCCCACGTCTGATCGCCCCACCGAACCGTCGCCGTCGGGTCGGGGTTGAACAGGTTGTTGGTCGAATTGTCGAAATGGGCGATCACTTCGAGCTTGGTGCCCTTGGGCAGGAGCTTGGGCTCGGCCAGCTCGTAGCTGTGCTGCCAGTTGAAATCGTACTTGGGCACCGAGAGGAGAATCTCCTGGCGGCCGTCCGGATAGTAAGCGACGTACTTCATGTCCTTGCCCCGGACATGCATGTGCGGGGTCATCGTCGTCAGATACGTGTCCTCGGTGAACGTGCGGCTCGCCGTCACCTCGTGATTCGCCGCTCCTGGCGGGATCGCGAAGCGAACGTTCATCGCGTTGCCGCCGCCGACGACCTTGGTCGGCGGCTCGGTCGCCCACTTGACGGCCAGGCTCGTGCGATCCCTGGCTGCGACGCCCATGGTCGTATAGTGCATTTGCAGGACGATGTCGGAGCCGGCCGGCAGCCGCCGCGCCACGCCCTCTTCGTACACGTGGCCGGGCTTGTTCGGCGTCGTGCCGCCGAGCCCGATGCGCCCCCGCGCCCGTTCATCCTGAGGATTGAGTCCGCCTGGCTGCGCGTTGGCGATGACGTGGTGCACGACCGCGCGATTGCCCGGGCGAATCTCGATCGCCTTGATGTACTTGTCTTCGGTGAGGTTGGTCGGGATGCGGAAGTACATGTAGGGGATCGTGCCCTCGGCCGGAATCGTGTACTCCTCGGTCATCGTGAAGATGGCGTCGGGCTCGCCGATGGTCCATCCCTCGGGGTACTGCGGCGCCGGCGGCAGGTCACTCTCGTTGCCCCTCGGTGCGCCCGCGTCCACCCAGGCGACGATCGTGTCGATGTCCTTCTGAGACAGGCTGGGGTCGTTCTTGAACGTACCGTGCGCGGGGTCCGCGTGCCAGGGCGGCATCTCACGCGCGACGACGCGCTGCTTGATCGCGCGTGCCCATGGACGGGCGTCTTCGTAGGTCATGAGCGACATCGGCGCGAACATCGACGGGCGGTGGCACTCGGTGCAGTTCTTGTACAGGATGGGCGCGACGTCCTTGGTGAAGGTCGACGTCGCGCGCGCCAGCGCGCTCGTCCGCGCGGCCTGTTCGGCCGTCACGCTCATGGTGGCGCCCACCACCAGCCCGACAATCGCCACGCCAACGCCCGCGATGGATGTCCTCACGGTGATGTCTCCTTGTCTGAGAACCGCGACCCCTATTCCCTATCCGTTCTCTATCCGTTCTCTATCCGTTCCCTATCCGCCGACCACGTGGTTGCCGGCGCCCGAGGTCCCGGTTCAACGGGACGAGAGTCCGCCGGCCGCACGTTGACCGTTCATTCTCGCATAAGATCGCACCATGTTTCGAGGCACAGTGTCCCTCTTTCTAGTGACGGCGCTGGGCGCCGCGGCGGGGATCCCGGCCCTGGGCCAGCAGCCCCCGACCAACGGCACGCCCCAGCAGCCGACGGGCATTCTGGGGGGCAAGAGCCCGCCCCAACCCATCCAGCCGCAGCGCCTGGACTACTTCGTGGGCACGTGGACTTTCAAGTGGACGGGGCGTGAGGGACCACTGTCGGCGGGCCCACGCGCCGGCACGGTGAGCTATGCCCGGCTCGGCGACACCGCGTTTCTGGGCGTCAGCACCGAGGGCAAGGTCGACGGGGGCGGCGCGTACAAGGAAGGCGGGACGCTCGGCTGGCACGAGGCGCAGAAGATCATCGCGCTCCAGGAACGGATTCTGGGCCACGACGTGCTGAGCATCGGCGACTGGACCTCGCCTTTGTCCATCCGCTTCGAGGGCGCACCGGTCGTCGTACAAGGGGAAACCGTACGCATCCGGCGGACGGTCGGGATCGTCTCTGCGCAGTCGTTCACGGTGTCCGAGGAGCTGTCGACCAACGGTGGTCCGTTCGTCCGCATGGGCGGCGGGGTGTTCAGCAAGCGGTGAAAAAGGGGTCGTTCAGCAAGCGGTGAAAAAGGGGTCGGGTGTAATTTCAGTTTCTGCGTACCCGTCGCCGAATGCCGCGGGGTGGCGGGCAGAAACTGAAATTACACCCGACCCCTTTTTCCCACCCCTTTTTCACCGCAGCTCGAACACGTACACGGCGTGCCCGTTACCGGGGTGCGCAATCTCCGGCGCAATCGTCCGCGGCACCATCCGCGGGCTCCCCCCGCCCAGGCCCGTGGTCACGGCCACATACTGCTTGCCCCCCGCCGTATACGACACTGGGAATCCCTGCACCGACGTGCCCAGACGGGTCTGCCACAGCACCTCGCCGGTCTTCGCGTTGAGCGCGCGGAAGTAGCGGTCGAGATCGCCGATGAACACCACCCCGCCGCCGGTGGTCAAGGCGGCGGTCAGGAACGGCGCACGCTGCTCGAAGCTCCACACCTCCTTCATCGTCGCCACATCGTAGGCGGCCAGCTTCCCGATATTTCCGTCGGACCCCGGCATCTCGAAGAAGCGTCGCGCTCCCGCCGTTCCACCGGAACCCAGCTCGAATTCCACCTTGCGCGCGGCGATCTCCATGCACGACTGGCTCAGGGGAATGACCAGGAGCCGCGAGCCGGGGTCGTAGCTCATCGCCTGCCAGTTGTGGCCGCCTTCCGTGCTCGGGCACGAGGGGATCCACTCGTCCAGCTTGTGCTCGAGGATGTCGGGCCGATACGTCGGCCGGCCGGTCTTCGGATCGATGGAGGCGAACACGTTCTGGAACACGGTTTCCTTGTGCCCGAGAAACTGTCCCGTCCGTCGATCCAGCTTCCACAACACGCCCGTCTTGCCGACCGTGAACAGCGTCTTCTGATCGCCGATGTCCACCAGGACGCGTTCGTAGACTTCGTCCAGGTCCAGCGACTCCGCGGGAATGTGCTGGAAGTGCCACGCGAGGGAACCATCCGCGCCACGCAGGGCCACCGTCGACGAGGTGTAGAGCACAGCGTCGCGCGCGCTGGTCCCCCGGCTGGCCGGCATCCACGGCTTGGCCTGAGCGATGCCCCAGTAGGTCAGGTCGAGCTCGGGATCGTAGCTGCCGGTGATCCACGTGTCGCCGCCCGCGCGCATGGCGTCGGGCAATTTGCCCCAGGTGTCGCCCCCGGGCTCACCCGTCCGGGCCACCGTGTGGAACTTCCACAGCAGCTTGCCCGTGTTCGCGTCGTAGGCGCTGATGAAGCAGCGCTCCTCGCGGAACGTGCCGCACCCCTGCAGCCCCTGGATCACGCGCCCACGCGCGACGATGGGGCCGCTGGTGGCGTTGAAGCCCTTCGCCTCATCCGCCACGACCGTCCTCCACACCACCTTGCCCGTGCGAGCGTCGAGTGCGACCAGACGCGCGTCGGTCGTGGCAAGGATGATCTTGTCGTCGTAGATCGCCGAGTTGCGCATCGTCGCCCGGCCGCCCTCTCCAATCGGACCGATTTCGTTCTCCCAGATCAGCTCACCGGTCGCGGCATCGAGCGCCTGCACGAGGTTCATGGTGTTGGTGAGGTACATGATCCCGTCGTGCACGAGGGGCGTCGGCTGATTGGCTCCGCCTTCGTTCATGGCCCACACCCACGCCAGGCGCAGGTCCTTGACGTTGGCCGGCGTAATCTGGGCCAGTGGACTGTGGCTCCATGCCTGGTAGTTGCGGCGCGCCATCAGCCAATCGCCAGGAGGCGGATTGCGCAGCATGTCGCCTGTGACAGGCCGATAGTTCCGCACGTCACCCGCGACGGTCAGGCCGCGCGGAGGTGGAACCGCCCCGGAACCCGAGCGGCCGCCGGTCGCGCCCCCGCGCCCGCCTGCGGTCGCCATGGCCCGGTCGGCTCTCGTGGCCACCTGCCCCGACGCCACGGCCCCGATCACCGCCGCCGTCGCGACCGAGTACGGCGTCGACCCGGGCGTCGCGCCGTTGGTTTGCAGGATGAACGCCGTAATCGCCGCGTAGGTGTCGGCGCTGAGCGGCGTCCCGCCGGGCGGCATCGTGGTTGACAGGTACTGGAACAGATCGAGCGTGGAGCGCTCGCGCCACGTGTTGAGAAAGTTCGCGCCGGCCAGCGGAGGCGCTTCGTCGCGTCCCGAGAGGTCTGGCAGATGACACGAGGCGCAGTGGGCTTGATAGGACGTCCGGCCCGCGGCCCCCTGTTCGGCGGTGAACACCGCGGCGCCAGGAGCGACAGTCGGCGTCTGATGCGCCGTGACCAAGGGCAGGCTCAGGCCGCAGAATCCGAGCGCGACCAGCAGGGCGGCGTTTCGGTGTCGCGTCACTTGCGTGCCTCCTGAGGCAGCAGCCAGCCTCTGAGATTGCCGTCGGGCGCTTTTTCACTGTGGAGCTGAATGTAGAACCGGCCTGCCGTCAGATCCTCGACCTGCTGCGGCGTCAGCTCGAACGAGCCGCTCAACGTGCCGCCAGAGGCTGCAGACACCGTCAAGTCGAAGAGGGCCGGCCCGTTGAGGCCTTTCGGCGCCACGTGCAGACGGGCCACGGTCGCGGGCGATCTCAGGCCCTCGAACGTCCCGGAGACCGTCAGCTTCCGGCCGGCGAGCGTGGCCGTCGCCGTCCCTCGTCCGGCCACCGTGCTCTGCATCGCGATGTCGATCGGGACCGTGGAGAGACGCGCACGGACCTGAACCGCGCCCTGCGCGAGCCCGGGCGAAGGCGTGACAAGGACACCAAACAAGAGCGCATGGAGGGCAGCGTGCAGGGCCCGATGCGTACGTCGCAAGCGAGGTTGGGAGCCGTGCGGTGCCACGCGTCACTTCCCAGGCATGCGCGGCAGCCCGCGACGCCCGCCCGTCTCTGCCCCGGGCTTCACGACACGGACACGTGCCAGCCGATCGACGCCGCTGCAGGCCAGCCACACATCGCCGTTGGGCGCCGTCACCATGTGACGGACGATGCCGCCGCCGGATGGGATGGGCCAACTCTGCAAGCTGCCGTCCGAGGGATCGAATCGCACGATGGTATTCGGTGTCACGCCGGACTCGCTGAACCAGATGACGCCGTCGCTGGTGTTGGTCACGCCGTAGGGCCTGGAGCTTCGCCCCGCCGGAGACGCGAACTCGGTCACCTCGCGTGTCGCGGGGTCGAGCCGGCCGAGGAACCCACGGGCGTAATCCGTGTACCAGATCACATCATCGGCCGTCACGGCAATGCGGCGGGGACGCGCTCCTGCCGGCAGCGTGTACTCGTCGATGTCCATCGACTCTGGATCGATCCTGCCGATCTTGTTGGTGCCGAAGAGGTCGAAGTACGGGCGCCCCTTCGAATCGACGACGATGCCGTACGGCCGCGAGTTGGGCGTGTTCGAGGCAACCAGCGAGACCAGGCCGGTGTCGGGCGCGAGACGCCCGAGGAAGTTGCCGTTCTGCACGGTGAACCACAGGATGCCCGCGGCGTCGAAAACGGGCGTGTGCGGATCGCGCGCGCGCGCGTCAGGCATCGCGTACTCCACGACTTCGCCCGTCGTCGGGTCGAGGCGGCCGACGTGACGAGCGGCGTTGCCGGTGTACCAGATTCCTCCCGCGGCGTCGGCCACGAGGCCGTGAGGGCCGGACCCTGGCGTCGGCAGCACGTACTCGGTGATCGTGTTGGTGTCGGGATTCAGTCGCCCGAGCGTGTTGGACCGCTGCCCCGTATACCACACGGACCCGTCCGGCGCGACGGCCGGGTCGTGGGGAAAGCTGTCGAGCGGCACCGTCCACTCGTCGATGATCACCTCCACCGCGGAACCGGACTGCCCGTGGGCAGCCACGCCTCCGGCGCCCGCGAGCAGGGGCACTGCAAGTAGGGCCAACCACGCCGAGCGCTCGAGGGGCTTCATCGCCAGGCTCTCGGCGGGTATTCTACTCAAGTCCTTCGCTGACGTTCGAAACTCGTGCCACCAGGCCTCCGATCGTCGATTTGGGCGAACCCGGGCGCCGCCTCGACTTCGGCCCACGCTCAATCCTGAGGATGGCGCGGCCCGACGTGACGATCGCCGACGCCTCCGAGGCCGATCTCCCGGCCGTGCGGATGCTCCTCCACGAATACGCCGCGTGGGTCGCGCTGGACCTCGAGTTCCAGGGGTTCTCGCGTGAGTTGCGAAATCTCCCCGGCGACTACGCGCCGCCTGACGGCGCGTTGCTCCTCGCGCGACTCTCGGAGGATCCGGTGGGGATGGTCGCCCTGCGCCGCATGGACGCCACGCGCGCTGAAATGAAGCGGCTCTACGTCCGGCCTGCCGCGCGCCAATCCGGCCTGGGGCGCCGCCTCGCCGAACGCATCATCGACGAGGCCCGGCACCGTGGGTATCGGCAAGTGCTCCTGGACACGCTGCCCGTCATGGCGCGGGCACAGCGTCTCTATCTGTCGCTCGGCTTTCGCGAGACAGCGCCGTACTATCCGTCGCCGATTCCGGGAACGACCTACATGGTCCTCGACTTGGACGCTGGCGACCGCCGCTAGGAGCCTTGACAGCCCCGAATGTTGACAAGATGAGTCAAGTTTCTCCGTCAAGGCGACTGCCCCGCCGGAGGCGGGGCAAGACAACATCATGGCTAACGAGGCCCTGCTTGCGTCACATGCTTG
>JBQTIE010000030.1:0-45280 GCA_052389315.1 Acidobacteriota bacterium
GTTCTGCGACAGGCCGGTCGCGCTGCTGTAGGTCAGCTCGACATCGTCGAACCGCCGCGTGCGCACCTCGACCGGAGCGTGGGCGTGGTCGAAGCCGAACTTGAACTCGTGGCGGGCGCCCAGGAACTCGTCGAGGTGCGCACGCGGCGGTTCGACGATGTCGAGCTGACCTACAGCAGCGCGACCGGCCTGTCGCAGAACGTCACGCTGTTCGGCACGCCGTTCTTCACGAAGACCGCAGTCGACGTGACCGCCCTGTATTTCCAGGACAGCATCTCGGTGAAACGGCTGACGGTCACCGGCGGCGTGCGCTGGGAGCGCCTGGAAGGCTATCTCACCGCACAGAGCAGCCCGCCCAGCCAGTTCTTCCCGAGCCTGCCGCGCAGCTTTGACGAGCAGCGGGATGTCATCCTGTGGCACACGGCGGGCCCGCGCATCAGCGCCGCCTACGACGTGACCGGCGATGGGCGCACGGCGCTCAAGGGCGCCGCCGGCCGCTACTACTACATCATCAGCACCGGCGGACCGCTCGACACGGCCAACCCCAACGCCAACTACTCACAGCAGTTCAGCTGGAACGACATCAACGGCGATCGGCGCTTCCAGCTCGGCGAGCAGACCGGCAATCCGGTCATCTCGCAAGCCAACCTGGCGACGATCTCGTTCGACCCGGACTATCGGCGCCCCTACACCGACGAGTTCACGGTGGGCCTCGATCGGGAACTCGTGCCGGCGCTGCGTCTCAGCGTCAACTACACCTATCGCCGCGAGAAGTACCCGCAGGCGACCGAGAATCCGGCCAACCCGTTTGCGACGACGCTGACCGAGCGCGCCGATACCGGTCGCGACGGCGTGGCCGGCACCGCCGACGACAGCGTGTTCCGGTTCTTCAACCGCCTGTCGACGACCAATCTGACGCGCTTCACCAACGATCCGACGAGCCTGCAGTCCTACAAGGGGCTCGAGATCACGGCGACCAAGCGCATGTCGAACCGCTGGCAGATGCTGGCCGGCTACACGTTTGCGCGGACGCGCATCGGGGGGCAGAGCGTCAGCATCAACCCGAACGCCTTGATCAACGTGAACGGTCGCCTCACAGGTCAGAACACGGGCACGAACTCCCAAATCGGCGATCGGCCCCATCAGTTCAAGGTGACCGGCACCTACATCCTGCCGTATTACGACATCGGCCTGGCCGGCAACTTCAACTCGCAGAGCGGGATTCTGGTCACGCGCCAGGTGAATACCCCCCTCAGTGTCGGCGGGACCACGCCGGTCAACGTGGAACCGCTGGGGTCACATCGGCTAAATACTCGGACAACCGTGGATCTGCGGCTCTTCAAGGTCGTGCGCTTCGGCACGCGGGAACTCGAAGGGTCGTTGGACATGCACAACATCGCCAACGTCAACACGGTCTGGGACGTGCGGACGTTGAGCGGAACGATTGGCCTTCGACAGGATGGCAGCCCCACCGGCGCCATCAATACGGTTCCTCAGTTCATGTCGCCGTCGCAGGTGTACCCGCCTCGCAACGTGCGGTTCAACGTGGCATTTCGATTCTAGGGAGCGAGGGCGACAGGGGGTACGCCAAGCACTCGTGTACCGACGGCGACCGATCCCGGGGCGCAGGCTGGTGATGATCGATGACCGTCGGCCGAAGAGCGTGGACCGTCCAGCGCCGGCCCGGCGCTGACGGCCGCGGACTTCGGCCGGGTCAGTCGTCCTCGTACGAAACGCCGGCGGGCGTCCGCGCATCGATGTCGACGCCAGGGCCGATGCCGCTGCCCTTGTGCTTCAGCAGCTCGAGGAACTCCATGCGCGTCCGCGCATTGTCGCGAAAGACGCCAAGCATGGCCGAGGTGATCGTGTAGGAGTTCTGCTTCTCCACGCCACGCATCGCCATGCACAAGTGCGTGCCCTCGCAGACTACGGCCACGCCGAGCGGATCGATCTTCGACCGAATCGTCTCGGCGATCTCATTGGTCATGCGCTCTTGCAGCTGAAGTCGACGCGCAAACACGTCGACGATCCGCGGGAGCTTGCTGAGCCCGATGACGCGGCCGTTGGGAATATAGGCCACGTGACAGCGGCCGAAAAACGGCAGCAGATGATGCTCGCAGAGGCTGTAGTAGTCGATGTCGCGCACGATCACCATCTCGCTGTAATCGACCGAGAACAGGGCCCCGTTGAGCATGCCGTCGATGTCGGCGTCGTAGCCACTGGTCAGGAATCTCAGCGCCTTCTCGACACGCTTCGGCGTGCGGGACAGGCCTTCGCGGGAGGGATCCTCGCCGAGTTCGATCAGCAGCCGTGTCACGAGGTCCTGCATACTGTCATTCTACCGAGTCCGGCGATCCACGTCGGACCCGCGGAAGGGGCGCGAGAATCGCCTCGGGGAACCCGCACGTCCCCAAATGTTGACCAGATGAGTCAAGTTCCTCCGTCAACGCGACTGCCCCGCCTGAGGCGGGGCAAGACAACGTCATGGCTAACGAGGCCCGCTTTACATCACATGCTTGCCGGTCTCAGGCAGGGCCTCGTGCCGTCTAGTATCGATAGAACCCCTGGCCCGTCTTGCGCCCGTGATGGCCCGCGAGCACCATCCGCTTGAGCAAGGGCGGCGGGGCAAACCGTGGCTCTCGAAACTCCTCGAACATGATGTTGGCGATGTAGTAGGTCGTGTCGAGGCCGACGAAGTCCAGCAGCTTCAGCGGCCCCATCGGGTGGCCGCAGCCGAGCGTCATGCCCTTGTCGATGTCTTCGGCCGTTCCGAGGCCTGATTCCAGGCAGCGGATGGCATCCAGCAAGTACGGCACCAACAGCCGATTGACGATGAAGCCCCCCTTGTCGGGAGCGGTGATGGGCTCCTTGCCCAACGCTTGTGCAAACGCAAAGAGCGATTCGTAGGTCGCCTGACTGGTGGTTAGGGCGCGAATCACCTCGACCAGCTTCATCAGCGGCACGGGATTGAAGAAATGCAGTCCCCCCAGCTTGTCCGGTCGTCCCGTCGCGGCCGCCAGTTCCGTGATGCAGAGCGACGAGGTGTTCGAGGCGATCAAACAGTGGGCCCCCACGTGAGCTTCCACGTGCGCGTAGGCCTGCGTCTTGACCGCGACATCCTCGACGATGGCTTCGATGATGAGGTCGCAAGCCTTCAGGTCCGCGTACTCGGTGGTCCCGGAGAGCCGACGACGCGTCTTCTCGCGAGCCTCGTCGGTCAGCTTGCCCTTCGCCACGCCGTCGGCCAGGAACTTGTCGATGCGCCCGAGCCCCCTTTTCAGCAGCGCGTCGTTGACCTCCAGAACGATGGTGTTGAACCCCGCCGCGGCCGACACCTGCGCGATGCCTGCGCCCATCAAGCCGCAGCCCAGTACGCCGACCGTTGAAATCGACATCACACCGCCTCCACGATGACCGCAATCCCCTGCCCGCCGCCGATACAGGCGGTGGCCAACCCGTATCTCTTCCCGCGCCGCCCCAGCTCGAGCGTCACGGTCAGCACGAGCCGGGCACCAGTGGCTCCCAGGGGATGCCCCAGCGCGACGGCCCCGCCGTTCACGTTGACCTTGTCACGGTCGAGGCCCAGTTCCTTCTCGACGGCCAGGTACTGCCCGGCAAACGCCTCGTTGACCTCGATCAGGTCGATATCGTCGAGTGTCAGCCCCGCGCGTGCGAGTGCGCGACGCGTGGCCGGCGCCGGCCCCATGCCCATGTAGGCGGGATCCACGCCGACCACTGCCCAGGATACGAGGCGCGCCCTGGGCGTCAGATTCTTTTCCTTCACAGCCGTCGCGGAAGCCAGGATCAGCGCCGCGCCCCCGTCCACAATCCCACTGGCGTTTCCGGCCGTCACCGTGCCGTCCTTGGAAAAGGCCGTCGGCAGCTTCGCCAATCCCTCCATCGTCGTGTCGGGACGCAGGTGGTCGTCTGTCCGGACGAGGGTGACGCCCTTTCGCGTCTTGATCTCGACGGGCACGACCTCTTCGTCGAACCGGCATTCGGCCCAGGCCGTGGCGGCGAGCTGCTGGCTGCGCAGGGCAAAGGCGTCCTGGGCGTCTCTGGGAATGTCGTACCTGGCCGCACACTTCTCGGCGGTCTGCGCCATGAAGAGTCCACAGTACGGATCCAGCAGCGCTTCATAGAGCGAGTCTTCCAGCTTGCCTTGTCCCAATTTCAGTCCCGATCGCAATCCGCGCATGACGTGCGGCGCCTGACTCATGCTCTCGATGCCGCCGGCGAGGACAATCTCCGCTTCGTCCAGCTGAATCAAGTGCGCGCCGCTCACCACCGCCTGGATGCCCGACCCACAGAGGCGATTGACTGTCAGTGCCGGCACCTCAATCGGCACGCCGGCCTTGAGCGAGACGTGGCGGGCTCCGTAAATGGCGTCGCTGCTGGTTTGCAGGACGTTTCCGATCACGGTGTGATCGACCCACTCGGGCCGGACAGTGGTCTTGGTGAACGCGCCGCGCGCAGCCACGGCGCCGAGCTCCAACGCCGAGACGTCCTTGAGCGCGCCACCGTAGTCGGTCATGGGCGTCCTGGCGCCTCCAATGATGAACACGTCCTTGGTCATGAACTCCCCTCGTCTTCTGGTGTTTCACGTCGCGGCCACACTCGACGCTGCAGACCAGCCTTCATCAGCCAGCCGCGTTCGAAGGCGCGTGACTCCTGTCGAGCCGAGCGACCACGCGATCGCCGACCTCCCGCGTGCCGAGCGAGCCACCGACGTCCCGCGTGGTCTCACCAGCGTGCACCGCCCCCTCGACGGCGCGCTCGACGGCGCCGGCCTCTTCTCTCCATCCGAGCGTCTCGAGCATGAGCGCGGCTGAGAGGATCGCGCCCATCGGGTTGGCAACGTTTCGGCCGGCCAGCGCCGGAGCCGATCCGTGGACGGGCTCGAAGAGCGACGTGCGGCCCGGATGCAAGTTGCCAGAGGCTGCCATGCCCAGGCCGCCCTGAAGCGCCCCTCCAATATCAGTCACGATGTCACCGAACAGGTTGTTGGTGACGATCACCTGGAACTGGCCGGGGTCGGTGACCAGCAGCATCGCCAGCGCGTCGATGTAGAGGTGGGTCGCGGTGATCCCAGGATAGCTGCCCGCCACCTGCCTGAACACCCGCTGCCAGAGCGCATGGCCCTGGGCCATGGCGTTGCTCTTGTCGGCCATGCACACCCGGGTGAGGCCGCTCATCCGAGCGAACTCGAACGCGTGGCGCACGATGCGGTTCACGCCCTTGAAGGTGTTGATCTCTTCCTGGATCGCCACCTCGTCTTCGGTGTCCGGCTTGAACCGTCCGCCGACGCCGACATACACGCCCTCGGTATTCTCGCGAAACACGACGAAGTCGATGTCGGCCCGCGTGCGCCCCTTGAGCGGCGACAGCCGATCGTCGAGCAGCCTGACCGGACGGTAGTTGACGTAGAGATCGAGCTCGAAGCGCGTACCGAGCAGGATGTCGCGCGCATGGCGATTGTCAGGCACGCGCGGATCGCCCAAGGCGCCGACCAGGATGGCGTCGAAGTCATCCCGGAGCATGCGATATCCATCGGCCGGGAGCGTCTCGCCAGTCGCGAGGTAGTGGTCGGCACCCCACGGGAGACGGACCAAATCGACACGTTGGCCCGACTGCGCGGCCACCGCCGTGACCACCTTGACGGCTTCCGCGGTCACGTCCTTGCCAATACCGTCCCCTGGGATGACGGCGATGCGGGTTGCCATCTGTGCGGACTCGGGAAACAGCCGCCTGTACACCGACCTCACGCCCGTGACGCGGACGGGGCGGGTACGGAGTCCCTTCCTCGGTGGCCTGTAACGCCAATGATATCAAACGCTTGTTCAAATTCCCCGGGCGGGAGTCGACGGCGGTCAGTGTGGCCGACCGGGGGCCAGTTGACTGGATGACTGGGACGAAACGCCGAAACCGTGCAAATTTTGTGGGACGAAATGTTCAGAAACAGGGACAAAATGCGGCGTGGCACCAAGGTCCGGGTTGACCAGACCAAGGTGGTAGGCTAGCGAGTGAAATCGGAGACGCGCGGCCACGCCGAACGACGACTTGAAAACCCTGCTCAGGAGATGACCCACCATGCGAACGCGAACCTCCGTTCTGCTGCTCTTTGTTTTGTGCGCCGGGCCTGCAGCCGCGCAGGAAATACGCGGATCCATCGAAGGGGTGGTCCGTGATGCGTCCGGGGCGGTCCTGCCCGGCGCAGGGGTCGAGGCCAGATCCGCCAACGGCGTCGCGGTCAACGCGACCGCTGACGACACGGGCAGGTACCGCTTCCCGTCGCTGGCGCCCAGCACCTACACGGTGACCGCCACGCTGCAGGGGTTTCAGCCTCAATCGGTGGCTGAAGTCCGGATTGGCCTGGGCCAGATCAAGAAGGTGGACTTTGCGCTGTCGCTGGCAGGCGTGACCGAGGTCGTGCGAGTAACGGCCGAGTCGCCACTGGTGGATGTGCGCCAGAGCGCCCGGCAGACGAATATCCGGCTCGAGCAGGTCGAGTTGCTTCCAAAAGGCCGGGACTTTACGACGCTGGTTACCCAGGCGCCCGGGGCGAACGCCGAGCCAAAACTGGGGAGGGCTCTCGATTGACGGCGCCAGCGCTGGTGAGAACCGATTCATCGTCGACGGCATTGAAACGACCGACATCCAGCACGGCACGTCAGGCAAGAACCTCATTGCCGACTTCGTGGAGGAGGTGCAGGTGAAGTCCAGCGGCTACACCGCGGAATTCGGCGGCGCCACCGGCGGGGTTATCAACGTGCTGACCAAGAGCGGCACCAACAACTGGGATGGCAGCGTCGGCTTCAGTTCCAGGGGAGCAAGCTCGCCGGCGAGCGACCGCCGACGCTGCGGTCCAGCCTCACGACGCCAGCGACCGTGTCCGAGTACGTGAACTATCCGAAGGACGACGAGAGCCGTTGGGAGCCTGCGTTCAGCCTCGGCGGACCCATCGCCAGAAACCGGGCATGGTTTTTCGGCGCCTATCAGCCGGCGCTCACCAACATCGAGCGCACCGTCAACGCCCAGACGGCAAACAATCCAGCCGCCGGCTCCTTCGACGAGGATCAGAAGCTGACCGTGCACTATGCGACGGCCAACGTGACCTCTCAGATCAGCGACAGCCTGCGCGCCCGCCTCTCGTACAACAACAGCTGGAGCCGGACCGACGGCCTGCTGCCGTCGCTCGCCGGCACCGATGCGACCGGTACCAACTACGGCAAGATCTCGTCGTTCCCGAACTACACGGTTTCGGGCAACGTCGACTGGGTGGCCTCGCCGAGGCTGTTCTTCGGGGTGCGCGGAGGGTATTACTTCGCCGACGCGTACGACTCGAACGTCCCGGAGGTGCCGCGGATCATCTTCTCCACGGGCAACAACCTGTCGTTCCCCGAGGTGCCCGAGAGCCTGCGGCGGTCAACCGGCTTCCAGAACATCCCGTCCAACTTCAAAGTGACTCGTGACCAGCAGACCCGACTGTACTTCCAGGGAGACGGCACGGTGTACGCCGAAGCGGCGGGCTCTCACCAGGTGAAGTTCGGGATTCAGGCCGACCGTCTGGGCAACAACGTCCTGTCGGGAGAAGCCGCCAATCTCGTACGCCTCCGCTGGAACACTCAGCTGGTGTCGAACGATCCCACGACGCGCGGCACGTATGGATACTACCAGGTGCGCAGCAACGGGGTGATCCCGCGTCAGGGATTCATTACCGAGGGCGACATCCACATGAACGTCATCGGCCTGTTCATCCAGGATGCCTGGACGATCAACGACAAGCTGACGGTCAACCTCGGCGTCCGCACAGAGCGTGAACGGGTGCCCACCTACACCACCGGTTGCGGACATTCCCGAGTTCGGGGTCGAATTCGACTTCGTCGACAAGTTCGCGCCGCGCCTCGGCGCCGCCTACGACATCAGAGGCGACGGGCGCTGGAAGGTGTTCGGATCGTACGGCGTGTTCTACGACATCTTCAAACTCGAGCTCCCGCGCGGGTCGTTCGGGGGCGACAAGTGGCTCGAGTACTACTACACGCTCGACACGTTCGATTGGCCGAACCTCGTCAACAGCGCCAATTGCCCGCCGGCGTGCCCGGGCCGCCTGCTCAGAGGGCCCGTGGACTTCCGGCATCCCTCGTTCGGGTCCGACGCCATCGATCCCGACCTGAAGCCCATGAAGCAGAAGGAGGCAACCTTCGGGTTCGATCATCAGCTCAACGACGTGATGGCGGTCGGGGTGCACTACGTGCACAAGCAGATTGACCGCGCCATCGAGGACACGGGATCGCTCGACGCGGACTCGAATGAGATCTACATCATCGCCAACCCGGGGCTCGGCCTGGCGAGGCTGGCCGCGCCCGGCGTGGCGCTCCCGAAAGCCGTGCGCGACTACGACAGCGTCGAGGTGGCGTTCGACAAGCGCCTGGCCAACAACTGGTATCTCCGCTCGAGCTACTTGTGGAGCCGGCTCTACGGCAACTATTCCGGTCTGTCGCAGTCGGACGAGAACGGTCGCACCAGCCCCAACGTCGGGCGTCTGTATGACTATCCGCTGATGATGTTCAAGGACGGAGGCCAGCCCGTGCTTGGCCGGCTGCCGACCGACCGGCCCCATCAGTTCAAGACGCAGTTCATCTACCAGTTCAACACTGGCACTGGCGTCGGGTTCAACCAGTACGTCGCGAGCGGTTTGCCGGTGACGCGGGAGATCGGCATCTATCCGCCCAACACATTGCCGGTCCAGTACCTGGGACGGCTGAGCGACGGCCGGACGCCCATCTACTCGCAGACCGATGTCTACGTGCAGCACGAGTTCAGGCTCGGCACCAACCGCCTCCAGCTCAGCTTGAACGTGCTCAATTTGTTCAACCAGGACACGACGATCGGACGCTTTTCGACCTATCAGTACAGCGGAGGGGTCATCCCCGACGAGACAGCGTTCTACGCCGGCCGCCAGAACCTGGGAACGCTGATCACGTCCCAAAGCGTCCCGCAGGATCCCCGCTTCCTGCGCGACAATCAGTTCCAGTCTCCCCTGCAGGCACGCGTCGGGGTCCGACTCGCGTTCTGACGCGCGATGTTCGCGTTGCAGCGCCCCGCGGGCCGATGCTCGCGGGGCGTTTGTTCTTGGGGGGTCGGCAGGAAGGTCGGGTGCATGAGAGTTTGGACCGCCACGGTGCTCACGGCCCTGATGCTGGCCTCGGCCAGTTCGTCTGCTCAAACACGCGCCGACTGGGAGCGGGCGCGCATCCAGAATCAGCTTGGGTGGGAGTTCATGCGCGCCGAGCGGTGGGGCGAGGCGGCGCTGGCCTTTCAGCGCGCGATCGAAATCGCCCCGAAATACGAGTACGCGCACTACGGGCTGGGCCGCGCCCTGCTGGCGCAAAAGAAGTACCTCGACGCCATTGGCGTCCTCGAGACCTGCCGCGACCTCTACGGAGCCACAGCCGGCCGACAGTTCAGCAGCGCACAGGAAGCCCAGCAGTTCCGTCGCGACCGGCTACTCGAATTAGACGAGCAAATCCGGTTGATGCAGACTGGCCGGCAGACCGCACAGAGCCAGGACACGGTGCGCCAGCTTCAAAACGCCCGTCAGATGCTGCAGGAGAACATTCAGCGCGGCAGTAGCATGAGCATCGAAGGGACCGTCCCACCGTGGGTGCTCCTGTCACTCGGCAGCGCCTACTTTCGCGCGGGCCGCCTGCCCGACGCCGAGCGCGCCTACAAGGCCACCATCGCCGCCGACCCGAAGTCCGGAGAAGCGCACAACAATCTGGCGGTCGTCTTTCTGGAAACGGGGCGGTACGCCGAGGCCGAAGCATCCATCCGCGATGCCAGGCGGGCCGGCTTCAGAGTTCAACCCGAACTGGAACGAGAGATTCGACGCCGCAAGGGCACCGATCGCTAGCACGGCCGCGCACGCCTCACCTGCTCCACTTTCCGTCTCCTCCCCTGCCAAAAAAAGGCATCGGGCCCCGATCCGGACCTGGCTCGCGCCTGCACGCCGCTGCTCGTCCTCCAGGCTCGTTCGGTCAGTCACCCGGATTGGATCGGCCCCCACGACAGGTCGAGTTCACGCACGTTTCTCAGGCCGTGCCATGGCCCGCTTCTTGTAACACCCCTCTGCGAGGCCCCCCTCGCGTGAGGCAGTGATGACACCAACCTTTCGGGCTCGTGACCCGCATCGCCAGCTCGCGGTGCTCGTCGGTGGCGACGCCGAGACGTTGGACGTCGTCGAACCCGTCCTCGATGGACAGGTGTACGATCTGGAGTTCGTCGCCCCAGATGATGAGCCCTACGCGACAATCGCCGCCCTCAAGCCAGATCTCGTCGTCCTCGGCCTTGACCTCGAGGACCGCGCGGGATTTCATTTGTTGACGATGTTGCGGCTCGACCCGGCGACCAGGTCGATTCCCGTTTGGTCTTATGTGGGTAACGACGGCGTCGCCGCGCGTGGCGCCCCGAGCGCCTCGCCGAACCGCGCGGAGGCCGGCGCTGGGATAGATCGCGCTCATCGACACTGACGAGGTGGAACCGCCGGAGACTCTGGCCAGGATCTCGCGACGCGCCGCCGATCCGGTCAGTCCTGGCGCCTGGCCTTCGCGACGCCCTCGATGAACGCCCGGATCGCGGTCTCGACCGCCTCCGACGGCTCGACGAACTCGATTCCCGATCGGTACGTCACGACGTCCTGATCCACTTCGGAGATCCGCGAGTGCGCGACTCGGCCTTTGACGACGACCGCATGCGCACCAAGGATTATCCGGAACTGATGAAGCGAGTCCACTTGAATCGGTAGCCTCGTCTCAACCTGCATCCCGCGGTAACTAAGCTCGCGGACCTGCGTCGGTTGAATGACCAGCACGTCGCCTTCGATGAGCCCGAGCAACTCGAGCCGGTCCGACTGACGTCTGTCGTCCTGAGACACGGTGGCGATTATATGGCGCTTCAGCCCCGTGAGGCCGGACCACCGACGTTGAGGTGAGCCAGATAGTCGCCCGAGAGAATGCGCTGGGCGCGCCCCAACGGAGCGTTGTAGAAATATGCCCACGCCGGCTGAACACGCCCATCGTCCAGGGTCACGTCCGTCAGGGCTCGAGTGTACAGGCTGCTCTCCGGGGCGTTGGGACGATACCCTTCGATTTCGTCGAGGGTCGCGAGCACCGACGCCGGGTCGCTCACGGCGTACGCTTCTCCTCGCACGAGGCTGCCGTCAGTTGAGGGAATCGCGGCCGGGTAGATACCGAGATCGTACAGCGCCGCCCGGATGGCGCCACGCCCGGCAAAGGTGAGGTGGAGGTTCACGCGTTCGCGCCCAGGCCGGTTGAAGGGCGTCATGAGCGTGCCATAGAAAAACACGAACTCGGGCACCATGCGCTGGGGGGCAGTCTATTACGGTCTACCCTCGACGGTCTACGGCCGGTCCGGCCATCGACGACGTACAGAGGTCGGCCCCCGGAGCTGAAAGCACCGAGGGCTGCAGTGAGGGCGAACAGATTCGAGTGAGGACCTATTGGCGCGCGCCGGGGCGCCGCTGACCGCTCAACGCCTCGAGGGCATCGAGCAACTCCGCCGGAAGCGTAAACGACAGCGCCACATCGCGCCCTTCGCCGGTCAACTGGAGGGAGTCCACGAGGACCTTGAACTCCGGACGCGCCTCGCCCTGGATCTTCGCCAAGGCGAGGAAACCACGAAGCAGGTCGCGGACGTTCTGCGCGGCTTGCTCGTCCCGCGCCTCGGCTTTGAAGACGCCGTTCAATCCACCGTTGACGTGAGCGGCTGCCGAAAACCACGTGATCGCGGGCATCTGTGCCTGCAGTTCGCTCGGCAGTCGCCCGGAGCGCGCCAGCACATCGAAGCGGCCCACGGCCCAGGCGCTGCTGCCGTCGACGGCGTCGATTTGTTGCATGAGCTCGGTATTCGACACGATGTTGCCGACCGTGCCACTGCCGGCGTCGATCGCACGCTTGACCGCCGGATAGCCGCCAAAGGCGATGACGTCGGCCTCGAGAAAGCCGAGGGCCACGCCCGATCCGTCGTGCTCGGCGTGCACGATGATGCGCTTGCCCTGGTAGTCTTCGACCGTCGCACCATGCTCCATCGCCAGCGCCTCGAGACGCGTCGGCTCGAATCGCCCGCGGGCCACGATCAAGGCTCCCTGGGCCTCGTGAAGACCCTGTCCGTCGGAGCCGGGCATCATCGCGGCGACCACGCTCTGAATGTCCTGCTCGATGTCGACGCCCGTGAGCTTCTGGAATTCGTCCTTGGCCTGCGTGTCAGGCTCAATACGCCTGAACCGTTCACGAAGGCTCGACTGCAGCATGTCGTGCACGTTGGCGTAGGCGACGACCGCCGCATCAGGGGGCACGTATTGCAGCTCGTCCGGACCTGCCGCCTGGGAGAACGCAATCGGCATCCCGACCAAGGACGCCACCACGCCCGTCGTGAGCCCGATCGCCAGGACGGCACCCGCGCCAAGCACGAAGTACCGCGTTTTATTCGACATCATCGCCCCCTTACAGCCTTATACGAATCGAGCTAAGGCCGGAGTTCCCAACAGGTTGCCGTTTTTTTGGGGTGCTCGACGGCCCGGGACATCGACCCAGGGCCTACTGCTCCAATACGTACTCGCGCTTGTCAACAGTTTTCGCTGCAAGATACAGAAAGACAACGAGATAGGCGCCAAGCCAACCCAGCGAAAGTGCCAGCGGCGGGGTGTCTCGAAACACGCTCTGCAGAATCGACACGACGCCCTCGGATGGCATCGCGTGCGGCACCAGCGACTGGAGATAGTAGGCGACCGTGAACCGGCGCAGGTACCCGGGGAGGATCAGCGCGAGTTGCTCCCACCCGAAGACAAACACCAAACCGATGACCAGCGGGCGCTTGAACATCGCCCCCACAAAGGCAAAGACGGCGCCGTAGACCGCCAGTCCGAGCGCCAGCAGTCCCAAATCGGTCACCAGTTGCCCGAACGTGGCTGGAATCTCGCCGAATCGGACGAGCATGAAATACACGAGCATGACCGACGGGAGCACGACCAACGACGTGCACACCAGATAGGCCAGGTACTTGCCGACGAGCACGGCGCCACGCGGCACGGGGCGCGTGAACAGATACGTGAGGGTCTTGTCTTCCACCTCATCAGCCATCAACGCCGTCCCGTAGAAGACACCGAGCACGGGTACGATGAACCGCAGGAACAGCATCCAGATCATCACGCCGAAGACGCCCATGCCGGCCACTCGCTGCCCGTTGACGCGCAGCGCCGGCATCCCGAAGGTTTCGAGCACGCGAACGACGACCGCCAGAATCACGGGGCCGCCGACCACGAGCGCCATGAAGATCGTGCGCCGCGACCAGAGCATCTCGCCCAACGACAGGTCGAACACCCGCCGCGAGGCGGCCCAGTAGGAGAGGGGCTGCGTCACTGCTTCACCAGATATCGGAACACGGCCTGAAGGTTGTCGTCGGGCGAGGTCACTTCTTCAATGGTGCCCGCCTCCCCGGTCCCGGCCAGGACGGTCAGGCGGGCATAGAACGCATCGGGCCGCGCGGTTTCGACGACGAGGGCGTGCGGTTCGAAGCGCAGACTCAGCACGCCATCCTCCTCGAGGAAACAGCGGGCCAACGCCCGGGGATCGGTGCCGCGCACGTACACCGTGTGCGGATGCGTGTCGATCAGCTCGCGGATGGCGTGCACGTTGCCCTCGGCGAGGATCCGACCGTTGTTGATCAAGAGGATGTTCGACGTCATCGCCTCGATCTCATGGAGGATGTGGCTGGACACGATGATGTGCTTGCCGCCGCGTGCCCATTCCTTGATCAGCCGAATGGTCTTCCGGCGCATGAGCGGGTCCATGCCCGTCAGCGGCTCGTCGAGGATGAGCAGCTCCGGGTCGTGGACCAACGCTTGGGCCAGCTTCACGCGCTGCCGCATGCCCTTGCTGTAGGCCCCGATTTTCTTCTCCGCGGCGTCGAGCAGTTCGACGCGTTCGAGGGCACGGCGCGCGGCGTGGCCGGCCTCGCTCTCGCTGAGACCGTTCAGCCGCACGAGGGCGCTGACCCACTCGAGGCCGGTCATCCGGTCGTAGAAGGCATCTTGTTCCGGGCAGAACCCCATGCGGGCGAAGATCGACGGGTTGTTCCAGATCGGCTGCCCGAACACGGCGACGGTACCCTTGCTGGGTTTGAGCTGGCCGGTCATCAGCTTCATGAACGTGGATTTGCCGGCGCCATTCGGCCCGAGAAGCCCCGTGATGCCGCCTGGAATGGTGGCGGTCACGTCGTTCAGCCCGCTGACCTGCCCATACCACTTCGAGAGGTGCGTGGCTTCGACAATCGCTACCGACGCGACTGGCCGGAGGTCGCGCCCGACCTGCAGATCGGGAGACGACACCGCCGCTCCTCCGCGAAGGTCGGTCGGACCTGCGATCACTGCACCACCTCCACCCCCCGAACCTGGCGCTCCAGGATATAGGCGGATCCGGCAAGGAGCACGATGACGGTCAGCACGGCCACCCAGGGCGACAACTCGAAGGCCGGTGGCAAGCGGAAGATCACGTTGCCCAGCTGCTCCAATGTGTCGGTCGGCGAGATCCAGGCGAACGAGCTGCGACCCGTGATGCCACGGATGGCCTGGAACAGCGCGGCGGTGAAGAAGATGAGCCCCGCGTACATCACGCCCACGAAGCGGCTGCTCTTCGACATCGACGAGAGCGCCAACATCGTCATCGAAGCGACCAGCACTTGGAGAAGTGAGAAAAGCGTGATGGCCGGCAGCAGGAAGATGTTCTGTCGCACGAAGGCGAAACTGCCCGCAAACATGATCTGGATGACCAGGAGCGTGATCGCCGGCAGCCAGGTCACGGTGACGAGGAACAGGAAAAGGATCGCGAACTTGCCCGCGACGTACTCGGCTCGGGTCAGGGGCTTCGAGAGATACACCTGAAGCGCGTTGGCGCGCCGGTCGTTGGCGATGAGACCCGCGCCGACGTAGATGGTGACGAAGAACACGAAGATGCTCTGCTGATCCAGGAACTCGCGGAACGTCTCGGCCTTGGGAGCGAGGAACGAGGCCTGCTGGAAGTTTGCCGCGATGTAGACACGGACGGCCTGCACGATAAACGGCGACCAGGCAAAGAGCATCAGCGCGATGAAACTGCGCTTGGCGAGGACAGTGCGGACGCCCGCCCTGGTGATGACCTGCCAGGAGCGGCCAACGGCCGCGCGCGAGCCCGCATAGCGCCGGTAGCCCTGGTCGTGGATAGGCATGGCGCTACTGCTCGCCCACCGCGCGGGCGAAGACGTCCTCGAGCGTCGGCACGCTCGGCCTCAGGTGTCGAATCTGCACACCCTGGCGGGCGGCGAGCCCGAAGAGCAGGGTCGCCCCTTCATCGGTCACACCGGGAATGAACACGCGCATGACGTCTTCATCGGTGTCGTGGCACTCATACCCCTCGCTTCTGAGCACTTGAATGAACGCCTCGGTGCCCTCCTTCACTCGCAGCTCGAAGACGCGGCCGGCCGGCCCTTTCAAGGCATCGATGGTACCGTCGGCGGCGACACGCCCCTTGTCCACGACGACGACGTGGTCGCAGGTGAACTCGACGTCGGGCAGCAGGTGCGAGGACAGGATCAGGTTGACCCCCTTGTGATGGGCCAGGTCCCGAATGAGCTCCAGCATCTCGTCACGCCCCTTGGGGTCCATGCCGTTGGTCGGTTCGTCGAGGAACAACAGGTCCGGATCGTGGACGAGGGCCTGGGCCAGCTTGATGCGCTGCTTCATGCCCGTCGAGTAGGTTTCGAGATTCCGGTACCGCGCCTCGCCGAGGCCAACGTAGTAGAGCACTTCATGGGCCCGCTGCATCGCGTCGGCCGGGGGCAACCCCGAGAGCTGGGCGCAGTAGCCGACAAACGAGATGGCGTTCATGCCGGGAATGTGTGCGTCGGTCTCCGGCATGTAGCCGATCCGCGCACGGATCTCGAGCGGCGAGCGGGCGACGTCGAGCCCCAGCACGGTCATGCGACCACGGTCGGGCACCACGAACCCGAGCAGCGTCTTGATGAGCGTGCTCTTGCCGGCGCCGTTCGGGCCGAGCAGGCCGACGGCACCCGAGGGGAACCGCGCGGACACCTCCTTGAGCGCCCAGTTCTTGCCGTACCGCACGCTGAGGTCGTCGCACTGCACGACCACGTCGTCTCCCCTCGGCCGGGGCGCGAGGCGATCCGCGACCTGGGCCGCGGACGAGGTGCCAGAGGCGACCTGAGGCACAGGGTCGGCACCGCCGCGCAGGTCGGACATGTGATCAGAGTATACGGAACGTGCCGTTACAGCGTTCCTCTCAGCCCCAGCGCATCGGCCCTCTCGCGCATGAAGCCGATCACGTTCGTGATGTGCGCGTCCAGCGTGAGCCCCAGCTCCTCCGCGCCCGCTCGCAGGTGATCTCGCGGAACGGCTCGGGCAAACGCCTTGTCCTTCATCCGCTTGATGACCGAGGAGGCTTCCAGATCCAGCACGCTCTTGCTGGGCCGCACGAGCGAGGCGGCGGTGACGAAGCCCGCCATCTCGTCGCACGCAAAGAGGGTCCGCTCCAGCAGGGATTCACGCGCCACGCCCGTGGCTTCAACGGCATGAGAGAGAATCGCCCGGGTGACCCACTCGGGGTAGCCCAGCGTGGACAAGTGCTCGCAGCCCTTGACCGGATGATCGCCGAGGGTCGGGTACCGCTCGTAGTCGAAGTCGTGCAGCAGAGCCACCACGCTCCACTCCTCTTCGTTCTCGCCAAACGTGCGCGCATATCCGCAGACGGCGGCTTCCACGGCCAGCGCGTGTTTGCGCAAGCCGTCGCTCAGTGTCCATTCGGTGAGGAGTTGCCAGGCGGCGTCGCGCGAAACGATCATGAGGCAACGTTACAGCCACCCGGCCCGAAGTTCAAAGGGTCGTCGCTGGAGGTCTCAGGCTCAATCCCTTCCGGATGACGGCCGCCGCGTGGGGGTTGACGCCGTAGGCGTCGAGTTCCTCCACGGAGACCCACGCCGCTTCGAGGGCATCGTCGCCGGGCACCAGCACGCCTCCCGCGGGCGTGCAGAGAAAGTCGACGATCACGAAGTGATAGCGCACGCGGCCGTCGGCATGGTGCACGCGGTCGAAGACTTCGACGACCGGGCCGACCTCCACGTCGAGGCCGGTCTCCTCTCGCATTTCTCGGTGCACGGCGTTCACCAGCGTCTCGCCGAGCTCCACGTGGCCGCCCGGCAGCGACCATTCGCCCCTGCGGGGATCGTGGGCGCGCTTGACGATCAGCGCCTTGCCGTCCTGTACGATCACGGCGCCGACACCCACGACCGGGTGGTCCGGAAACTCACGCGCCATGAGCCACCCCGCCGGCCGTCGGCGCGGATGTCGCGCGAGCGCGGCTCATTCGCCCATCACCTTGACCACGACGCGCTTCCAGCGCCGGCCGTCGAATTCGGCGTAGAACACTTCCTCCCACGGTCCGAGATCGAGCGTCCCCTTCGTGATCGGCAAGAGCACCTGGTGCCCCATCAGCGTCCGCTTGAGATGCGCGTCGGCGTTGTCTTCACCGGTGCGATGGTGCTGATAGTCACGGCCGGCCGGCGCCAGGTGCTCCAGCCACATCTGAAAGTCGTGGATCAGGCCGTCCTCCCAGTCGTTCACGTACACGGCCGCCGTGATGTGCATGGCAGACACCAGCACCATCCCGTCGGTGACACCGCTCGCTTTCACGATGTTCCCGACCTCGTCGGTGATCCTGATGAACTCCTGGCGCTTGGCCGTGTTGAACCAGAGGTAGTCGGTATGCGTCTTCATGGCGGCCCTCGCCGGTCAGCCTTCCATCTTCCGCCGGTCGACCAGCTCCACGCCACATGTCGCGGCCGGCCCTACGAGAGCGGCAAGGTCGCGGCAGCGTTCAGATCGGGCGCGGCGAACTCACCGGTCGCGAATTTTCTGAGCCCCGCGGCGGCGATCATGGCCGCATTGTCGGTCGACAAGTGCGGCCGTGGCACATAGACGGGCAGCCCTGCCCGAGCCCCTCGTTCTGCCGCCACCCGACGAAGGCGCGCATTGGCCGACACCCCTCCGGCGATGCCGATCCCTCGCGCGTCGTGCCATTTCGCCGCGGCAAAGGTCCGCTCGACGAGCGCCTCCACGACGGTGGCCTGAAAGCTCGCCGCCAGGTCCCGGATGTCCTGGTCGGGCAGCTGCTCGGTGCCGAGGGCGGCCTGGCGCGCACGCACGTGCCGGAGCACGGCGGTCTTCAATCCGCTGAAGCTGAAATCAAAGCGGTACTCACGCGTCGGCGCGTTGCGATCCGGGTGTGTCAGGCGCGTGGCTGGCAGCGACACGCGGCTCGCATCGATGCCCGTCGCCAGCCGATCGATGACCGGGCCGCCCGGATACCCAAGACCCAGGAGTTTGGCGACTTTGTCATACGCCTCGCCCGCGGCATCGTCGCGCGTGCGGCCGACGAGCGCGTACTGCCCCGGCGAGCGGACGAGGTACAAACTCGTATGACCGCCCGACACCACGAGGACGACGAGAGGCGTCGGCAGCTCGCCGTGCTCGAGCCACAGCGACTCGATGTGACCGGCCAGGTGATTGACCGCCACGAGCGGGACGCCCGCAGCCCACGCGGCACTCTTGGCGAAGGACACCCCGACCAGCAGCGATCCGATGAGCCCCGGCCCTTGTGTCACGGCAATCGCGTCGAGGCCTGGCCAGTCCACCGCCGCGTCGCTCAAGGCGCGCTCGACGACACCGCAGATGTCGCGGACGTGTTGACGCGAGGCCATTTCGGGTACGACGCCGCCCCACTCGCGGTGAATGTCCACCTGCGACGCCACCACGCTCGATCGGATGTGCCAAGGCAGGCGCGCCCCCGGCCCGGCCTCCACGACCGCGGCCGCCGTCTCGTCGCACGAGGTCTCGATCCCGAGCATCCTCATCTGGCGGCCTCGGCGTCGGCGAGCGTCTTCACGTATGGCGGATGGAAGACGCCGCGATCGGTGATGATCGCCGTCAGCAGCCGGTGCGGCGTGACGTCGAAGGCCGGGTTGCGGATGGTCGCGCCGTCGGGCGCGACCCGGCTGCCGCCCACGTGCGTGACCTCCCGCGGATGGCGTTCCTCGATTGGAATCGTCGACCCCTCCGCGGTCGACAGATCGATGCTGGACCATGGGGCCGCGACGTAGAACGGAATCCCGTGTTCCTTGGCGAGCACGGCCACCGTGTAGGTCCCGATCTTGTTGGCGGTGTCTCCATTCGCGGCAATGCGATCGGCGCCCACGACGACCAGATCCACGTGACCGTCCCGCATCATCGCGCCGGCCATGCTGTCGGTGATCACCGTGGTGTCGATGCCGTCGCGCAGGAGTTCCCATGCGGTGAGCCGAGAACCCTGGAGGAACGGCCGCGTCTCGTCCGCGAGGACGCGTACCCGCTTGCCTGCCTCAATCGCCCCCCGGATCACGCCGAGGGCAGTGCCGTAGCCGGCCGTCGCCAGCGCCCCCGCATTGCAGTGGGTCAGGATGCGCGCATCCGAGGGCACCAGCGCCGCGCCGTGGACCCCGATGGCGCGGCAGCTGGCGACATCCTCGTCGTGGATCCGGTCGGCTTCTGCGCGCAGGCGCTGCTTCAACTGATCGACGGACTCCCCGGCCATCGCGCCGTCGGCAAACACTCGCTTCATCCGTTCGATAGCCCAGAACAGGTTGACCGCCGTCGGCCGTGTCGCGGCCATCGCGTCGCAGGTCTTCTGAAACTCGGCGGCCAACTGCCGCGTCCCCGTCGCCTTGCTGCGGCTCACGCCGAGTGCGATGCCCATCGCGGCGGCCACGCCGATCGCCGGTGCGCCGCGAATCACCATCGTGCGAATCGCCTTGGCCACTTCGGCGGCCGTGCGGCACTGCACGTAGAGTTCAGCCGCCGGCAGCTTGCGCTGGTCGACCATGACGATGGCATCGTCCTGCCAGGCGATGGTGGGGAGCATGTAACCGAATTGTACCGTCAGCGAAGGGCGCGACGGTCGAACGGGTGCGGGAGCAACGCCGCGAGGCGCCAGGTCGCCATGACCTCGTCGAGGTTGGCCGCGACGACGTCGAGGTCGCCGCCGAACTCCCACAAGAGCTGCCGGCACGCGCCGCACGGGGGTGTCGGCGTCGCGGTGTCGGTGACCACGGCGACGCGGCGAAACCCGCGGTGGCCCTCCGACAGTGCCTTGAACATCGCGACGCGCTCCGCGCACATCGTCAACCCGTAGGTGGCGTTTTCGATGTTGCAGCCGGCGATGATCTGGCCGTCCTGGGTCTCGACGGCGGCGCCCACCCGGAACCCCGAGAAATCCGCCACCGCCCATTCGCGCGCGCGGCGCGCCGCCTCGACGAGAGGATCAGAGGCGCCCAATGATTCCCTCCAGCAGCGCGATGAACTGCCCGCGCACCCGCGTGGTCGTCGCCAGCACCTCGTCGTGGTGCAGCGGGTGAGGCAGCACGCCGGCCGCCATGTTGCTGATGCACGAGATGCCGAGCACCTCGAGCCCCATGTGACGCGCGACGATCGCCTCGGGCACCGTCGACATCCCGACGGCGTCGGCTCCGAGCACGCGAAAGGCGCGGATCTCCGCGGGCGTCTCGTAGCTCGGGCCATGCACGGCCACGTACACGCCGTGCTCGATGGCCACGTCGGCCTCCCGTGCCGCCTCGTCGGCCAACGCCCGCAGCGTCGGCGAATACACGTGGGTCATGTCCGGAAAACGCAGGCCGAACCGAGCGTCGTTGGGGCCAACCAGCGGATTGCCGCCCATGAAATTGATGTGGTCGTCGATGACCATCAGGGCGCCCTCGGTGAACCGCGTGTTGATCCCGCCGGCCGCGTTGGTCAGGATCAGCGTGCGAAGACCCAGCCGCCCGAGCACACGGATGGCAAAGGTGACCGTGTCCAGATCGTGTCCTTCGTAATAGTGGGCTCGACCCGAGAGCGCCAGGACGTGGCGCCCGCGGACGGTGCCCCCCACCAGGGTGCCGGCGTGGCTGATGACATTCGACGGCGGCCAGTGCGGGATTTGGGTATACGGAATCTCGAAGCGCTCGGCGAGCTGGTCGACGAACGATCCGAGCCCGGAACCGAGCACGAGCGCGACGTCGCCGCCGCCAAAGCCGCGGCCTCGCAGAAACTCCGCGGCCTCGGTCGCACGCTCGAACGCGTCGGACGCACTCGTCATATCAGCTTGGCGACCCGCCCTCGCCGACCCGTCACAGCATCATCGACGCGATACACGCGTTGACCAGCGTCGCCAGGAAGCCTGCCAGCAGCGCCCGCATGCCCAGCCTGGCAAGGTCCTGTCGGCGGCTCGGGGCCAGGCCACCGATCCCCCCCAGCTGGATGCCAATCGAGCCGAAATTCGCGAATCCGGTCAGGGCGTACGTCGCCAGCAGCTGGCTGCGCGGATCGATGTCACGATACTCGGTCGTCAACTTGACGAAGGCCACAAACTCGTTGGCGACCAGCTTGGTGCCGAGCAGGTCCGCCACGGGTCCGATGTCTGCCGACGGGACGCCCATCAGAAACGCGACTGGTGCGAACACCACGGAGAACACGCGCGCCAGCGAGAGCCCTGGCGAGGCCCACGCCAGCATGGCGTCGAGCATCGCAATGAGCGCCAGGAACGCGATGAGCATCGCAGCGACGTTGAGCGCCAGCATCAACCCGTCGGCGGCGCCGCCGGCGAGCGCATCGATCGCGTTCACATGATGCCGTTCGACGGTGAGCTTGATCTCGCCGCGCGTCGTGGGCTGCTCGGTCTCGGGCATCAGCAGCTTCGACAGATACAGCCCACACGGGGCGGCCATCACGCTCGTCGTCAGGATGGCAATCGGGTCGGCGCCCAGGCCAATGTAGACGGCCATCACCCCGCCGGAAATCGTCGCCATACCCCCGACCATCAACGCCAGCAGCTCGGATCGCGTCATCACGGGCACGTACGGTTTCACGATGATCGGAGCCTCGGTCTGCCCCATGAAGACGTTCGCGGCCGCCGACAGCGTCTCGGCGCCGCTCGTGCGGAGCAGGTACATCATGGCGCGCGCCATGATCCACACGACGACCTGAAGGACGCCGAAGTAATAGAGCAGGGTGAAGAAGGCCGAGATGAAGATGATGGTCGGCAGAGCGGAAAACGCGAATACGAAGCCGTGCTCGGGTCCGAAGGCCTTCCCCATCACCTCGACGTTGCCGAGCGGACCGAAGACGAAGTACGAGCCGGCGTTGGTGAACTCCAGGAAGCGGCGGACGATGTCCGCGACGGTGCTGAAGATCGCGTAGCCAGGACGGACGCCGCCCACTTCGAACTTCAAGATGAAAAACGCCAGGGAAAACTGCAGGGCGATCCCCCAGATGACCGTCCGCCAGCTCACGGCCCTCAGGTTGGGCGAGCATGCCGCGCAGATGCTGATGAAACAGACGGCCCCGGCCCCGGCCTGCCCTCGAGGTCCCAACGTGCCGGACAACAGCCAGGCCGCCGCAGGCACCAGGACAGCCACGGCGATCGCGATGAGGCGGAGTCGAGACGAGGCGGCAGGTGGCTCCACGGTCATGAGTATCTCGTTTTTCCTTCCGCGTGTACCCAGGCAAGAATCAGCGGCGAGGACGGCGGGCGGTCTGGAACGATGGTCACCGCCGAACCCAGCAGGGCGGCGGCCTCGTCGAAACACGACTCGTCGGCCGCGTGCAGGTCGAGCAGCGGATCCCCGACGGTGACGGCGTCACCCGGCTTGCGATGGATGACGATCCCCGCCGAGGGGTCGACGGCATCGTCCACGTGGGCGCGGCCGGCGCCCAGCAGCATCGACGCGCGACCGACCGTGCGGGCCTCCAGGGCACTCACGTACCCCGGCACCTGTGCATGGATGGTGCGACGAGCTCTGGCCTGGGGGAGCCGGCCGGGCTCGTGGACCACCGCGGCATCCCCGCCCTGTCGCGCCACCATGTCCGCGAACTTGTGGAGCGCCGCCCCGGATGCAATCGCCTGCTGCACTTGCACTGCCGCGTCGTCGCGGCCGGCGGCGACACCGGCGAGCTGCAGCATGCGAGTGGCCAAGACCGTGACGACCTCCTCGAGGTCGCGGGGCCCGCGTCCGCGCAGTGTGACCACGCATTCGGCGATCTCGAGAGCATTGCCCACCGCACACCCAAGCGGCGTGTCCATGGACGTGATGAACGCTTCGGTGCGGACGCCGGCACTCGTCCCAATCGAGACCATGGAAGTCGCCAACGACTCCGCCTCCTCCAGCGTTCGCACGAACGCCCCTGAGCCGCACTTGACGTCGAGCACCAGCGCATCGCTGCCCTCGGCCAGTTTCTTGCTCATGACAGAGGCGGAAATCAGCGCGTGGCTCTCGACCGTGGCCGTGACATCGCGCAGGGCGTAGAGGGCCTTGTCGGCGGGCGCCACATCTCGTGTCTGCCCAATCAGGCAGCAGCCGACGTCGGCGAGAATCTGCATGAACTCCGCCGGGTCGAGCGCTACGCGGAAGCCGGGAATCGACTCGAGCTTGTCGAGCGTGCCGCCGGTATGCCCGAGACCCCGGCCGGACATCTTCGGTACCACCACTCCACAGGCGGCCGCCAGCGGAGCCAGGATGATGGAGACCTTGTCGCCCACCCCGCCGGTGCTGTGCTTGCCGACCTTCACTCCGGGGATCGACGAAAGATCGAGACGCCGCCCCGATCGCACCATGGCGTCGGTGAGCCACGCGGTCTCGCGTGCGTCCATCCCCCGCCAGACAATGGCCATCAGGAGCGCCGACACCTGGTAGTCGGGCCAGGAGCCGTCTGTGACGCCGCGAATGAAGGCGTCAATGGACTCGCGCGACAGCGACTCGCCGTCGCGCTTGGCGCGAATGATGTCGATCGCTCGGGTCAAACGGGACTCGCCTGGTCTCGCCGGTGTCTGCGGGGCCGCCGTGGACTGCGACGAGCGTTCCGGCAGCCGCGCAGTATATCGTATGTGGTGAAGCCGCCCCCGGCGCCGCCGAGATGCTCGACTCGATGACCGAACCGGAGTCCCCGCTCCCGCTCTCGCCAGAGGACGCTGCGCTGCTCGCCGACTTTGCTCGGGCGTGCAAGGCGACGGCGCGCGTGGTCGCCCTGTACCCGGCCACTCATCCCGCGATCCAGTCGTCTCTGGCCCGCGTCGCCGACGGCGCCCGGCGCCTGCGGCGCGATCGGGCCTTGACACTCGCGGCTCTGCCGCACACCATCCTCCTCGACGGTCGAGCAGCGGCCAAACCGGAGGCTGCCCTGGGGGAGCTGGCCGAACTCCTGCACCAGCATTCGCTGGCGACGATGACCGTGACCGGCGACCTGTCAGCCGACGCGTGGTACACCTTCCTCTCGCTGCTGGCGCGCACGCCGGACGACGTGCACGAGCACGGCGGTCTTGCCAAGCTCTGGGCCGCCGCCGGAGTCCCACACCTCGACGTCCGTCAAATCGACTATGCCGAAGTCCTCCGTGAACGACAGGGGACCGATCGGGCCGCGCGGGACGCCGTCGTCAGCCGCTGCCTCGGCGACGATGGAAGGAGCCTGGACGATGCGCTGCTGAGCGACGTGCTCGCCATGGCCGAAGACGAGGAATCGTTTCGGGCGTTCGTCGCACAACTGGCCGAGACCTGGGCCGCAGCCGACCGGGCGGAACCCGACCGCGTCGTCCGCGTGATCCAGGCATTGGTCGCCTACGTGGCGCGCGAACACCCGGGCGAGCGCGAGCGGTTACTCGCCACCATCGCCGGCGCGATTCCCTTGCTCACGCCCGAGCAAGTCACGATGCTCTTCGCCAGCGGCGAAGGGACGGAACCCCATGTGCCGACCGGTCAGGCGTCGGCGACCCTGCTGCGCTCTCGGGTCTCGGACCAGATCGCGGCCGAATTCGTGGCGCAGGCGCTCGCGAAGGACTGGGGCGCCACCGAGCGGCTGGCCCAGGCATTTCAGGCGCTGGTCCCCGACACCGCCGAGCGTGGCCAGATCCTCGAGCTCGCGAAGGCGGAGCTCGACGACTCGCCGGCCGGCCACACTCCCGGGTTTGGCAACCTTTGGCAGACCGCCGTCGACATGCTGACCTCCTACTCAGACGCCTCGTATGTCCCAGACGACTACGGGCGGGAGCTCGCCGCGGCACGCGCTCAGGCCGTCGACATCGATCAGATCAGCGACGACCCGCCAGAGCGCATCTCGGCGTGGCTGGCCACGCTCGAGGCGGGAGCGGTGAGCCAGCTCGGCCACCAGCTGTTCGTGGACCTGCTCGCGATCGAGGCACGCGACGACGTTTGGGCATCGCTGCTCGAGTCGGCACTGCCACAGATCGAGGAGGAGGTGGCTGGAGGGCGCGTGCGCGAGGCCACGACGCTGATCGAGGTGATCGTGCGGTCGGCTGGCCGTGACGAGCCGATTGGGCTGCTGGCCCGGGATGGGCTCGACCGACTGCGGAAGGGCCCGCTGGCGGGGCACGTGATCGCCGCCGCGAGAAGTGCATCTGAAGACGACACCGCCGCGCTGTCCGAGCTGTGCGGCGCGCTCGGGCCGGAACTGATCGGCCCCCTGCTCGATCAGGCGGACAAGGATCCTCAGCCGCCGGTGAAATGGCTGCGCGAGGTCATTCTCGGCTGCGGCGCGGCGAGCAAGGAGTACGCCGCGCCCCTTCAGGCGTCGTCGAACGCCGGTTTGCGCAGGACCGCGGTCGAAGTCCTCACGGCACACGGCGGTCCAGACGCGATGCCGCGGCTGACCGCGCTGCTCAAAGATCCCGAGCCGAGCGTGCAACGCGCGGCAGCCAGGGCCGTGGCCGAGATCGCGTCGCCCGACGCGATCAGCACGCTCGCCGAGGCGCTGCGATCGGGATCGCCTGCGGCGAGAGAATCGCTCGTGCGGGCGCTGAGCGCCTCCCGCCACCCGGGGGTCTCCTTGCTCTTTGTCCACGTTCTGCGGGACACCGAGCCTCGCGGTCCTCTCGAGCCGCTGTACCTGCAGGCGATCGACGCGTTGGGCCGCACGGGTGGAGATGACGCGTCGATCGCGGCGCTGGCAGCCGTGCTCCGCCGCGGAGAGTGGTGGGCACCGCGTCGGACGGCTCGTCTGCGACACGCGGCGGCCCACGCGCTGCGGGCCACGGGGGCACCAGCGGCCCTGGAGGTGCTCACGCACGCGGCGCGCAGCGGGTCGCGCGGCGTCCGCAGGGCCGTCGAAACAGCGTTGCGCGTCACCGAGACGCGGAGGGCCGACTAATGGACGCTGGACGTGCGCCGCGGGTCGCCGAGGACGTCGTGCGCAAGCTCGGGGCGGCGATTCGCGGGGCGCAGCTGTATGCACCGGGCCATCCGCTGGTCCAGCGTTCGCTCGACGCGTTGGCCGAGGCGCTCGCGACAGCGCTGCTCGACCAGGTCACGCTCGCCATCGGCGTGATCGGTGACGACCTCGTCGTCGGCGATCGTCCACTGCCGAAGGCCGCTGAGAGCCACGGTGAGCTCCTGCGGCGGCTGCACACCATCGGCGTCGAGCGCGTCACGTTCGAACGCGGGGTGACGCCTGACGAGCTCAGGACGCTGGTGCTGACGCTGGCACATCCGGAACGCCCCGTCGGGGAGGCGGCGGTCGGCATCGCTCCCGCTGATGCCGCCGCCACGCTCAAGGGGTTGCCGCACGTGCGCGTGGGCCGGATTGACACGGGCGATGACAAACCCTCGCACGACATCGCGACGCTCCGGCGGATGTATGCCGACGCGGTGAGCGTATCGAGTCGCCTGTGGGAGGCGGCACAGGTCGAGGGACTGCCAGACCCGGGCATGGCCCGGCAGCTCATCGAGGATCTGGCCCAGTCGGTCGCGCAGAATCGGACGGCCCTGATGGCGCTGACGGCGGTCAAGGACTACGACAACTACACGTTCACCCACATGGTCAACGTGTCAATCCTCACGATGGCACAGGCCCGCGCGCTGGGCATCGACGGCGCGCTGCTGCGCGAGATCGGCACGGCGGCCCTGATGCACGACATCGGCAAAGTGAAAACGCCGATCGAAATTCTCCAGAAGCCCGACGCGCTCACCGAGAACGAACTGATCATCATGCGACAACACGTCGTGGACGGCGCCGCCATCCTCCGCCGCACACAGGATATGCCGGCCCTGGCGTCGGTCGTCGCCTTCGAGCACCACCTGCGCCTCGACGGTGAGGGGTATCCCATCGGCGTCACGCGCGAGACGCTCAATCTCGGCACGATGCTGTGCAGCATCGCTGATGTGTATGACGCCATGCGCTCAAAGCGCTCCTACCAGAATTCGTTTCCGACAGACAGAGTGCTCGCGGTGCTGGGGCGGAACGACGGCACGCAGTTCGATCGACATCTCGTGCGCCGGTTCGCTCAGCTGCTGGGGATCTATCCGCCGGGCAACCTCGTGCGGCTCGATTCCGGTGAAACGGCCGTCGTGCTCAAGACCCATGCGCCAGATCCCAGGCGTCCCAGAGTCAGAGTGGTGCTCGGTGCGGACGGAGCCAGACTGACCCCCTACGATATCGATCTGTGGGTCGCCGGGCCCGGGGGCGCAAGCCGCAGCGTCGCCGCCCCAGTGGACCCGCGGAGCACCGATCTCGATCCGTTGAGCTATATGTAATCGGGCAGGCCCGCGCCCGGCGCTCCATGCCACTGATACACTCTGGGGGGCGTCGCCACCGGCAGCCATCGCGGACAGGGATCCGAGCCGTCGTCCGACGGAGCCCAGCGGCGGTCGGCGGCGGCGTGTGCGCGCACCAAACTCGAAGGCGAGGGTCCGGTATGAACAGCGGTAGGCGTCGAGCCGTGGCGTGCGGAGTCGCGTGCGGTGCGTTGCTGCTCGCCGGGGGCAGCCCGGCCGGGTTGCAGCGACCCCCGCAGGGCGCGCCTACACTGCTCGTGATTCTGGTCGTCGATCAGATGCGGTTCGATTACCTGGATCGCTTTCACCAGTTCTGGACCGCCGGTTTCAAGCGCCTCCGCGAGGAAGGCGCGATCTTCGACCGTGCGTTCTACCCGTACTTGAACACGGTCACGTGTCCGGGTCATGCCACGATCGGCACCGGCGCCTACCCTTACGCCCACGGCATCCTGCTCAATGAATGGTGGCGGCGTCCTGCCAACCGCCGAATGGCCTGTACGGACGACGAAGCCGTGACGCCAATTCCGTACGGCGGCTCGGATGAAGGGATCGGGCATAGCGCCGTGCGCCTCCGAATCCCCACCTTGGCGGACCGGATTCGACTGGCGTCGCCGACTTCCCGTGTGGTGGTGGCGTCGATGAAGCCCCGGAGCACCGTCATGCTGGCGGGACATGGGGGCACGGCGGTCACGTGGTTTTCGGACGCCAATGTCTGGTCGACCTCCACCGCGTACGCGCCGGGTCCGGTGTCGGAAGTCCAGACCTTCGTCGCCGCCAACCCGGTCGAGCGAGAGCGCCCGGTCGTGTGGGATCGCCTGCTCGACGCGCAGGCCTATCGCCAGGCGGACGACGGTCTGGGTGAGCGCCCGCCCTCGGGATGGACGAGTCGCTTTCCGCATCCCCTCAACGGCGTCCCGGGCACTCCGGAACACCGGTTCTTCGACCTGTGGGAACGCAGCCCGTACTCGGACGCGTATCTCGGCCGCATGGCTGCGGGGCTCGTAGACTCCTTCGCCCTTGGACAACGAGGTGTCACCGATCTGCTCGCGGTGAGCTTTTCAGCGGTTGACTATGTGGGACACGATTTCGGCCCTGACAGCCAGGAGATTCAAGACACGCTGATCCGGCTCGACCGCACGCTCGGCGATCTGTTTGCCACGCTCGACGCGAAGGTCGGCCGCAACCGCTATGCCGTGGGCCTGTCGGCCGACCACGGCGTCTCGGGCATCCCCGAACAGCTGACGCCCGGCGGAATAAACGCAGGACGGGTGCTGGGGGCCGAGGTGCGAAAGGTGGCCGAGGCCGCGCTGGTGGCAGCGTACGGACCCGGCCCACACATTCAGCACGTCGAGTTCACCAACGTCTACTTCACGGACGACGCGCGCCGACGTGCCGCGGCGGACCCCGCCTGGGTGTCGCCGGCCATCACCGCCATCTCGCGGATGGACGGCGTCATGCGCGCGTTCCGATCCTCCGGGCTCGACGCCGCGCGTTCGAGCGACGACCCGGTCGTGCGGGCCGCCGCGCTGAGCCACGTACCAGACGAGGGCGGCGACCTGGTGGTCGTGCTCCAGCCGAACTGGATCGGGAGCGGCAGCTCCGCGGCCACGCACGGAAGCCTCCAACCGTATGACCAACACGTGCCGGTCATCTTCCTGGGCCCTGCGTTCGCGCCTGGGCGCTATTCGAACCCGGCTTCGCCGGCCGATCTCGCGCCGACGCTGGCGTCGCTGGTCGGCGTGCCGATACCAGGGGTGGACGGCAAGGTGCTGAGAACCCCCCGGTGAGGAGGCCATGACGGCTGCGGAACGCATCGACGCGAGCGAGCCGCCGCTGCTAACATGACCTCCATGCCTGCCTGCAGCCCATGACGATCTCATGACAAACCCCAGAGTCGGCCGGAGACACAGGCTCCCCGTCGCAATAGGCGTCGCGGTGTTGACCTCTCTCGGTCACGGTCAGGAACTGTTCTGGGGCGGCGCCGCACGCGAGGTGGTGCAGACTGTCGGACTCCCGGGCATCGACCGCGGGGTACGCGACCAGGACCTCCCGCTCGAACCCGCTGGACGCGGCACGCGCGGTCTGGCCACCGTCGAACGGGCCGACGGTGCGGCTGGCCCCCGAGACTATGTGATGGGCTCGGTCATCGTGAAGTTTCGCGACGGCACCGACCCCGCCGCTGTCTCCTCGACGATGATCGCCATCGACGGGACCAGCATCGATCGACCCTCGTACGCCGACTTCGACATCGTGACGATCGACCCGGCCGCCGATCCGGAAACGGTGGCCACCGACTTGCGGGAACTGCCCGACGTCGAGTACGCCCAGCCTCGGTATGTGAACTACCCGATGCTGCGTCCCAACGACCCGCTGTTCGATCGACAGTGGAACTTCCAGGCCCTCGAGATGGAGAATGCCTGGGAGATCCAGCCGGCGGCGGGCGATCAAATCACCGTGGCCGTGCTGGACAGCGGCGTCGCGTTTCGCGGCTCGACGGTCCGCTTCAACTCGCGATTCTCGTTCCGGCTGGTGGCGAACGGCCCCATCTACGCGCCGCTGGGGATCGTGGACGTCCCGTTCGCCGTGGCCCCCGAGTTGGGCACCGCGAAGTTCGTCGCCCCCCAGGATTTCATCTGGGGCGACGATCTCCCCTTCGACCTCGACGGGCACGGCACACACGTCAGCGGAACCATCGGACAGCTCACCAACAACGGCGTCGGCGTGGCGGGCATGGCCTACAACGTGCGGCTCATGCCCGTGAAGGTCATTCAAGAAGTGTGGGACTTCATCTTCGGCAGCCCGAACACTGGCACCGACGACGTGGTGGCTCGCGGCATTCGCTATGCGGTGGACAACGGCGCCAAGGTCATCAACATGAGCATCGGCCGAACGAGCGGGGGCCCGTCGGTGGTCGTCGACGAGGCCATCCGCTACGCCGTGTCGCGCGGTACCTTCGTGGCGGTGGCCGCGGGCAACTCGGGCGATGGCACGAACGCGGCGAGCCGCACGGCCGAATCAGCGCCGGTCATTCCGGGCATGATGGCGGTCGGGGCGGTCGGTCGCGCGCTCGAACGTGCGTTTTACTCCACGCGCAACGTGTATGTCGAGATCGCCGCGCCCGGTGGGGATCAGCGGCGGGACGGCGGCACGGGCGGCGTCCTGCAGCAAACGATCGACCAGGACCTGCTGAACACGTATCTGCTGGGACCGCAACGATACAGCGCGCCGCGGGCCGACGCCTTCGCCTACTACTACTACCAGGGCACGTCGATGGCCACACCCCACGTCGCGGGCCTGGCGGCGCTGCTGATGCAGCAAGGCATCAACAGCCCCGCCGCGATCGAAGCCGCCATCAAACGATTCGCCAAGGATCTCGGCCCCACCGGCGTGGACCCGGAGTACGGCCACGGGTTGATTCAGCCGCGCGCCACCATGCGGGGGCTGGGTCTGGCCAAGTAGCGTCGGTGACGAGCCAGACGCCGTTCGCCCGCAAGGTCCTCTCGATCGTCCGGCGCGTTCCGGTCGGGCGCGTCACCACCTACGGCACCGTGGCCGCCCTGGCCGGTCGGCCGGGTGCCGCGCGAGCCGTGGGCAACATCATGCGCTCGGCACGGCAGGCCGGCGTGCCCTACCATCGCGTGATCGCCGCGGGCGGCCGGCTGGGCGGTTACGGCAGTCCCGGCCTGAAACGCGCCTTGCTGTCGGCCGAAGGGCTGGTCGTGACCCTCTCGAGGGTCCGCGCCTTTGATCGGGTCCGCTGGCCCTGACCCGTCGGCCCAGCTCGGCCGGCCCGGAAACTCCCACTCGGTTTCACACGTCTGAACCCAAGGACGTTCGGCGGGCAGGTTCGACGTGTGCCCGGCGCGTCAACGCCTTTGCCCATGGCCCCGTCTAAGCCGTCAGGAGATGTGAGAAGCGCCGATCTCGCGCTGGCCGGCCGGATTCAGGCCGGCGACGGGCCAGCGTTCGAAACGCTGTACCGCCAGCACGCCGGCCGGCTCTACAATCTCGCGTATCGCATGGCGGGCACGGCTGACCGGGCCGACGATCTCGTGCAGGAGATCTTCCTCCTGGCCTATCGCAAAATGGCGAGCTTTCGAGGCGAGTCGTCACTTGGCACCTGGTTGTACAGGTTGGCGATGAATCATTGTTTGGACGTCGCGCGCAGCCGCAGCACGCGGATGGGACAGCAGACCGAGTCGCTCGACGCCGACGAGGCGCCAGTGCCGGCGGCCGCCCCGACGCTGAGCGCGGTGAGCCGCATCGACCTCGAGCGCGCCATCGTCCACTTGCCCGAGGCCTGCCGCGCGGCGTTCCTGCTGCACGATGTCGAGGGGTTCGGACATCAGGAAGTGGGTGCCATCCTGGGAATCTCGGAAGGCACGTCCAAGTCGCAAGTGCACAAGGCGCGGCTGCGGATTCGTGCGTATCTGACCCAGACGCGGACGCAACCGGCGTCCTCGGAGACGTTGCGATGACGTGCGTCGAGGCCCGCCGCGACGCGGCCGGTTTTGCCGACGGTTCATTGGGCCCGGATGAACGTCGCACGGTCGAGCAGCACCTGGCGACGTGCGGGGAGTGCAGCGCGGTGATCGCAGACCTGCGGGCCGTGCAGGCCGCCGCGTCGACGCTCGATCGGATGGAGCCGCCGGCTCTGCTATGGGAGCGGGTGCGCGCCGGAGTCGCAGGCGAGAGGCCGACCCCGCGGCGACGCGTGATCCGATGGCCGGGCACTCGTCAGGAATGGGGCGTCTGGACAGCCGCCGCGGCAGCCCTGCTCATCGCCGCGGGCGCCAGCCTCTATCCGCTGGTCCGCTCATCAGGCCCGGCCCCTTCGTCCCTCGACGCCGGCCAGGTGGCCGACATCGAAGTGCTGGCCTCGGTGCAGTTCGAGCTGCAGGCCGCCGAGGCGCACTACGACAAGGCGATCCTCGGACTCGAGCAGATCACGCGCAGCGAGAGCGGCGCCCTCGACCCCCAAGTAGCGGCCGTGCTCCAGAAGAATCTCCAGGTCATCGATCAGGCGATCGGTGAGAGCCGGGCGGCGCTCCAGACCCAGCCGGCCAGCGCCAGTGCGCAGGGCAGCCTGTTCGACGCACTGAGGTCCAAGGTGGCGCTGCTCCAGCAGACCGTCGAGCTCATCAACGAAATGCGCAAGGGGAACCAGGCGGAAGCCGGGCGCCTCGTGCAGGGATTGAATCAATAAGCCATGAACCACGCTTCGTTCGTCATCACAGCGTTCACCATCGTCGGGCTGGCCACGCCCTCCATCGCCGCCCCCGATCAGTCCGCCGGACGCTCCGAGGACCGCGCGGCCCGACCAGCCACCCGAGCCCAGCCGTCTCGTTTCGGCCCCGAAGTCACCGAAACGACCACGCAGACCTACAAGGTGCCTGACGGGGGGGCGCTCGATCTGCAGAACATCTCGGGCGACGTTCGAGTGACGACAGGCGGTGAGCGTGAGATTCGCGTTGAGGCGGTCAAGCGGGTGCGGACCAGGGACCCGGGCGAGACCCGAAGATATCTGGACGCGTTGCGCGTAGAGACCACGCAGGTCGGCGGGCGCGTGGAGGTCCGATCGGTCTATCCACGGACCAGTGGCCGCACGATCTCGGCCAGCATCGACTATGCCATCACGGTGCCGACGTCGGCGGCCGTGGCCGTCAAGGGCATCTCGGGCAACGTCAGCGTGCAAGGCGTTCGAGGGGAGGTACGCGCCGAGTCCATCAGTGGCAACGTCGAAGTGGTGGCCACACCCAACGTGGCCCTCGCGAAGACCGTCTCTGGCGACGTGCATGCGCGTGACATTTCCGCCGAGACCGGCCTGACGCTGGGCACCATCAGCGGCACGTTGGTCGCCGCCTCGCTGAAGATCCGGACGCTCGATGCGACGAGCGTGAGCGGCGACGTTCGGCTCTCCGACCTGCGGGTCGAACGCCTGACCGTCAAGAACGTGAGCGGCGATATCATCTTCGCCGGCCGTCTCACTCGCAGCGGGCGCTATGAGTTCAACTCACATTCTGGCGGAATTCGTCTGACGCTCGGCGACACTCCAGGGTTCGACCTGGATGCGAGCACGTTCAGCGGGAGCATTCGATCGGATTTCCCCGTCACGCTTCGTACCACCGACCCTGATGCCCGGCGGAGTGATCGGGGGGCGCGAGGCATCTCTCCGCGCGCCATTCGCGGCACCTACGGCGACGCGGGCGCGGTGCTCGCGATTCGCACTTTTTCGGGCTCGGTGGCCATCCAACGGGATTGACAGGGCTGAGTCGCGGCGGACGCTCGAATGGCGTCTGCAACCGGCTATAATGGGCCCGACACCTTCGAGGAGGCCGGGAAATGACCAACACGTGGCTCGTCGGGATGCTGACGGGCGTTTTGCTCGTCGGCAGTGGAGGAATGCGAGCGCTTGCGACTGACGCGCAGGAAGTGCCGACGGGCGACGTCGTGCTGGGGACCGTGACGATCCCGGTAGCCGTCAATGCCGATGGGAAGCCGCTGCCGCGCGGGCGCTACACGGTCCGTCTCACGGGGCAGGCCGCGCAGCCGACCGTGGCCGGGCAGCTCCCGAACCTGAATCGCTGGGTCGAGTTCGTACAGGGTGGCGCCGTCAAGGGCCGCGAGGTCGTCAGCATCGTGCCGGCGGGCGAGGTGGGCGACACCATGCCGGGACCCGACATGACCGGCAAAGCCAGCCGCGCGGGCTCCCGCGTCGAAATGCTCAAGGGCGGGGACTACCTGCGGATCTGGATCGCCCGCCAGGGCGTGCAGTACCTGATTCACCTGCCGCCGTCGACCTAACACTCGCGGGCTCTGCGGTGGCGAGTTCGGCGGCTGAACTCGTCACCGATGCCGCGCTTCCCCTACCCGCCAATCGACATCACATCGAATTGCTCGTGATGCAGGTGAACGTCCGGCTTGACGATGACGTCCTTGCCTAGCAGGTGCTTGAGATCGGCGAGCACGTTGCGCTCCTCGTCCTTGAGGGCCCGGGCGATATCGGGGTTGACGCGCAGCAGCACACCCGGTCCATCCATGTCGGACCCGACTTTTTTCAGTTCTGACAGGATTTCGTAGCAGATGGTCGCGCTCGACTTCACCGTGCCTGCGCCGGCGCAGTACGGACACGGTTCGGTCAGCATGCGCTCCAGGCTCTGCTTCACGCGCTTGCGCGTAATGATCACCAGCCCAAAGTCGGAAACCTGAATGGCTTTCGATGGCGCGCGGTCCTTGCGCAACTCCTGCTCGACGGTCTGGAAGACCTTCAGGCGATTCTTCTTCTCCTCCATGTCGATGAAATCGAGCACGATGATGCCGCCGAGATCTCGCAGGCGCACCTGGCGGATGATCTCCTTGACCGCTTCGAGGTTGGTCTTGAGGATCGTGTCTTCCAGGCGCCCGGCCGTCTTTTTCCCGACGTAGCGGCCGGTGTTGACGTCGATCGCCACGAGAGCCTCGGTCTGGTTGATGACGATCGAACCGCCCGATTTGAGCCAGACCTTGCTGCGCAGCGCCTTGTCGAGCTCCGCCTGGACGCCGTACTCTTCGAAAATCGGGTAGTCCTTGTCGTAGAGCGACACGCGGCTGGCCAGCGACGGCATGATGCGCCCGATGAACTCGACGACGCGCTGATGTTCCTGGCGTTGATCGATGCGAATGGCCGTATAGGCCTCGGTCAACAGGTCGCGCAGTAGTTTCGCGACGAGGCTGGATTCGCGGTAGACGACGGCGGGCGCACGCTGCGCCTCCATCTTGGACCGCATGTCCACCCAGATCCGATGAAAGTAGTGCAGGTCGGCCAGGATATCGTCCTTCGACCGTTCCTCGGCAGCGGTGCGAATGATGACGCCTCCGCCAAACGCATGCTGCTCGCGGAACTCGCGGACGATTCCTCGCAAGCGGCCGCGCTCCTCGCGACTGGCAATCTTTCGAGACACGCCGATGTGATCGACGGTCGGCATGAACACCAGGAATCGCCCGGGCAGGGTCACGTGCGAGGTGAGCCTGGCGCCCTTGGTGCCCAGCGGTTCTTTGGCCACCTGCACGAGGATCTCCTGGCCCTCACGCAGCAGCTCCTCGATGCGCGGCTCCTGCCCCCGATCCTTCTCGCGCTCGCGCCCGGGGCCACTGGCGGCGCGGGCCGGCTCCGATCGATCGTCCCGGCGGCGGGCGCCGCGACGCGAGGCCTTGTCGTCCTCCTCCTCGTCCTCCTCATCGTCGAAGAGGTCGGCGGGGCTGATCACGTCGGAGACGTACAGGAAGCCATCTCGCTCGAGACCGAGATCGACGAACGCCGATTGCATGCCTGGCAGGACCTTCGAGACGCGGCCCTTGTAGACGTTGCCGGCGACGCCGCGGTTGCGCTCACGCTCCACGAAAATCTCGGCCACGAGGTCGTCCTCGAGAATGGCCACACGCGTCTCGTGACCGTTCGAGGAAATGATCATCTCTTTGTTCATAGGGGCTCGCGACGCTTCGCTTCAACCGGCGGCCCACGACCACGGCGGCGAGGCCTCGCTCGAGCCAGTATAGTCTCGCCCCGTGCGGAGGGCGAGACGGTTCGGCGGCCGACGGCGGCGGGCCGACTCCGGCTAGTGTCACTAGTTGGTGAAGCGGCGCATCCTGACGTTCAGGATGAGTCCGAACCCCGCCAGCGTGGCGATTAGAGACGAGCCGCCGTAGCTCATGAGCGGCAGGGTCAGACCCTTCACCGGCGCCAGCCCCGCCGACATCGTGATGTTGTAGAGCACCTGGAACGTGAAGTTGGCGAGCACACCGAGGACCAGGTAGGCACCGAGACGATCCTTGGCCAGACGGACCGCATCGAGAGCTCTCAAAACCACGAACAGGTACAGGCCCAGCACGACGAGAACGCCGAGGAATCCGCGCTCTTCGGCGAGCACCGAGAAAATGAAGTCGTTGTGCGCCACGGGCAGGAAGCGCAGCTGCCCCTGCGTCCCCTGGCGGAACCCCTTCCCCCAGAGGCCTCCTGAACCCACCGTGATCCGGGCTTGAATCTGCTGATAGCCGGCCCCTCTCGGGTCCTGCTGGGGATCCAGAAACGTTTCGATCCGCTCCTTTTGGTAATCCTGCAGCGCGAACTGCCAGGCCATTGGCGCCGTCAACACCGCCACCAGGGCCAGACCGACGAGGTATCTCACCGGCATGCCCGCCACGAAGGTGACGATGAGGAGAATCGGCAGGAGTGTGACCGCCGTCCCGAGGTCGGGCTGGCGCGCGATCAGCAGCACGGGAATTGCCGTGAGCCCCGCCGCCATCAGCAGCTCCTGATTGCCGAGCACCGGTCGGCGGCTCTCGCCAATGAGCTTCGCGAGCACGAGCGCCAGGACGATCTTGGCGAACTCCGACGGTTGAACGTTGAAGACGCCGAAGCTCAGCCATCGCTGGGCACCCATCTGGCGAGACCCGACGATCATGACCGCCACCAGCGATGCGATCAGCATCAGGTACAGCACATGCGACTTGTCGCCCAGCGTGCGGTAGTCGATGACCAGGGCCGCCACCAACGCCAGCAGCCCCAGACCAAGCGCGTAACTCTGGGTCCAATACTCGCGCGTGGCGCCGCCCGTCGCGCTGTAGATCATGGCCAGGCCAATGGCGGAGAGCGCGACCACGGCCACGACCAACGACCAATCGAGGTGGTGGTAGAGGCGACGCTCGAGCATTCTGGGCCTACCGCTGGAGACCACCGCGGGGCGGGACCGGACGCAGGGTGTTGCCGGCTGCCCCATGGCCGTTTGGCGGGCCCTCCTCGACCGTCGCAACCGCGGTGGCGGCGATGGGCACGCTGGCCGGCGGCACCGTCAAGATCGGGAGCGGCTGACCCTCCTTGCGGGCATAGTAGGTCTCAATCACGTGGCGGGCGATGGGTGCGGCTAGGTATCCATGCTCGGAGTGCTCGGCGAAGACGACTCCGGCCAGTTCCGGGTTGTCGCGCGGCACCATGAACACGAACCAGCCGTGGTCCCGCAAGTCCTTCTCGCTGTTGCGGGCCCGCTCGCGGCCCTGAATCGAAATCACCTGGGCCGTGCCCGTCTTGCCGGCCACATCGCGTCCCTCGATTCGCGCGCGGCGCGCCGTGCCGGCCCCGTTGACCGCGAGCCAAAGTCCGTCGTGAATCGACTGGACCGTTTCGGGGTTGAGCGCCGACGGGGCAGGCTGGTCCTTCTGCTCGACCGGCTGCCAGCCCCCGCCGTCATCGACCCCCGTCACGAGTCTCGGCACGATCCGTTGACCGCCGTTGGCGAGGGTCGCCATCATCACGGCCAGGCTCATGGGCGTGACGGAGTTCTGCCCCTGGCCGATGGCCACCGAAATCGTTTCCCCCGCGTACCATCGCTCGCCCGTGCGCTGCTTCTTCCATTCGCTGGACGGCACGAGGCTGTCCTGTTCGTTCGGCAGGTCGATGCCGCTTCGACCGTGCAGGCCCAGGCGCACGCCCCATTCGTGAATGCGATCCACGCCCAGCATGTTGCCGACGGTATAGAAGTAGACGTTGCAGGACCTTTCAATCGCGTGACGGAGGTCCACATAGCCATGGCCTCCCGCGAGATGACATTTGAAGTACCGGCCGTAGAAGGTCGCGCCGCCGCCGCAGAAAATCTGCTGCGACGGCGACACCACGCCCTCTTCGAGGGCCGCGGTGGCCACGACGAGTTTGAAGGTGGAGCCTGGTGAGTACCGGCCCTGTATCGCACGATTCTGGAGCGGCCGGAGCTGATCGGTGAGCAACGCGTTGTAGGCCGCGCGCCCAATGCCCGACGAAAACGCGTTCGGATCGTACGCCGGCAGGCTGACGAGCGTCAGGACATCGCCCGTCCGCGGATCGAGCACGATGGCCGACCCCCAGTAGCCGAACGCGCGAAACGCCTCTTCGGCCGCTTTCTGCATGGCCAGGTCGATCGTGAGGCGAATCCGCCGTCCCTCGACCGGAGGCAGCTCGTCGAGCTCGCGGATCTCGCGTCCGATGCTGTTGACCACGACGCGGCGGGCGCCGTCCTCGCCCATCAGCATCTGGTTGTAGGCCTTTTCGACGCCGGTCTGCCCCACGATCGCACCGAGCGCGAAGCCGCCGTCGGTGACCTGGGTCTCGTTGGCTTCGCCGACGTACCCAATCAAGTGGGCCGCGAGCGAATCTGACGGGTATCGCCGAGTCGGCACCTCTTGAATCACGACATCCGGCAGTTCGCGGCGGCGAGCCGTCACCGCGGCAACTTGCGCCAGGGAGGCGTCGGTGATGACCACGATCGGTCTGAACACGGCCTCATGGCGGCGCCGGGACACCAGTTCCCTCACCTCCCCTGCCGAGACGCCGGTGACTGCGGCCAGCAAGTCGATGGTCCGGTCAAGATCCTTGCTGTACTCGCGCAGGATGGAGATGTTGAACGAGTGGCGGTTCTCGACGACGACCTCACCATGGCGATCGAAGATGATGCCTCGCGGCGCACGCAGCGGGAGCGTCCGCTGGTGGTTGTCCTCGGCCATCGCTTCGTAGCGCGCGTGCTGCGCCACCTGGAGGAACCAGAAGGTCCCGGCCAGCACCGCAAACACGCTCAGGACCACCGCGCGAAGGGCGGAGAGCCGGGCCGAAAAACGGCGCCTGTCTTCAGCGAGGGCCATCAGTCGAGTCCTGTGAGATTCGCCCTCGGACCGCCGGAATCTGCGGCGAGGGCTCGGCTCTTGCGAGCGGCCGCGACTCCGTCATCCCGCATGTAGCGCCCGCCGTCTCGACGACGGCCGCCGGTTCGTGACAGCCCCGTCGAGGCATCCATGAGTCGCAAGCCCGGTCTGACACCAGTGTACGTCAACGTTCGGGCTTGCGCCGCGAACGGCGTCTCTCCCAGGCCCCCGGGAGCACGTCCCCCAGCTGCGCCCCGACAACACCCAGGAAGCCGTTGCCCGCGGCCTGGCCGAAAACCGAGGCCAGCGGCGCGTCGAAATGCCGCAGGTCGAGCAGGGTGTAGAGCCCCATGAAGATCGCGGCATGCAAGAGTGACGCCACCACGAAGACGATGAATCGAGAGACGGGCGCCGTGACAATGAACTGAGTACCGAGCACGCCGGCGACGTAGCCCACGACGGTCTTGGCAAGTCCGCCGATGCCGACGACACCGCTCGACAAGGCATCCTGGACCAATCCGGCCGCGGTCCCGAGCAGGAGACCCGTCGCCGGTCCGGCGACCAGCGCCAGATAGACGACGACGATCAGCACGAAATCCAGCGCCGCCGTCCCGGGAATGACCAGGCTGGCGAGCGTCGTCTGCAGGGCCAGCGCGACGGCGATGGCTCCGAGCGCGGCGGCAGCTTTCACTCCCGACTGACCCCAGGAGGGACGCCGCTCGCATCCTCGCTCGATACGGGGGCGCTCGGAGCCGCGTCGCCGTCGGTACCCGCCGCCGGCGGCGGCGTCAGGACCACGAGGACCTCTTCGAGTCGCGAAAAATCGACGGTCGGCCGCACAACAATGTCGTGGAAGGTACCAGGTCCGCGTTCGACCCGATCGACCGTGCCGATCACGAAGCCCTTCGGATAGACGCCGTCAATGCCCGACGTCACGACGAGATCGCCGACCTGCACGTCAGCGCTGCCAGGCACGTACTCCATCCGCAGCCTCGTGCCCTGACCAATCACGACTCCCTGCGCACGGGAACGCTCGATCATCGCGCCGGCAGCGGCGCTGGCATCGATGAGCAGCTGCACCTTCGCGGCGCGCAGGCTTGGAAGGATGACGCGTCCGACCACACCCGCCGGGGCAATGACCGCCATGTCTGCCCTGAGCCCGTCGGAGGTCCCCTTGTCGATCGTGAGCGTGCGGAACTCGGGATCCGGCGCCGCGCCGATGATCTCCGCCGCCGTGGTCTCGACGGAGGTGTGCTCGCGCAGGTCGAGGAGGCGGCGCAGGCTGTCTGTGCGCTGCGCCTGGGCCCGCACTTGCTGAAGCTCCACTTGGAGCGCCCTGAGCTCACGCCGGAGCGCCGCGTTCTGCACCTCGACGTCACGAAGCGCCACGTACTCGGTCCACACCGACTGCACCGCGCCGATGGCCCCCATCACGGCGCGTTGAAGTTCGGCGAATGCGCCGAAGGTGACGACCTGAATGACCGGAATGCCGGCTGTCGTCGTGACCTGGGCTGAAATCAGGATGATGTGGAGCACGACGACTCCGACGAGCATCCGCAGGGGTCGCTGGGAGATCTGGAAGGTCGCCACCGCTAGTCGATCGCGATTTTCCTCAGCAGGTCGAAATCGGAGAGCATCTTGCCGGCGCCGAGCACGACCGACGAGAGCGGGTCCTCCGCCATGGTCACCGGGAGTCCGGTTTCCTCCCGGAGCCGCTTGTCGAGGTTGCGGAGGAGCGATCCGCCGCCGGTCAGCACGATTCCACGGTCGACAATGTCGGCCGACAGCTCAGGGGGTGTTCGCTCGAGGGCCACCCGGACAGCATCCACGATGACGTTGACGGTCTCGGCGAGCGCTTCGCGAATCTCCTCGTCGGAGATCGTGATCGTCTTCGGCACGCCTTCGATGAGATGGCGGCCCTTGATTTCCATCGTGATGCGTTCGTCGATCGGAAAGGCCGAACCGATCTCCATCTTGATGGCTTCAGCCGTCCGTTCTCCGATCAGCAGGTTGTAGGTCTTCTTGATGTAATGGATGAGGGCCTCGTCCATCTCGTTGCCGGCCACGCGCACCGATTTGCTGTAGACGATACCGGCGAGTGAGATGACGGCGATATCGGTGGTGCCGCCGCCGATGTCGACCACCATGCTGCCGGCGGGCTCGGTGATGGGCCGGCCCGCACCGATCGCGGCCGCCATCGCCTCCTCCACCAGATGCACCTCGCTGGCCTTGGCCCGATAGGCGCTGTCCTTGACGGCGCGCTTCTCGACCTGAGTGATTTCGGACGGGACGCCGATGATGATGCGGGGCCGCACCCAGACGTTGCCGTTGTGCGCCTTCTTGATGAAGTAGGTCAGCATCTTCTCGGTGACGTCGAAGTCCGCGATCACCCCGTCCTTCATCGGCTTGATGGCGACGATGTTTCCCGGCGTGCGGCCCAGCATTTCCTTGGCTTCGCGTCCGACCGCTTCGACACGACCGTTCACTTTGTTGACGGCGACGATCGACGGCTCATTGACCACGATGCCACGCGCTTTGGCGTAGACACACGTGTTGGCCGTGCCCAGATCGATGGCCAGGTCCGTGGAGAGAAACGAGAGGAACGAACCCAATCCCAAAAGCTACTCCTTCGTCCGCGGGGAATCGCCGCGCGCGACCACGACGCCGTTCTTGCCCGCCGCCTTGACCTGGTACATCGCCGTGTCGGCGGCTCGCACCAGCTCTTCTGCCGTGGTCGCGGCGTCGGGCAGGGTCGCCACGCCGACCGAAATGGTCATCCGTACCTGGAGCCCATCGTGTTCCAGAAACACGTGCGCCGCAATGCGCTCCCGCACACGCGCTGCGACGGCCAGCGCCCCGTCACCGGCGGTTTCCGGCAGAATCACGGCGAACTCGTCCCCTCCAAATCGAGCGACGACGTCGGTTTCACGGGCCGAACCGCGCAGCACGTGACCGGCCTCGACCAGGGCCCGGCTGCCACACAGGTGCCCGTGGTTGTCGTTGACGGCCTTGAACCCATCGAGATCCATGAACAGCAGCGACATCGGTCGCCCGCTCCGCGACGCACGCTTCACTTCGCGCCGCAGCATCATGTTCAGATACCGCGAGTTGTACAGCTGCGTGAGGTCGTCGGTGACCGACAATGCTTCAGCACGTCGCAGGCGCAGCGAGGCGTCGAGCACCATCGCCGGGCCCTCGAGCACCCGCTGCAGCAGATCGTGCACGCTGCCCCGGAGCCTCGGCGCCACCGGAGACGCCTCGTCGTCGGTCACGACCAGGGCTCCAACGAGCCGCGACCGGCACCGCAACGGAAGGGCCAGCACCGCGCCGCAACTCCCCCGTACCTCTGCGTCCTCCCGGAGATCGGCGCTCGCGAACTCCCGATCGTGCGCCAGCACCCACGCCGCCACGTCCAGGGCCGAGGCCGACTGCTCGCCTTCGAGCCGTCGGGTCGCCAACGGCACGAGCTCGCCGTCGTGATCCGTGCCGACGACGGCTCCCGCCGCGCCCCGGAGCCAGGTGAGCGCGTGCTCGAGCATCACCTCGGCCACTCGGGTCGGGTCCAGCACCTCGTGCGCCTGTCGCATCAGCACCAGCTGCGTCTCCGGGTTGCTCAGTGCGGCCTCGAGTTCAGTCTCCTGCTGACTGAGCCGCGAGGCGAGATCCGGGCGCACACCCGGCGAGGAGGGCATCGGTAACTCGACTTTCAGCCGGTGGCGAACCGCGCGGGACGCCAGGTCGAAACCGCGGTAAGTTCTTCTATAACAGAGAAATATAACACGGAGGGCGCAGGAATGACCGTGCTACGATAAATGTTTTCGATCAGGGTCCGACACTATGACGATGCTCGACCAAATGCGGCGCCACAAGGGCTGGCTCAAATGGAGCCTGGCGCTCGTCGTCCTCACCTTCGTGGTCTTCTACATCCCGGATTTCCTCGCCACCAGCACCGGGGCGGCGCCGGGCGAGGTCATCGCCAGGGTCGAGGGCGCCACCATTACGGCCCGGCAGTTCCAGCGGCGGTATTCCGCGCAGCTCCAGGCGTATCGCAATGCCTACGGCGCTCAGGTGAGCGAGCAGCTCCTGCGTCAGCTGGGCATCGAGCAGCAGATTCTGCAGCAGCTCGTGGACGAAGAGGCCATGGTGGCCGAAGCGCGCCGGAAGGGCTTCTCGGTCGGCGACGTCGAGGTCCGGCAACGGATCCTGGCCATGCCGTCGTTCCAGGAGAACGGACAGTTCATCGGCGAGGCGCGGTATCGCCAGCTCCTGCAGTTCAACAATCCGCCGATGACCCCGACCGAGTTCGAGGACAACCTCCGGCGGGCGATCCTCGTGGAAAAGCTGCGCGACGCCGTGACGGGCTGGATGACGATGAGTGATGCCGAGGTCGCCGACGAGTTCCGGCGTCGCAACGAAAAGGTCAGGCTCGATGTCGTGTCCCTGGCGGCAGACGCGTTTCGGAACGAAGTCAAGCTCACTGATGCGGAGATCGCGGCGCACTTCGAGCCGCGCAAGGAGTCGTACCGCATCGCCGAGAAACGCCAGATCAAATACGCGCTGATCGATGTGGCACAGGTCCGATCGCAGGTCACCGTGCCGGACGCCGACATCGAGGCCTTCTACAAGCAGAATCTCGCCCAGTACTCAATCCCCGACCAGGTGAAGGCCAGCCACATCCTGTTCAAGACCGACGACAAGGACGAGGCCACGGTGCAGGCCCTGGCCGAAAAAGTCCTCGCACAGGCCAAGGCCGGAGCCGATTTCGCGGCCCTGGCCAAGCAGTTTTCGGAGGACGAGAGCAACAAGGCCACCGGGGGAGACCTGGGCTCGTTTGGTCGCGGAACCATGGTGCCAGAGTTCGAGGCCGTGGCCTTCGGCATGACAGCCGGCGAGGTCAGCTCGCTCGTCAAGACGTCGTTCGGATTCCACATCATCAAAGTGTTCGAGAGTCAGGCCGCCAGCACCAAGCCGTTGACCGAAGTGCGCGCTGAAATCGACGACCAGCTCAAGTGGCAACGAGCGCAACAGCAGGCCGAGCAGACGGCCAAGGGGCTCGAAGGGCAGATGAAAACACCTGCGGACCTCGAACGCATCGCCACCGAGCGCGGCTATCGCGTCCAGGAAACCGGGTTGTTCCTGCGCGATGAGCCCATCGACGGTCTCGGCCCCGCGCCCGAGGTCGCCGCACAGGCCTTTCAGCTTGCCGATGGCGCGGTGAGCCCGGCACTCAGGGTCAGTAACGGGTGGGTGTTGGTCACGGTCACCGGCAAGCAGGACCCCTACGTGCCGAACCTCGACGAGGTCCGCAATCGTGTCCGGGAAGACCTGACGCGGGAGCGCGCCACCGACATCGCCAAGTCCCGAGCCGCCGCGATTGCAGCCTCGCTCAAGGGCGCGGCCGACTTTGCCGGGGCCGTCAAGAAGGCCGGCCTCGAGATCAAACCCACCGAACTCATCGCGCGGGGCGCCGCGATTCCGGACCTCGGAATCAGCGCGGCGGTAGACCAGGTGGCCTTCGCCCTGCCCGAGGGCGGGATCAGCGACCCCATCACGACGCCGCAAGGCTCGGCGATCATTCGCGTGGCCTCCAAGGAACCCGTCACCGAACAGCAGGTGGCTGAAGGGCGTGACGCCCTGCGCGAACAGCTGCTCGCCGAGCGCCGAGACCGGTTCTTCAGCGGTTACATGGTGAAGGCCAAGGAGAGCCTGAGGATTTCGACCGAACCGGAAGCCCTCACCCGGATCCTCGGGCCCGCGCCGCTGCGCTGAGCCCGACGCGGCTGGGCAGCTAGCGAAGCTCCGCCTGAGACCAAACTGTGGCATCTGTGCCGCGTTTGGTCCCCGTGGGGTCGTCGCTGGCGACGGTGGAGGCCTCAAACCGCCAAGAACCCAAACGAAGCTCCGCTTCGCTAGCGTCCATATCTCGTCT
>JBQTIE010000031.1:0-3899 GCA_052389315.1 Acidobacteriota bacterium
TGTATGCGTGCTGTTTCGCGGCTTGCGCGAAGTTGCGTCCTGGCGGCTCTGGCGACCGTGGTCGCCGGCCCAGCCTGGGCCCAGACGGGTACGGCGGCGCTGATTGGCGAAGTCGCCGATCAGCAGAAGCAGGTGGTGCCCGGTGCCACCGTGACCTTGACGAACCGGCAGACGGGTATTTCTCAGACCACGGTGTCTGATGATCGCGGGCAGTACCGCTTCGTCAGCATGCCGCCGGGCCGCTACAATCTCAAGGTCGAACTCGCCGGCTTCAAGACGTCGATCACCGAGAACGTGCCGCTGGCGGTTGACACCACCGCTCGACAGAATGCCGTGCTGGAGCTCGGGGGCATCGCCGAAACGGTCAGCGTCGTCTCAGAGACGATTACGCTCAATACTACGGATGCCAGCCTGGGCAACGCGATCTCGTCCGAACAGATCAGGAACCTGCCGGTCGAGGCGCAAAACGTCGTCCACCTGCTCAGCTTGCAGCCGGGCGCGGTGTTTGTGCCCACCAGCAATCCGTCGACCACAGACCCGCGGTACGGCTCGGTGGCGGGCGCGCGCGCGGACCAGCAGAACGTGACGCTGGACGGCATCGACGTCAACGACCCACAGAATCAGACGGCGTTCACCTCGGCAGTGCGGATGACCCAGGAGGCGCTGCAGGAGTTCCGCGTCAGCACGTCGAACTACAACGCGGACAGCGGCCGGTCGAGCGGCCCGCAGGTGTCGCTCGTCACGCGCAGCGGGACCAACCAGCTCAATGGCTCGGGGTACTGGACCCTCAGGCGCACGGAGACCTCGAGCAACGAATACTTCTTGAAGCTCGCCCAGCTGGCGTCGGGGCGCCCGAGCCAGGCGCCCAAACTCGACAAGGACATTTACGGTGGCGCCATCGGCGGTCCGATCCAGCGCAACCGGCTGTTCTTCTTCGGCAACTTCGAGCGGCTCAAGGAGCAGAGCGAGTCGCCCGTCGTTCGCGGCGTCCCCACCAACTCGCTGCGTGACGGCGTGCTGATGTACCAGTGCGCGGTCGCGGCGCTCTGTCCCGGGGGCAGCGTGCGCGGGTTCAGCAACAGCCACACCGTGCCGACGGGCTGGTACGGGATGACGCCGGCGGAAATCGCCGCCCTCGACCCGCTGCGCATCGGGCCGAGCCGGGCCGCCGCGCAGTACTTCAGCCAGTATCCCTCGCCGAACGAGCCGGGAAGCCGCCCGAACAACATCGATGCCTTCAGGTTCGCCGCGCCGATCGTGAACAAGTTCTACACGTTCATCGGCCGCGTGGACTATGCAGTCACCGAGTCGGGGAACCACAAGCTGTTCGGGCGTTACGGCCAACAGGACGACACCATCAGTGACCCGCCGCAGTTCGCGGGGCAGGAAGCGCGGCGCGCACGGCTCTTCAACAACTACGGCGGGGCCATCGGCTACGATTCCGTCCTGACGTCGCGCCTCACCAACAGCTTCCGCTACGGCTTTACGAAGATCGACGAAGCCAACCAGGGCCGCACGACCAGCAACTACGTGACGTTCCGCTTCATCGATCCGTTCGACGCCGTCGGCTCGACCTTCACGGACGCGCGCGAGCCGAACACGCACAACATCGTCAACGACCTCCAGTGGTTCAAAGGCTCGCATAACATGAAGGTCGGGACGAACCTGCGCTTCAGCCGCGTGCCGAAGGAACGATTCCAGAGTGCGTTCTTGAGCGCGACCGTCAACCCCTCGTGGGTGGCCGGCGTCGGGCGTCGCAACATGCCCGGGAGCGCCTTCTGTACGGTGCCCACCTGCGCCACGCTGCCGGCGGTGCTCAGCGCCGGAGAGGCGGGTTACGCCGACGCCTGGCTGAACGTCCTGGGCGTGCTCTCCCAGTCCACCCAGCGCGCCAACTACGGCCGGGACGGCTCTCCTCAGGCTCCTGGGTCGCCGGTCGCGCGCACGCTCGCCTCGGACGAGTACGAGTTCTACGTGCAGGACAGTTGGCAACCCAGGCCCAACCTCACGATCACAGGCGGCGTCCGCTACAGCCTCTACTCTCCGCCGTACGAGGCCAACGGGTTGCAGGTCGCTCCCAGCATCAGCATGGGCGCGTGGTTCGACGAGCGCGTACGTAACATGCAGGCGGGCATCCCGTCGAATCGCAGCCCGATCGTCACCTTCGATCTGGCCGGCCCGAAGAACGATCGGCCGGGCTTCTACGCGTGGGACAAGAACAACTTTGCTCCGCGCGTGGCGGTCGCCTGGAATCCCACGTCCAACGGGATGTGGCACTGGTTGACGGGAGACAACGACCTGGTCATCCGCGGGGGCTACACCAAGGTGTTCGATCGCGTCGGTCTCGGGCTGGCCACCAACTTCGACGAGGGGTTTGCGTTCGGGATGTCCACGACGATCAGCAGCCCGTTCGGCGCGCCGTACGAAGAGAATCCTGCGGTGCGGTTCGTCGACACCAAGACGCTGCCCCCGACGGTCCCTGCAGCGCCCCCAGGAGGTTTCCCGCAGACCCCGCCTCGACGAGCCGGGATCATCACGACGAGCATCGATGACACGCTCATCACACCGTCCGCCCACATGGTCAGCGCCATCGTTGGCCGCGATCTCGGGCGCCATTACACAATGGAAATGGGCTACCTCGGACGGCGGGGCCGTGACCTGCTGATTCGCCGCGACCTGGCCATGCCGCTCAACCTCGTGGACTCCCGCAGCGGCATGGACTATTTCACCGCGGCGCAGACGATCATCCGCGCGGCGCAGGATCGCGGGATCGCCAGCAACTCGCCGGCCGCGGCCTACACCGCGGTCCCAGCCCTGGCCTACTGGGAGAACCTGTTCCCTGCGGCGGCCGGTGGGGGGCTGACGGCGACCCAGGCCGTCACCCGCGCGTTCATGCAGAACGGCCCCGACTGGATTACGGCGCTCTATGACTTGGACACGTCGTGCTTCCCGGCCTGCAGTATCTTCGGGCCGTATGCGTACTTCGCCGAGCAGTACGACTCGCTGGCGGCCATCAGCTCCATCGGTCGGTCCAACTATCACGCGATGTTGCTGACGCTCCGCAAGAAGTACTCCGGTGGCACCCAGTTCGACTTCAACTACACCCTGTCGCAGTCCGAGGACATGGGCTCTCAGGTCGAGCGCGGCAGCGCGTTCGGCAATTCCGGGAATGGCGGAAGCTCCGGCTTCCTCATCAACTCCTTCGACCCGGAACTCAATTACGGGACGTCGGATTTCGACGTCCGACATCAGTTCAACGTCAACGGCCTCGCCGAACTGCCATTCGGCCGCGGCAAGAAGTGGGGCAACAACGCGGGCGGCGTGCTCAACCACGTCATCGGCGACTGGTCGGTGGCCGGGCTGATGCGCTGGACGAGCGGCTTCCCGTTCAACGTGTCCAACTGCCGATCCTGCTGGGCCACCAACTGGAACCTCACGGGCAACGCGATGCTCGTGGATCCGAACCGCCTGCCGAAAACGCAGACGACGAGGAACGCGGTGACCAGCCGTCCCAGCCCGTTCGTCGACGCCGTGGATGCCCTGACCTTTTTCCGCCGGCAGCTGCCGGGCGAGGCGGGTGTTCGCAACCTGCTCCGCGGCGACGGGTACTTCACGATCGACGCCAGCCTCAGCAAGTCGTGGTCGCTGGGCTTCTCCGACCACCGCCTGCGTTTCCGGTGGGACATCTTCAACGTCACCAACACGCCCAAGTTCGACGTGAACCAGCTGACGGTCACGCCGGACGTCGCCGGCTTCGGCCGCTACAACGGCTCGCTGGCCACCTGCGACGCGCAGGCTGGTCGGTGCATGCAGTTCGCCCTTCGCTACGAGTTCTAGCGAGGCTGCGCCTCAGCGGCAGGGTGGGGTGGGGCCGATCGGGCCCACCCACCCCCCCAATA
>JBQTIE010000032.1:0-7061 GCA_052389315.1 Acidobacteriota bacterium
GACGAGCAGCCTCGCTGGTGCCCTCGTTGTCGTCTTGGCCCCGCTCCGCGGGGCCGGCCATCTCCTGCGGCCATTCGCGAAAACTTGTCTCATTCGGATCGACTTTGGCCTTCGGAGCTGGCTAGCAGGGAACGCGGGCGAACAGTGCTCAAGGCAACCTACCGGAGCGTGCGGGCCATCGTGGTGGCCATGGCGATCGTGATCGCGACGGTCATCGTGTCGACCGTCGTGCTCGATCTCGGTCCCGTGCTGCGCGTGCGTGCGGAGCGCGCCGGTTCGAACTGGCTGGCCCGGCCGATGCACATCGGCCGGCTCGGCGTGCGGCTCGGGCGCGGCCAGTTCGTGATCGAGGATCTGCGTATCGAGGGGTTGACGGCCGACGCACGCCCCTGGCTCGTTGCCGAGCGCATCGACGTGTCGCTCACCTGGCGAGCCCTCGTCGAGCGTGAAGTGCTCATCGACACCATCGAGATGTCCGACTGGACGATGGTCGTCGAAAGCTTCGCCGACGGGCGTCACAACTGGCCGAGGCTGAACGGACCGCCCAGAGCGCCACGAACCGGTCCACCGCCCATCGTCACCACCATGCAGTATGTGCGCGCCATGCGGGGCAGGTTCGTGTTCGACGACCACGGCTCGCGCTGGAGCGTGAACGCTCCCAACCTCGAGGTCACCGCCGGCAAGCTCGCCCAGTACCGCGGCCGCGCGAGCTTCAAGGGCGGTACCGTCCATTTCGCCGACTTCAAGCCCATGTCCGCCGACATGTCCACCAGCTTCCGCGTGGAAGATGGCTCGATCGTCCTCGACAACATCGACCTGCGCACCGATGGCGCGGAGTCGCGGCTCACGGGCGTGGTCGATTTGCGCAGCTGGCCGGAGATGACCTACCAGGTGAAGTCGCGAATCCAGTTCCCGACGATGCGCGAGATCTTCTTTGCGGGGGAGTCCTTCTCGCTGCACGGCGACGGTGACTTCATCGGCACCTTCCACCTCTTCAAGGGCGGCCGAGAGCTGAAAGGCACTTTCGCCAGCCGTGAGGCGGGCATCAATCAGTACCGCTTCCAGAACCTCGAGGGGAGCCTCGAGTGGGTCCCGGATCGCTTCGAGGTGACCCGGGCCTCGTCGGTCTTCTTTGGGGGGGCCACGCAGTTCGCCTACCGCATGTACCCGCTCGGCCGACGCGGCCACCGCGCACGATCGGCGTTGACCGTGGACTACCAGAACGTGGACCTCGCCGGGCTCACGACGCTCTTGCAAGTGGAGGGGATCCGCCCCGCCGGCCGTGCCACCGGCCGCAACACGCTCGAGTGGCCGCTCGGTGCTTTCAGGGAGCGCTTCGGCGGCGGATCGGTCTTCGTGACACCTCCTCCCAACGTGCAGCCGATGGGACGCGACTTGACCGAGGGCCACATCGCGGCCGCCGAAGGGCGCGCCCTGGAGTACGGACCGTTCAGCAACCACACCCCGCTCGATCCCGTGCCCCTGAGCGGCGCCTTGACGTACGCGTTCGATCTCGACGGCGTGCGGATTGAGACCGGCGAGATCGCGACGGTCGACACGTTCGTCACTTTCGACGGTCGCATGAGCTGGACCGGAGATGGGTCCCGCATCCCTTTCCACGTGACGAGTGCGAATTGGCAGGAAAGCGGACGGCTGCTCGCCGGTCTCATGACCGCGTTCGGAGCCCCCACGCGGGCCATCGAGATGGACGGGGCTGGCGAGTTCGACGGCGTGCTGATCGGCGCGTTTCGCCGGCCGCGGATCGAGGGACGATTCCGCGGGCGATCGATGCAGGCCTTCGACGTGATTTGGGGCGACGCCGACGGCGACGTCGTGGTCGAAAACGCGTACGCCAACGTCAGCAACGCCCGCGTGGTGCGCGGCAGGGCGCGGATGGACATCTCGGGCCTCTTCTCGCTCGGGTTTCCACGGCGTGACGGTGGGGAGGAGATCAATGCCCGGGTTCGCATCGAGCGCCGGCCGGTCGGCGACCTGCTCGATGCCTTCGACCTGGAGGACTATCCCATCCTCGGCCTCGTGTCCGGCGAGTTCCACATCTACGGCGCCTACACGCGGCCACTGGGCTTCGGCCGCCTGTCCATCGACGATGGCACTGCCTACGGGGAGAGGTTCACGTCGGCGACGGCGGCGCTGCGCTTCGAGGGCACCGGCGTGAGGCTGGACGCACTCGACGTCCGGAAGGCGGCCGGCACCGTGACTGGCGCGGCCTACGTGGGCTGGGACGGCACCTACTCGTTCAACGCCGAGGGGCGGGCGATCCCGCTCGAGACGCTCAACCTGGCCACCTTCCCGGACCTGCCGGCTTTCATCGGGCTGGTGGAGTTCTCCGCCGGCGGCAGTGCGACCTTCGAGCGGCCGCGCTACGACGTCAAGGTGCGGGTCCAGGACCTGTTCTTCGGCGACGAGGGCATCGGCGAGGTGACCGGGCGGCTGGCCATCCGGGAATCGCTGCTGACCTACGAGCTGGAGGCCGCTTCTCCACGCCTGGCCGTCTCGGGCGCGGGCCGGATCGTGCTCGACGCGCAGGGCGAAGCGGATCTGTCGTTTCGCGTGAACGACGCGTCGCTCGATCCCTACGCCCGCGTCTTCGCTCCAGACCTGCCTTCCTACACCACCGCAACCGCCAGTGGGACCATTCGTGTCTCGGGTCCGCTCTACAACCCTGCCGCGATCAAGATCAGGACCACCGTGGAGCAGCTCGACTTGCGGCTGCTCGACTATCGCCTGCGCAACCAGGGGTCGATGGCGCTGTCGGTGGATGGGCGGCTGCTTCGCATCGAGACCTTCCGCATCGTCGGCGAGGACACCGCCCTCGACGTGACGGGCACGGTCGATCTCGAGACGCAAGGGCTGGCCGTCAGGGCGGAAGGGGCCGCCAATCTGGCGGTCCTCCAAGGCTTCGTGCCCGATATCCGAAGCTCTGGACGCACCGACGTGTCGGCGGTCATCGCCGGGACCACGGCACACCCGGTCGTTTCGGGCCAGGCCCTGATGACGGCGGGAAGGCTGCGCCATTTTTCGTTTCCCCACGCCCTCGAGGAACTCAACGGCGTGGTCACCTTCAATGCGTCAGGTATCCGCCTCGACGATCCGGGTTACACGACGCCGCTCAATGGGCGGCTCGGAGGCGGCGCCGTCACCTTCGCGGGACGCATCGGCCTGTCGGGGTATCAGATTTCCGAGTTCGACGTCACGGCCAGAGGCGAGGACCTTCGGCTGCGGTTTCCCGAGGGCATGCGGTCGCTCGTGGATGCCACGTTCAGCGTGCAGGGACCGGCGTCCGCTCCGGTCCTCAGTGGCACGGTCACCGTCGAGAGCGCCAGCTGGACGCGTGGCTTCAACAGCTCTGCCGGCATGTTTGGCCTGGCGGCAGAAAGCGGAGACGCCCTGTTGGGCGTGCCGGGCGCCGTGGCGCCGCCATCCGGATTGCCCCTCCGTTACGACGTCCGGATCATCGCGCCGTCCACGCTACGCATCGAGAACGACCAGGCGCGGATCGTGGCCAGCAGCGAGCTGAACCTGCGAGGCACCTTCGATCGCCCGCTGCTGTTCGGACGAGCCGACATCGAGCGGGGCGACGTGCGATTCGAAGGGCGGCGGTATCAAGTGACGCGGGGCAGCCTGGATTTCACCAACCCGAACCGCATTCAACCGTTCTTCGATATCGAAGCGGAGACGCGGGTGCGCGTTCCTGGACAGACCTACCGGGTCACGCTGCGGATGGCCGGCACCACCGAACGGCTGCAACCGGAGTTCACCTCGGATCCGCCGCTGGCCCCCATCGACATCCTGACGCTGCTCTTCAGCGACGCGCCGCCGAGCGGAGATGTCGAGCTGGCGTTGTTACGTCAGCCCAACCAGCGGGAGCAGGATCTGCTGCAGGCGCGAGCCACCCGGGCCCTCACCGGCGTCCTGTCGGAGGAGGTCGGGCGCGTGGTGCAGCAGACCTTCGGCGTCGACTCGTTCCAGATCACACCGCTCCTCATGGACCCCTATCAGCAGTCCTCGCGGCTCAACGTCAATCCGGCGGCGCGCGTGACCATTGGCAAGCGCATCTCGGACCGCATCTACCTCACCTACGCCCGCAGCCTCTCGTCGTCGACGAGAGACGAGATCATCCTGCTCGAGTTCGATCAGACCGAGAGCCTGGGATGGGTGCTGTCGCAGAACGAAGATCGCACCTACGCGCTCGAAGTGCGAAAAAGGCATTTGTTCTGATGAGACGGTCGTGGGCCTCCGTCCTCACGGCATCGGGGCTGGCGGTGCTGCTGGTGTCGCCACCAGCGCGAGCCGACGTCAGGGACTATCTTGGCCTCGTGCTCGTGGACCTCCAGGTGGAATCTGGCGGCCTGACGGTGGTCGATCCATCGGTCCTCCAGCTGATCGAGCTGCGGGTCGGCGAGCGCTTGTCGATGGAGCGCGTGCGCGAGTCCATCGATCACCTCGTCGGCACGGGCCGCTTCGAAGACGTGCGGGTGCTTGCTGAGCGTACACGCGCGCCGGCCGACGGCGTGATCGTCAGATGGCGGCTCGTGCCGGTTCAGCGCGTGTCGGCCATCGACGTCATCGGGCGGCCGGCTCTCGGCTCCGACGTGATCCGGACGCTCGTCGCCGATCGGGTGGGCACGGCGCCCCAGGCCTCGCAGATCGACGAGATCACACGCGTGGTCAGGGACCACTATCGCGACCGCGGCTACCGACGTGCGGTCGTCGGCGCGCGCCTCGATCCTGGCCGCGCCCCGGACCTGGTGACGCTGACGCTCTCGATCGATGCGGGGCCACGCACGACGATCGAGGCCGTGCAGGTCGAGGGCGACGCCGGCGAACCGGCCGCCGCTGTCATCGATGCGCTGCGGGTTCAGCGCGGACGAGCGTTCGATCAGCCGGCCCTGGATGCCCGTGTCACCGCGTACGAGCAGGGGCTGCACGACCTCGGCTACTACCAGGCGACCGCGGAGGTCGCTCCGGCCTTCTCGAGTGACGACACCACCGTGAGTCTGAAGGTCACCATCGACAGAGGGCCGCAGGTCCGGGTCGTCCTCGCCGGCGACGAGGTGCCCGAAGGGCGCCGCGACACGCTTGTCCCGATTCGGCGTGAGCGGAGCGTCGATCTCGACCTGCTCGAGGATACCAGCCGCAATATCGAGTCCTTTTTCCGGCAACAGGGGTATCGGGCGGCAGAGGCCCCGTATGTTCGCGAGTTGAGCAACGGCATCATGACCCTGACGTTCACCGTCACCCGAGGGGCATTGCACCGTCTCGCCTCGATCGAGGTCACTGGCAACGACGCCGTGTCATCGGCCGCTCTTGCTCCGCTGATTCCGCTGCAGCCGGGAGAGCCCTTCGTGGACAGCCGCGTGGCCGCCGTCGCGGCGGCCGTGACCGATCTGTACCGCGTTCGCGGCTACGCCCGCGTGGAGGTCAGATCCGAGATTCTGGTGTCCCTCCCGCCCGGAGGGCGCCCGCTGGCCGACCGGCTCGTGTCGGTGCGGCTCGCCGTCACCGAGGGACCGCAGACTACGGTGCGGAGGGTAAGCATCGAGGGCGCGGCGGCCGTCGAGGCCTCACGCGTCGCCGCCGTGCTGGCGCTCGCGGAAGGCCGCCCGTTCTATCGGCCTCTGCTCGACGAGGACCGACGTGCAATCGAGCGGCTTTATTACAACGAAGGATTCCGCGAGGCGCGCGTCGATCCGTCGACGACACTGAGCGACGACAGTACGGAGCTCGATCTGCGGTGGCGCTTGCAGGAAGGACCGCGAACGCTCGTCGATCGTGTGCTCGTGGCCGGCAACGACCGCACCAGCGCCGAGTTGATTCAGCGCGAGGTCGGGCTTACACCGGGCAGCCCTCTGGGCGAGGAAGCCCTCGTCGAGAGCCAGCGCCGCCTCGCCGCCCTGGGTCTGTTTCGTCGCATTCGCATCGTCGAGCTGCCGCACGGTGCCAGCTCGCGACGCGACGTCCTGGTGGAAGTCGAGGAGGCTCCCCCGACGACCATTGCCTATGGCGGTGGTATCGAAGCCGGCCGCCGGCTGCGTCGCGCCACCGTTGGCGGCACGGCGGAGGACCGTCTGGAAGTCGCGCCCCGGGGGTTCTTCGAGGTCGGCCGTCGCAACCTGTGGGGCAAGAACCGATCGATCAGCCTGTTCACCCGCGTCAGCTTCCGCCCGCGAGATCCGGCCGTGGATTCGCCCGACCCGACCGACCAGGGCGGGTACGGCTTCAACGAGTACCGCGTCGTCGGCACGTTTCGCGAGCCTCGTCCGTTCGACGCCGCAGGGGATCTCCAGTTCACAGGCTTCCTCGAGCAGGCCATCCGCTCGAGCTTCAACTTCGGCCGGCGAGGCGTCCGGGCCGAGTACGCGCGGCGCATTGGGCCGCGCGTGACAGCGACGGGGCGGTATGCACTCGACCGCACGCGGTTGTTCGACGAACAGATTCGTCCGGAGGACCAGCTGCTCATCGACCGGTTGTTTCCACGGGTTCGCCTGTCCACGTTCACCGGCGCCGTGCTGCGCGATTCGCGCGACGACGTGCTGGAGCCTTCGAGTGGCACGGTGCTGGGCCTTGATGGCACGCTCGCCACGCGAGCGCTGGGCTCGGAGGTGGGCTTCGTCAAGTCATTCGGCCAGGCGTTCGCGTATCGCCGCGTACCCGGGGCCGCGGCGTTCACCGTCGCGGCCGGCATTCGACTGGGACTGGCCGTCGGATTCGAGCGACGCGTGCCTCGTCGCACGCCTGACGGTCAGCCGGTGACGGGCCCCGACGGACAGCCGGTCGTCGATATCGTCAGCGACGCGCCAGCCAGCGAGCGATTCTTTGCGGGCGGCGACACGACGGTGCGCGGGTTTGTCCTCGACCGGCTCGGCACCGACGACACGTTGAACACCCTGGGGTTTCCCACCGGTGGCAATGGGCTGGCCGTCGTCAACGTCGAACTGCGCTCCCCGTACTGGAAGGGCCTTGGGGCCGTGGGATTCCTCGACGCGGGCAACGTCTTCAAGCGTGCCGGCGACATCAGCCTTCGCGAGTTACGGCCTGCC
>JBQTIE010000033.1:0-102163 GCA_052389315.1 Acidobacteriota bacterium
CGCTGGCGGGCGGCGGGGAGGCCACCAAGCTGAGTGATCTGAAGAGCGGCGTCCGAAGCCTTCGATGGGCCGAGGACAGCACGCGCATCTTCTTCAGCGCGGAGGAACCGCAGACCGACGCCCAGAAGGAGGCGCGCAAGAACAACGGAGACGGAATCTTCGTTGACGAGGGGCCGAACGGCCAGGGCCGCTCCACGTTCTCCAATCTTTGGGTCATCTCGCTCGCGGACAAGCAGGCACGCCAGCTGACCACCGGCGATCGCATGGTCACCGATTTCGCCCCCTCTCCTGACGGGACGCGAGTCGCGTTCATCAGCCGACCCGATAATCGGCGCAACCATCAAAACCAGGCGGAGGTGTTCATCCTGGCCGTGGCCTCGGGCGAGTCCAAGCAGGTCACGACCAACGACGCTCCCGAGAGCAACCTGCAGTGGCTGCCCAACGGCACCGCCGTGAGCTATCTGGCTCCCGACGAGAAGGCCTGGGAACTGGACCAGGGCAACCTCTACGCGCAGTCCATCGAGGGCGGATTGCCGACGATGTTGTCGGCGAACTTTGCGGGGGACATTGGGCGGTACTTCTGGCACGCCTCGTCGAAGGGCGTGCTCATGACTGCGACCGTCAAGGGCCGGAGCGGCCTCTACGACCTGGACCTGTCGACCGGACGTACTCGCACCGTCGCCAGCGGGGACTTCGGCTTCACGATTTCCTCGGCCTCGCGCGACCTCACGCGACTGGCCGGTGGGCGCAGTACGCCTTCCGAACCGACACACATCGCGGTGATGGATGCTGGACGCGGGGAGGTGACGACGGTGACGCGGTTGCACGAGTCGTTCGCCAATCTCCAGATGGCGCACATGCGTCCGATCACCTGGAACAGCAAGGACGGACTGGAGATCGAAGGGCTGTTGTGGTTGCCGGCCTCCTATCGGTCCGGCGAGAAGCTCCCGCTCATCCTGAGCATTCACGGAGGGCCAGCAGGCGTCTGGACCACGTCCTTTCGGGGCATCAATCACGTGTACGCGTCCATGGGCTGGGCCGTCCTCGAGCCCAACGTGCGCGGCAGCACGTCGTACGGAGATGCGCTTCTCAGGGGCAACATGAAGGATATCGGCGGCGGCGACTACCACGACGCGATGACCGGCGTCGATACGTTGATCGCTCAGGGGATTGCGGATGGGGATCGGCTGGCGGTCCGCGGCTGGAGCTACGGTGGCATCCTTGGAGGCTGGACCGTGACCCAGACGGCCCGATTCAAGGCAGCGTCGCTCGGTGCGATGGTGACCGATTGGGCTTCGGAGTACGCGATGGGATTCAACCACGACGTGCGCCTCTGGTACATCGGCGGCACGCCCTGGGACAACCCGGAGGGCTATCGCAAGCAGTCCTCCTACAGCTACATCCATCAGGTCAAGACGCCCACACTCCTGCTGCACGGTGAACAAGACGAGACGTGCACGATCGGCCAGAGCATGATGTTCTACCAGGGCCTGAAGGATCGAGGCGTGGCCACGCGGTTCGTGCGCTTTCCCCGAGAGCCCCACGGCTTCCGCGAACCACAGCACATCCGCATGCGCGACGCCGAAGAGATCCGCTGGCTGATGAAGCACACCCTCGGCATCGAGTGGAAGGCGCCCGAGCGAAGGGACGATCCCGAGGCGAAGCCCTCGGCCACCACCGCCGCGACGCGCGGCGGCGACTAGCGGCCACGCCGGGGCCCGGCGTCGAGGCGCGCCAGCGGCCTCAGGCGAGGGCTTGCCGTGCGCGGGCCGCGGTGTCGAACAGCTCCTCGATCGCCGTGGCGTCGGCCAGCTGGCCCGCGACGGTGCTCAGGGTGCGCGCCAGCTCGTGCATCAGGGGCGCCAGCTCGTCGCGATTGCTGGCCAGGATGCTCTTCCAGACCACCGCGTCGGCCTCGGCGAGCCTCGTCGTGTCCCGCAATCCGGCGCCGGACCACCCCAGCCGTTCAGGGCCTACTGCCGTCGAGACGACCTTCATCAGCACCGAGGCGACGACTTGGGGGAGGTGACTGACGGCGGCCATCACGCGGTCATGTTCGGAGCCATCGTCATGCAGCACGATTGGCCGCGCCCCCAGCCGTTCGACAAACGCGTGCGCCAGCATCGTCGCCTGGGGACGCGCGCGGTGAGGGACGAGGAACCACGGCCGACCTGCGAACAGGTCCGCGCGGGCCGTTGCGGGGCCCGTGGCGGTGCCGCCGCCCATGGGGTGACCGCCCACGAATGTCGGCAATCCAGCCTCATCGGCCGCGCGCACGATCGCGCGCTTGGTACTCCCGGTGTCGAGCACAAAGGTGCGCTTGAAGAGGGCGGCGTGGAGCCGCAGCATGTCGACGATCACGTCGACTGGTACAGCGAGGACGACGAGGTCGGCCTCGCCGGCGGTGACGATCGACTCTCCGCGATCGATCTCGAGGATCGCGCAATCAGGCCACGCGCGGCGCACCGCCAGCTTGATGGAGGTGCCGATCAGGCCGAGTCCGACGATGGCGACCTTCACGCGTGCCTGTCAGCGCGCCCAGCCGCGGCGTGTCACGGGTTCGAGACAGATGCTGCGGCCGATTGCCGGGGCGATGATGCGCAGCTCGGCCATCAGCCGGTCGAACTGGCTCGGAAACATGGACTGGGCGCCGTCGCTGAGCGCATGGTCGGGATCGTTGTGCACCTCGATGATCAGACCGTCGGCGCCCGCGGCGACCGCTGCCCGCGCCATGGGGCTCACCTTGTCGCGGCGCCCCGTGCCGTGACTGGGATCGACGAACACCGGCAAATGGCACAGCTGCTTGACCACGGGAATCGCGGAGATATCGAGCGTGTTGCGGGTGGCGCTCTCGAAGGTCCGAATGCCTCGTTCGCACAAGATGACGCTCGTGTTTCCGCCCGACAGGATGTACTCGGCCGACAGGAGCCACTCCTCGATCGTGGCGGAGATGCCCCGCTTGAGCATGATCGGCTTGCGGGTCCGGCCGAGCTCTCTCAGCAGCGTAAAGTTCTGCATGTTGCGGGCGCCGACCTGGAAGAAGTCGGCATACCGGTCGATCGTCTCGATCTGGCTGATGTCCATCACCTCGGTAATCAGCTTCAGATCATGCGCATTCGCCGCGGCGCGGAGCATCTGCAGCCCGTTTTCGCCGAGGCCCTGGAAGCTGTAAGGTGAGCTGCGCGGCTTGAACGCGCCACCGCGCAGCACCTTGGCGCCGGCGCGCTTGACGGCGCCAGCCGACGCGTTGACCTGCGAGTCGGTCTCCGCCGAGCACGGCCCCGCCATGACGATGACCTCGTCGCCGCCGATGCGAACGTCGCCCGTCGCGAAGACGGTGTCGTCGGCCTTGAAGGTGCGGCTGGCGAGCTTGTACGGCTCGCTGATGCGAAGGACCTCGTGGACGCCGTCGAGCATCTCGATGAGCCGCGGATCCACCTTCCCGCTGCCCACGACGACGAGCACCGTGCGCGCCGCGCCCGTGGACCGATGGACGTCCATCCCCAGCTCGACCAGGTGAGCGATGACCTTCTCCACCTGGTCAGCACTCGCGCGTTCCTTCATCACGACTACCATGTCTGTGCTCCTGGCGCGCGGCGAGCCGCGCGCTATTCCCGCTCGACGAAATCGTCGGGGTCCACCGCCTCTGGATCTCGTTTCGCCTCAAGACGTTGAATACGGCGCGCCTCATCCATGATGCGCTCGTACAGCCGCCCGATGGCCTCCTCGTCCAGCGGGCCTCCCAGCATCCGGTTCAGTTCCTTCACCCGCGCGACCACCGCCGCTTCTCGACGAGGCTCGTAGATTGGAAGCCCCTGCTCGTGCTTGACTCGGCCGATGGCGTAAGCGCACCTGGCCCGGCGATCGAGCAGCCGGACGATCACTTCGTCGATCTTGTCGATCTCCTCGCGCAACGCGTCGACGCTCAGCTCTTCAGCCATCGGACGTATCGCTCCACGGCATCAAGGACCTGCGGCGACCGGCCGTGCTCGGCGATCACCTGCACCAGGGCGCTGCCCACGACGGCCGCATCCGCGATCGTCGCCACCGCACGCACGTGTTCGGGCCGCGAGAGCCCGAACCCCAGCGCGAGCGGCATGTCGGTCTCGGCCCTCACACGGCCGGCAAGGACGTGCGCGGAATCGGCGATCTCGTCGCGTACGCCAGTGACGCCGAGCCTCGAGATGCCGTACAGAAACCCGCTGCCCATTTCAGCCGCACGTCGAATCCGGGCAACGCTGGTCGTGGGGCTGAGCAGGAAAATTGTATCAATGCGCGCCTTCCGCAGGACGTCGCGCACGGCAAGGGATTCCTCCGGCGGCACGTCGAGTGTCAGCACCCCGTCGACGCCGGCCTGGCTGGCTTTTCTGCCGAACTCGTCGAGGCCCATGCGCAGGACCGGATTGGCGTAGGTGAAGATGACGATCGGGGCACGAACCTGCTCCCGGACGTCGGCGACGAGGGCGAGGACGCCGGCCAGGGTGGCCCCGGCGGCCAGCGCCCGTTCCGTGGCGCGCTGAATCACCGGACCGTCGGCGAGCGGATCAGAGAACGGCACGCCCACTTCGAGCACGTCGGCTCCGGCCCGGTCGAGGCTCACGAGAATCTCCCGACTGAGTTCAAGGTCAGGATCTCCCGCGGTGACGTAGGTGACCAGACCCGTCCGACCGGCCGCGCGCAGCGCCGTGAACGTCTTCTCAAGGCGCGACACGAGTGCCTCCTTGCAGCTCCCGCTCGACGGTTTGCACGTCCTTGTCGCCGCGTCCGGAGAGATTGAGCACGATGACCGAGTCCCGGCTCAGGGTCCCCGCCCACTTCATCACGTAGGCGACGGCATGCGATGACTCGAGCGCAGGGAGAATCCCCTCGGTCCGCGCCAGGGTCTGAAACCCCTCCAGGGCGTCACCGTCCGACACGTAATGGTATTCGGCGCGTCCCTGCTGGTGGAGCCAGGCATGCTCGGGGCCGACGGCGGCGTAGTCCAGACCGGCCGACACAGAGTGGGTCACCTCGATGTTCCCCGCAGCGTCCTGCAACACATAGGTGTATGTGCCTTGCAGCACTCCTGCCGAACCGCCGGCAAACCGCGCGGCGTGGCGCCCGGGACGAATCGCTTCTCCACCAGCTTCGACGCCGACGAGTCGAACGGCGGCGTCATCGACGAAGGCGTCGAAGATCCCGATCGCGTTGCTGCCCCCGCCGACACATGCTACGACGGCATCCGGCAAGCAGCCGACGAGTGTCAGACACTGGGCGCGCGCTTCACGTCCGATGACCGACTGAAATTCACGCACCATCAGCGGGTAGGGATGGGGGCCGAGGGCCGAGCCCAGCAGATAATGCGTGTCGTGAGGCCGCGCGACCCAGTCGCGCATCGCTTCGTTGATCGCGTCCTTCAACGTCCGGCTGCCTGCGTCCACCGCACGCACGTCGGCCCCCAGTAACCGCATGCGGAATACGTTGAGGGCCTGGCGCGCCATGTCCTCAGTGCCCATGTAGACGACGCACTCCAGCCCCATCAGGGCGCACGCCGTCGCGCTGGCAACCCCGTGCTGCCCGGCGCCCGTTTCCGCCACCACGCGCGTTTTGCCCATGCGTTTGGCAAGCAGGGCTTGTCCCAGCGCGTTGTTAATCTTGTGCGCCCCCGTGTGGGTCAGGTCTTCACGCTTGAGCCAGATCCTGGCGCCCCCGCACTGCTCGCTGAGCCGCCGCGCCTCCCACAGCGGGGTGGGCCGTCCCGCGTATTGAGTCAGCAGTCGCGAGAGCTCGGTGGCAAAGGCGTCGTCGGCTCGCGCCGCCAGGTAGTCGCGCTCGAGCTCTTCGATGGGAGCGACCAGCGTCTCGGGGACAAATCGGCCGCCGAACTCACCGAAGTACCCTCGGGGATCGGGGTCCCTCCTTCCAAACCACGGCGGTGTTGCAGTCACTCTCGTGGTCATGCCTCTGCCCCTCGAACGGCGACGACGAACGCTCGCATGGCGTCCGGATCCTTGATGCCTGGTTGCACTTCGATGCCCGATGCCACGTCCACCCCGTAGGGACGCACCCGACGCACGGCCTCGCCGACGTTAGCGGGCGTCAGGCCCCCGGCGAGCACGACGCGGCGCTTCGCGGAGATGTCGGCCGCGCGTCCCCAGTCGATTGTCTGTCCGGTCCCGCCGTGCCGCACAGGGTCCTGCGCATCGAGCAGCACGGTCAGCCTGTGGTCTACAGCTTGCGTGAGGCCGTTGGCCGACAACGCGGCCGCCACCCACACGTCACATGCCTGCTGTGCGATGGCGGCCCCCGGCTTGCCGTACACCTGAAGTACGTGGACGCCGGCGTCAACCGCCTGCTTCACGTCGTCTTGCGTGGGGTTGACGATGACGCCCACGGCCAGCATGCCGTCAGGCATCGCCTTGATGAGGCCGGCGGCCTGCGCCGCGGTGACGTAGCGCGGACTGCCAGGCCAAAGGACGAACCCGAGGGCCTGGACGTCGAGCGTGACGGCAAGGCCCACGTCGGCCGGCCGGCGCATGCCGCAGAACTTGACGGCCGTCACGGGCTGCCCTCCGCTGCCCCGCCGCCAGGCGCCGGCTCGAGCAGCGCGCGCAACGCGGCACCAGGGTCTGGCGACATCATCAACCGCTCCCCCACCAGAAACGCGCGGTATCCGAGCGCCCGCAGCCGGCTGACGTCGTGAGAACTGCCCAGGCCGCTCTCGCTGACGGCCACGACATGAGCCGGCAGGCGCGCGGCGAGGGCGATTGACGCGTGGAGGTCGACGGCCAGCGTACGCAGGTTGCGGTTGTTGACACCGACGATCGAAGCACCGGCGCCCAGCGCCCGATCGAGTTCGCCGACGTCGTGCACCTCGACCAGGACCGCCAATTCGAGCCCGGCCGCCGCCTCGAGCAGCCGGACGAGGTCGGCATCGCTCAACGCCGCGACGATGAGCAGGACCGCGTCGGCGCCCGCCGCGCGTGCTTCAAGCAGTTGGTATTCATCGAGCACGAAGTCCTTGCGGAGCAGTGGCAGCGAAACCGAGTCGCGGACCGCCCGCAGATGCTCGAGGGAGCCGTCGAAGAACGAAGGCTCGGTCAGGACAGACACGGCGGCCGCTCCGGCGCGTTCGAAGGCCGCTGCAATCGACACCGGGTCGTACTGGGCCCGCAAGACGCCCCGGACTGGGGACCGCCGCTTGCATTCCGCAATGACATTGCGCTGTGTCGGCCGCGCCAAGGCCAGGCGGAAAAGGTCGCGTCGGGGGCAACGCTGCGACGCCAGCGCCTCGAGCCGGCGCATCGGCTCGCGCTCGCGGCGAACCTGGAGTGTTCGCCGGGTCGCCGCGACGATCGTCTCGAGCAGATCCGCCGGCGCGCGGGTCGTCATGACGGCGGCCCCGATCGAGAGCCGCCGTCCTGCGCGAGTGGCGCGTCGGCGTTCGAGGCGGCCACCAGCCGCGCCAGGATCGACCGGGCCCGGCCGTCATCGACGGCGCGTGCGGCTTCGCCCGCGCCGTCGCGCACCGAGGAGACGCGCCCCGCGATAAAGAGCGCGGCGCCCGCGTTGAGGAGCACGACCTCACGTGCCGGGCCCCCGGCCCCGTCGAGCACCTCTCGGATCCGCTGAGCGTTCACCCCAGCGTCACCTCCCTTGAGATCGTCGCCGCTGGCCTTCGGCAGGCCGTAGTCGGTTGGATGGACGTAAAAGGTCTGGACTGCGCCGTCGCGGCACTCCGATACCTTCGTGTATCCCGTCGTCGACAGTTCGTCGAGCCCGTCGGCGCCGTGCACGACCCAGGCGCGTTCGGCACCCAGCCACAACAGGGCGCGGGCGATCAGCTCGGTCAGCTCCGGACGAGGCACTCCCACGAGCTGCCGCGTGGCCCCGGCGGGATTGGTGAGCGGCCCGAGGAGATTGAACGCCGTGCGGACGCCGAGATCGCGCCGCGCCGGCGCCGCATGTCGCATCGCTGGATGAAAGGTTGGCGCGAAGAAGAAGGCGATGTTCGCTGCCGCGAGGCAACGCTCCACGATCGGCGGCGCTGCCCCGATGTTGACGCCGAGCGCCTCGAGCACGTCCGCGCTCCCACACCGGCTCGACACCGACCGATTGCCGTGTTTCGCCACCTTCACCCCGCACGCGGCCACGACCAGCGCGGCCGCCGTGGAGATGTTGAAGGTGCCCGAACGGTCGCCGCCGGTGCCACACGTGTCGAAGACGGCACCCGGCGACCTGGACAGGTGAACGGCGTTGGCGCGCATCGTCCGGGCCAGGCCCACCAGTTCCGCCGGACGTTCGCCCTTCATGGCGAGTCCGATCAGCAGGCCTGCAATCTGCGCGGGTGCGGCCTCGCCGCGCATGATGGCCTCCATCGCCCCGGCCGCCTCGTCGACGGTCAGATCCTCGCGCCGGCCGAGCTTCTCGATGAGCCTGGTGAACATGGTCAGAGCTCGAGAAAATTCCGAAGAATCCGACGCCCCTCGTGCGTCAGGATCGATTCGGGGTGAAACTGCACGCCGTGAAGGGGCCAGTCGCGATGGCGCAGGCCCATGACCAGGCCGTCTTCTTTGGCGCGCGCGGTGATCTGCAGCACGCTGGGCCATGGCTCGGCCGACACGACGAGCGAGTGGTAGCGCGAAGCCTGAAACGACGAGGTGATGCCCGCGAACACCCCGCGGCCGTCGTGCTCGACCGTCGACGTCTTCCCGTGCATCGGGGTTGGTGCGCGGACGACCACGCCGCCGAACGCCAGGCCCATCGCCTGGTGTCCAAGGCACACGCCGAGGATCGGCAGTCGCGCGCCAAACGCGCGGATGACCTCGAGAGTGATGCCCGCATCTTCCGGGCGACCAGGGCCCGGTGAGATCAGGATGCGGGACGGGTTGATGGCGTCGATATCGGCCGGCGTCGTCTCGTTGTTGCGTCGGACGACGGTCTGTGCGCCCAGCTCTCCCAGGTACTGGACGAGGTTGTAGGTGAACGAATCGTAGTTGTCCACGACGAACACCGTTTCGTGCCCTGGCTGATCTCCGCGGCTGCGCACGTCTGTCATAACCCGCCCAACGCCAGCTCGAGCGCGCGGACCATGGCTTTCGCCTTGTCCCGCGTCTCCTCGAATTCCGCCGTGGCGTTCGAGTCGGCGACGATGCCGGCTCCCGCCTGGATGTGGACGTGTCCGTGCTCCAAGACGATCGTGCGGATCGCGATGCAGAAGTCGAGGTTGCCAGCGAAGTCCAGGTACCCCACCGCCCCGGCGTAGATGCCGCGCGGGGTCGACTCCAGCTCGTTGATGATCTGCATCGCCCGCACTTTCGGTGCGCCCGAGACGGTTCCCGCGGGAAAACAGGCAATCAGCGCGTCGATCCGGTCGTGCTCCTCGGCGAGCGTCCCTTCGACGACCGACACCAGGTGCATGACGTGCGAGTAGCGTTCGAGCGCCATGAAGGTCGGCACGCGCACGCTGCCGTACTGGCAGACGCGACCGAGGTCGTTGCGGCCGAGGTCCACGAGCATGACGTGCTCGGCGCGCTCCTTCTCGTTACGCTTGAGCTCGTCCGCCAGGCGCTGATCCTCGTCCTCCGTGCGCCCGCGGGGGCGCGTCCCGGCAATCGGATGGGTCTCGGCGCGTCGCCCCTCGACGCGCACGAGCATCTCGGGCGAGGACCCGACGATGGATCGCCCGCCCATGCGCACGAAGAACATGTACGGCGAGGGGTTCACGTGGCGCAGCGCGCGATAGACGGTGAACGGGTCGACGCCGACCTCGGCAGCGAAACGTTGCGACAACACGACCTGGTAGATGTCGCCCGCCGCGATATGCTCCTTGGCCTCACGAACCATCCCTTCGAAGCCGGACTGGGTGAGGTTGGATTCCAACCGCAGCACCTCGCTGGTCTCTACGCGCGTGAGCGAGAGGGCGCGTTCGAGCTCGCGCTCGAGGAATTCGATCTTCGCGCAGGCGAACTGGTAGAGCGCCTGAAGATCGTCGTCGCCGGAAATTCGCGCGTTGGCGATGAGCAGGATGCGATGCTGGACGTGGTCGAAGGCCGCCACGGTATCGAAGAGCATGAATCCGGCGTCATCGCCGGCCGGGCGCGGCGCCCTGGCCGTCGAGGGTTCGAACCAGGCCGCCGTGTCGTATCCGAGATAGCCCACGGCTCCTCCAGTGAAGCGCGGGAGCCCCGGTACAAACGGCGACTGGAAGGCGCTCATGAGAGCCCGAAGGGTCTGCATGAAGGTCTGGTCAGCGTTCGTGATGACGCCGGCGCGTTCAATGGTGGTCACGGCGCCGCAACCGCGGAGGATGAGAAACGGGTCCTTGCCGAGAAACGAGTATCGTCCGACGTGCTCTCCGCCTTCCACGCTCTCGAGCAGAAAGGCGTAGTCGGAGTGCTCGGCGATCTTGAGAAACGCCGAGACGGGCGTGAGCAAATCGGCGACGACCTCCTTGCAGACCGGCACGAACGTGCCGCGCTTGGCCAGGTCCACGAACTCGTCGAACGAGGTGAGCTTCATGAGTGAGATCCTGAGTGCACCGTGGCGTCGCCCCGCACGGCGAGCGCACGCAAAGCGCCTTGTCGGAGAGCGTCGACGGGGGCCGGTTGGCCGGTCCACCAGGTGAACTGTTGCGCGGCTTGGGCGACAAGCATCTCCACGCCCCCAATCGTGAGGCAGCCAGCCGCTCGCGCATCTCGAAGAAGCCGCGTTTCCGGAGGGTTGTACACGAGGTCGTAGACGACCCGGCCGGTGAACGGCCCGTCGGGGAGCGGCGACGCCTCGACGTCGGGGCTGGTCCCGACGGGTGTGGCGTTGACGAGCAGATCCCAGCTGCCGTTGGCGGGAGGCCAGGTGACGACGGCTGCGCCGGTGAGCGCGGCCAACTCGTCGGCCTGCGCACGACGCCGGGCACAGACCTGCACCGCGAGACCGTTCCCTTGCAGCGCCTCGACCACGGCCCGCGCCGCACCGCCGGCCCCGAGGATGGTGGCCCTGTTCCCATCTGGGTCCAGGGCCTTCAATGGCTGGAGGAACCCATCGACGTCGGTGTTCCGCGCGTGACACACCCCATCCACGAACCGCAAGGTGTTGACGGCGCGGACGCGCCGGCTGAGCTCGTCCGCAACGGCGGCGTGTCGGAAGGCATCGACCTTGAACGGCGCGGTGACGCTCGCGCCCGCCAATGGCAAGGTGTCGGCGAATCGGAGAAAGTCAGCGTAGTCGTCGGCGGCCAGCGGCAGGTGCACGGCATTGACTCCGGCGGCGCGAAACGCCGCATTGTGCATCGCCGGCGAAGCCGAGTGGCTGACCGGACGACCGACCACACCGTAAACCGCCGTGTCGTCGTTCACGCGATCGAATGCGAACTCATCGACCATGCGCGCCGGAGGCACCTGCCCGGGCGCTGCCTCGTGGCCGGCATAGGTCCAGCTCGATCCAAATCGGCCAGCCAGGATTCGCGATGGAAGGCCAGCCTCCCCCATCGCAAGCACAACCATCGGCCCGGTGGTGTAGGGCCGAAGGTCGAGCAGCGGCAGGCAGTCCGACAAGCGCCTGGCCATGACCGCCAGCTTGACGACCTCGGCGCCCGAGGCGCGCATCGCCTGGGCTCGTGCCATCAAGTCCCGAGGTACGCCGCCGACGTCGTGGTGAGAAAGTACGACACCCCGCCCTTGCCGGGCGGCGACGAGGTCGTCGAAGCCCGCCCGCCACTCGACGTCGATGTACTCGGCGCCCAGCCGCTGGGCGTCGGCGAGCAGCCGATGCCGCTCCTCCTCGGAGCCTTGAAAGTGTCCGCCTTCCCAGGCGGGTCGGCAGGTCACGATGATCGGGCCGCGCCGTCCCTCGAGCGCGCCCTCGGCCGACGGATCGCGGACCGTGTCGAGCCGCAGCTCGACCAGGTCCGCGGAGGCGACCTGGTCGCGGCGCTCGCGAAGTTCGGCCATCGTGTCGGCCATCACGGTGACGCACAGCTTGACGGACATAAAATAAAAAACGCCTCTCCAGGCTCAACTGAAGAGGCGCTTGGGTCGAGTCGTCGCGAACGTAAAACTCGGTGCCTAGGCCCCCTCTCCAAGTGGCCAATACCACCACGACGCGTAGGTAAAGGCACGCCTCGCCGAATGGGCAACAAACACACCCGTGTTATCGACGGGGGCCAACTTGAGAGTCACGCGCCCAAGAACGTACCAGACTCCCCATGGCCTGTCAAACAGGGCCGAGCGGCGGGGCGGCCGGCCGCGCTATACTGAGACAAGTCCACCTGTTCCAAAGACTTGCGATGAGATTACCCTTGTCCGCCGCCCTCGTCCTTGCCGTGGGGGCCCTGGTGTCGTCGCCGGCCGCCCAGACGCGGCTCATGCCGCTCGAGGAGGTCAGGCCGGGCATGCGCGGGGTGGGGCGCACCGTCTTCGAAGGGCGCACGATCGAAGAGTTTTCGGTCCACATCCTCGGCGTGCTGCACAGCGTGGTCGGGCCCAGGCGCAACCTGGTGCTGGCACGGCTGGAGGGTGGCCCGCTCGAAAAGACGGGCGTGATCGCCGGAATGAGCGGCAGCCCGGTCTACATCGACGGACGCCTGCTTGGCGCCGTTTCCTACGCAATTGGGCAGTTTTCCAAGGAGCCGATTGCTGGCATCACCCCAATCGGTGAAATGACGGAGGCGACCGCCCTGGCTCCCACTGCGCCGGGAACAAGGCCGGTCGAAATCGTCTGGCCGCCGTCGCCGAAGGCACTGATGACCATCTGGAGCCGCGACCTCGGGCTCAACAGGCCGTTCGTCAGCGACCCATCAGACGCGCTGGTCACCGGAGACAGCAGCCTGTCCCCGCGTCTTGGCGCCTTGCTCCAGCCCATCGCCGTGCCAATGGTCACGGCCGGTTTGACACCAGACGTGCTGGCGCCCATGCTGCCCGCGTTGAGCCAGCGCGGGTTCCTTCCCTTGTCGTCGTCGGTAGGGCCCGCGGTGCAGGCTCCCGCCTCGTCCAGCGCGCCGCACGACCGTCTCCGGCCTGGCGATGCCATGGGTGTGGCCCTGATGACCGGCGACTTCGTGCTCGGCGCTACCGGGACGGTCACCTACGTCGAAGACGACCGGGTCTACGGCTTCGGCCACCCGATGTACAACCTGGGCCCGACGGAGTTCCCGCTGACGGTGGCCGATGTGCATGTCGTGCTGCCGAGCCTGATGCAGTCGAGCAAGCTCGCGAGCTTCGGCGCCGTTCTCGGCACGGTGCAGCAGGACCGCGCCACGGCCGTGGCCGGTCGCCTTGGAGCGGGCCCGCGCATGATCCCGATGAGCGTCACGCTCAATTCGGATCGCGTCCCGCCGCGCACTTTCGAGTTCACCGTCGTCAAGGATCACACGTTCACGCCGCTGCTGACGTATCTCGCGGTGGCGAATGTGCTGACGGGGTATGAACGCGCCGCGGGTCCGGCATCCTTCACGGTGCGCGGGACGGCGACGATTCGTGAGCATGGCGACATTGCGTTCGAGGACATCTTCACGGGCGACCAGCCAGCCGGGGCCGCGTCGGCCTATGTCGCTGGACCGCTGACGTTCCTCCTGAAGAACGCGTCGGAGCCAGTTGACGTCGAGAAGCTGACCCTGACCATCGATGCGAACGAACAGGCGCGGACGGCGCGCATCGAGCGCATCTGGCTGGACACGGATCGTCCCCGGCCGGGGCGTGAGACGACGCTTCGGGTACTGCTTCGCACCAACCGCGGAGAGGAGCTCGTCAAGAGTGTCGTCATCGAGATTCCCAGCAACGCGCGCGGTGACTTGCAGTTGCTGGTGGCCGACGCCTCGCGCTTGACCGCCGAGGATCGACGCCAGTCACGCGGCGCCACATCCCAGCAGGTGGCTCAGCTCATTCGAAATTTCAACAAGGCCCCGCGGAGTAACCGCCTCTATGTGCGTCTCTCCGCGCCCGACGAGGGCGCTGTCGTCAACGGCGAACCGCTTGCCGCGCTTCCACCGTCGGTGCTCGCGGTCCTCGAGTCCGAGGGTAACCGCTCCTACAGTCCGCTGAAGAGCGCGACGCGCGGCGAGTGGGAGTTACCCGTCGAGTTCGCCCTCAGTGGCTCGCGCCAACTGACGATCACGCTCGCCCGCCCGTGATGGAACGCCTCCGCCGCCTGCGCGCTGATTGCACATGCGAGTGACCTTCCACGGCTTGCTGAGCCTCGCGGCCTTTCTGTCGGGTGTTTCACTCCTCATCGCGGCGCCAGGATTCTGGCAGGCCGCGACCCAGGCCGACTTTCTTCAAGGCGAAATCGAGAACCTGTCGGTCGACGAGCATGGCCGTCTCGCGCTCGGGCCGGAGCTCACACGCGTTCACGATGCGAGCGTCCCGTTTGTGTGGACCATGATGACGGGTTCGGACGAGTCGCTGTACCTGGGGACCGGCAACGACGGCCGCGTGGTGCGCGTGGATCGAAACGGCGCGGCCAGCTTGTTCTTCGACAGCGACGAGATGGAGGTGCACGCGCTGGCGCCGGCGCCGAGCGGTGGCGTCTACGTCGGGACCTCCCCCGACGGACGAATCTATCGGGTGGATGCGCGCGGGCAGGCCACGCCGTTCTTCGATCCCGACGACAAGTACATCTGGGCGCTGACGGTGGATGCCCAGGGCACCGTGTTTGCCGCCACGGGCGACAAGGGCGTCGTTTACCGAATCACCCCGGATGGAAAGGGCGCTGCATGGTTCTCGGCGAAGACCACGCATGCGCTCGCCCTGACCTTCGACGCCAACGGTCAACTGCTCGTCGGAACCGGAGCGCCAGGACGCGTGTTTCGCGTCGACCCGCAGGGCAAGGGATTCCTGCTGCTCGACACGCCGCACGCGGAGATCAAAGCGCTGCGCCTGGACGCGCGCGGCACGCTGTATGTCGCTGCCCAGGACGGACGGCCTCAACCTGACCTGGGAACGGCGGCGCCACCCCAGGACGCTCCTCAGCCCCCGGCCACGCCGTCGGTGTCGACCGAGATCACGTCCATCACCATCGTCGACGCGCCTGTGGGGGCACAGGCGCCGGCGTCGCCCGGTGGGCGTGACGATCGACGCGGGCCGCTCGGCGCGCTCTATCGCGTGCTCCCCAGCGGGCTGTGGGATCAACTGTGGGAGTCGCCCGCCGATGCGCCGTACGACGTGGCCCTTGAAAACGACGGCTCGGTCCTCGTGGCCACCGGTCCGCGGGGCAAGCTCTTCCGCCTCGCCGGGGATCCCATGCGTCCCACGTTGCTGACGCGGGCGCCCGCTCAACAAGCGACGATGCTGCTGCGCAGTGGCGGACGATTGTTTCTGTCAACGGCCAACCCGGGGCATCTGCTGGCGCTGTCGACTGGCCGCGCGCAAAGCGGCAGCTACGAATCGGAGGTGCGCGATGCGCAGATTGTTTCGTCGTGGGGCGCCATCTCATGGCGCGCCACGGTACCCGACGGTAGTCGCGTCGAGGTGCGCACGCGCTCAGGCAATACCCGCACCCCGGACGAGGCCTGGAGTGACTGGTCCGCTCCGTATCCGACCGCGTTGGGATCACCTATTGTGAGTCCGAGCGCGCGCTATCTCCAGTGGCGCGTCGTGCTCGCCGGGAAGACCGCCTCGCCGGTGCTGACGTCCGTGACCGCGGCGTATCTGCAGCGGAACGTGCGGCCGACGGTGGGTTCGGTGACCGTCCACCCGCCGGGAGTGGTGTTTCAAAAGCCCTTCTCCACAGGAGAGACGGAGATCGCCGGCTTCGACGAGGAGCCGGCGGATCGGCGGCTGGCCAATGCCGGTGCGAGCAGCGGTGGCGGCGCACCGTCGCTCGGTCGTCGCACCTATCAGAAGGGGCTGCAGACCTTCGTGTGGAAAGCAGGCGACGACAACGGCGACGAACTCGCCTTCGACGTGTTCTATCGCCGGGAGGGCGACACGACCTGGAAGCTGCTGAAGGGCCATCTCATCGATACGATTCTGGTCTGGGATACGACTTCGGTGCCCAACGGCACCTACGTGATGAAGGTCGTGGCGTCGGACCACCGGTCCAATCCGGCCACGATGGCCCTCAGGGGCGAGCGTGAAAGCAGCGGCTTCGATATCGACAACAGCGCTCCGGTCCTGGCCTCCGGAGCGACGCGACGCGAAGGCGACGGAATCATCGTGTCGTTCGAGATTCGAGACACGGATTCTCCCATCGCCCGCGTCGAGTACTCGATCGACGCACAGCGTTGGCAGCGGGCGTTCCCGGAAGACGGCATGCTCGACGGCCGGACGGAGCGGTTCTCGATCAGGTTGGAAAGTGCAATGGCGGGGCGCACGCTGGTGGTGCGCGCCGCCGATGCCATGAACAACGTCGGGTCCGGCGAAATCGCCGTGAAGTAGGCGCCGCGGCGGCACGAGCCCCGCCGACGCTGGTGCGCCTCAGGCCGCGAGGCAGTCGCCGCTCGGCGCTGGCGCCTTGGCGGGACGAGGCCGCTTGGGCGGCGGCATGGGACCGTTGCCCGGGATCGTCCAACGCGGCGGACGAACCAGATACAAGTCGTAGTCGGGCAACCCGCGCACCGTGGTGATCGTCATCAGCCAGACCACGTTGACGGCGACGGGCTCGCCGCCCGCCTGGGCGGGCGCGAAGCGAGTCCGGGAGGCGGCGTCGAGCATCGCGACGACGAGGTCGGGTCTCCCGGGGAATGCGCGCACCTGTTGCTCGAGCAGCGCGATGTTCTGAATGCGGCCTTCGCGAGTCACGACCGCCGAGAATGCCAGCGCCGTGTCCTCGTCGGTCAGAGGCATCGGGGCGGCGAGCAGGGCACGCGGAGCACGCATGGTCCCCGCGAGCCGAACCGGGTTGTCATTGCTCCCCTGATTGGCGATGGTGCTGATGATGCCCGCCAGCGAATCGGGGTTCTCGTCGCTGGCCGCGTGCAGCACACCGGCGGACGCGAAGACGCAGAAGAGCATCGCGACGCTGGCGCCAAGACCCGCCCACACCAGATGCATGTCGTCGAAGAGGCCCCGCACCTGGGCACTGAAGGACATCTCGCGCTCGACGTGGATCCGGTCGATCACCGCGGCCGTCACTCGAGCACAGTCTTCGTCCGAGGGGCTGGTCATCGACGACGCCATCGTGCGCAAAGCGCCGCGAAGCTCGCCGAGCGCCGCCGCCTCGAGCCGACACGACACGCATTCGGACAGGTGGCCTTGAATCTGGATCTGCGCGTCCAACGGCAACTCGTGATCGTGGAAGGCCTGCAGGTCCTCGCGCACCGTGGTACACGGCACCTCGTGCATCATCCTCGTACCTCTCGCAGCTCGTCACGCAGGGCCTGACGGGCCCTGGTCAATCGCGACTTCACGGTGCCCACCGCCACGTCGAGCGATTCCGCGATCTCGTCGTAGCTCAACCCGTCAATCTCTCGCAGCACCACGACGGTGCGCTGGTCGAACGGCAGGGCCTCGAGTGCCGCCCAAAGACATCTGGCAAGCTCCTTGCGCGCCAGGGCGCGGTCCGGGGCGTCACCGTCGCCGGGTTGCCGCAACTCCCCATGCTCGAGAACATGCTGCTCGAGCGGTACCTGTGCGTCCCGGTGCCGTCGCCGCCACCAGCGCTGCCGGTTCCTCGCCTGGTTGATGGCGATTCGGTAGATCCACGTCTTGAGCGCGGATTGACCCCTGAACCGGTGAATCGTCCGAAACACGCGCAAAAAGACTTCTTGAGACAGGTCCAGCGCTTCTTCCGGGTCACCAAGCAGGTGCAGGGCGAGCTGAAAGACCATCCGCTCGTGACTGGCGACCAGCTCCGTACAGGCGGCCTGCTCTCCGGCGGTGCAGCGCTGAATCAGCGTCGCCTCGCCCGAGCCGACATCCGACCACCCTAGGGCTCCCAGGTCCTTCACGAGTTGCTCGGCGATGAGAGATGACTCCATCCAGTCTATCAACTCCCCGCCCAACCTGCCACGGCGAGGTGTAATCGTCTTGTCAGAATTAGATCCCGTCGGGGGCCGAAAGTTCCGAGCCGGGTGCTATCCTCGTGTCATGCGCCGTTCGGTGGCCGCCGTGTTGGTCTTGTCGGCCGGGGTTGCCACCGGGGCCGGCGTCTACACCGTCTATGCCAGCGATCAAGAGTACCGCCGGCTGATCGCCGTCGGCGACGACGCGGTGATTGGACGCCAGTGGCCGGTCGCCCTGGAGTCCTACAGCGGCGCCATCGCGCTGCGTCGGGACTCGATGGTGGCGTTTCTCAAGCGCGGGATGACCTACCGCGAGCAGGGAGAGCTCACCTCGGCCTTGGCGGACCTCCGCCGAGCGTCGGTCCTCGATCCGACGGCAACCCTCCCGTTGGAGCTGCTCGGTGATACCTTGCTCGCCCTGGACCGCTTCGAGCGAGCCGCCGACCGCTACGAGCAGTACGTGGTGCTCGACGACCGGTCGGCCCGAGTCTGGTACAAGTTAGGCTTGGCCCGGTATCGAGCGGGGCAGCGCACGCGCGTCCTCCCGCCGCTCGAGCGCGCCTTGGCGCTGGAACACACGATGGCGGAAGCGCAGCTCCTGCGCGGCCTGTGCCTTCGTGATGACGGGCAGCCGGACGAAGCCAAGAAAGCGCTCCTCATCGCGGCGCAGCTGGCGCCAGGGCTGACCGCACCCCGCGAGGCGCTGGCGGGCCTGCATGCTGCCGCCGGTGAGCACGCGAAGGCCATCGATCAGCTCGAAGCGCTCGCGGCGCTCGACCCATCGCGTCCTGAGCGGTTCGTCGCGCTAGGCCTCGGCTATGCGCGCGCACGCCGCCACGAGGCCGCGGTGCTCACGCTCAGCCGGGCGGTGGAGCGTTTCCCGAACGATTCGAAAGTCTACGCCGCCTTGGGCCGGGTCTGGCTGGACGCCGCGCAGTCCCGCGGAGATCGCGTCGCGCTCAAGAAGGCGGTCGAGGCGCTCTCGACCGCGGCCGGCCACTCCGACGCGCCCAGCGCGACACTGAGCGCGCTGGGCCGCGCGCGGTGGTTGGTTGGTGAGCCCGCGGCGGCCGAACAGGCGCTGCGAAAGGCGGTGACACGCCTGCCAGTTGATCCCGACGCATACCTTCAGCTGTCGACCGTCATCGGACGCACAGGACGGATCCACGAAGCCCGCCAGGCGCTCATCAACTACGTCACGCTGGTCGGCGATGGGCCTTCGGTGCCCACGATCGCCTCTCAGATCGCGTCGTATTCCCTGCGCCTCGGCGAACCCCTGGTGGCAAAGCGCTGGATTGAGGTCGCCGCGCGCGACAGCGTCGTGACCGCGGCCACGGCGGCCCTGGCTCGTCAGATCGACGCCGCCCTCAGCCCTCCCTAACCGATTGACCGGCCCGCGGCCGGGACTAGCGTAGCGTCTTCGGGTCGAGGCGATCGCGAAGTCCGTCGCCAAGGAAGTTGAATCCCAGGACGAGCAGCGCGAGAAAGGCTCCTGGAAAGATCGTGAGATGTGGCGCGTCCAGCAAGTGGAGGCGCCCTCCGTTGATCATCGTGCCCCAGCTCGGCGTCGGGGGTTGCACACCCAGGCCGAGAAAGCTCAGCGCGGCCTCTGAGAGGATCGCCCCTGCCATGCCCAGCGTGGCCTGGACCGTCACCGCCGGCAACGCCGTCGGCAACACGTGCTGCGTCAAGGCTCGCCACGTTCCGGCGCCCAACGCCCGCGCGGCCACCACGAACTCGAATTCCCGCGCGCGGAGCACCTGCCCCCGGACCACTCGTGCGTAGCCCACCCAGCCAATCAGCGTCAGCGCCAGGACGACATGACCCAGACTGGGGCCAAGCACGGCGACGAGCGCAATCGCGAGCAACAGGCCCGGGAACGCCAGGAGGATGTCCATGACTCGGCTGATGGCTTGATCCCACCGCCCGCCGAAATACCCGGCCAGCGCGCCCATCAGCGTCCCGACCGTGGCCGAGACCCCGACCACGATGAGTCCCACGAACAACGACACGCGGGCTCCGACCAGGACCCGTGACAGGATGTCTCGGCCCAGCTCGTCGAGGCCGAACCAATGCTCCATGGTCGGGCCGTCGAGCCGGAGCGCCAGCTGCTGATCGGCGGGGTCGAAGGGCGCAAGCCACGGGGATCCAAGGGCCAGGCCAACCAATGCCACGACCAGGATCGCACCGACTCTCGTCATGCCGGGCTCCACCCGCTTCCAGGGCTGGCGGGGACGGCTGCTAGTGTCCCGGCCCAGTGATTCGTGGCATAAGTCGCGGAGCGCCGCGCCCGGATCGCCAGGCGCGAGGAGCGAGGATATTGGGCATATCTGAGCGACGAGCAACGCCGCGAGGCGGGATGCGCCGCCCGCGGATTATGTCGCGAATCACTGGGACGGGACACTAGCACACGGCGAGGGGTCAGCGCGTCACTCATACCGAATCCGCGGATCCAGGGCTCCATACACCAGGTCGGTCAGCAGGTTGACGGTCACATACGTGAGAGCGATCACCAGGATGCACCCCTGGACGAGTGGATAGTCTCGGAAGCTGATGGACTGAATCAGGAGCCGGCCCAGCCCCGGCCACGCGAAGATCGTTTCGGTGATCACGGTGCCAGTCAGCACGGCGCCGAACTGCAGGCCGACGATCGTCACAAGCGGAATCAGGCTGTTGCGCAAAGCATGCGCTATGATCGCCCGCCCCGGCGATGTTCCTCGTGCGCGTGCCGCTCGCACGTACACTTCGCCCAGCTCCTCGAGAAGGGTTGCGCGGGTCATACGAGCCAGAATCGCCGCGAGCGCGGCCCCCAGCGTGATTGCCGGGAGCACGAGGTGAGTCCAGTCTCCTCGTCCCGACACCGGGAGCCATCCGAGCTCGACAGCGAACACGATGGCCAGCATCGGCCCGAGCCAGAAATTCGGCACCGAGATTCCCGCAAGCGCGACGGTCATGGCTGCCATGTCCACTGCCGTGGCGCGTCGCACGGCCGCGACGATGCCGAGCGGGACGGCGACCGCGAGGGCGACGACCATCGACGCCAGGGCCAGTTCGACGGTGGCTGGGACGCGTTCCCAGATGGCTGTGGTCACCGGCTGGCTCGTGCGCAGCGACGTCCCCAGGTCGCCGCGAGCCAGGCCTCCCATGAATCGGGCGTACTGATCGATGAGGGGTCGGTCGAGGCCCAGACGCGAGCGCAGCTCCGCCACGTCTGCGGGGGCTGCGCCCTCTCCGAGCATGGACTGCGCCGGGTCGCCGGGGATGAGATGAATCAGCGAAAAGACCAGGGTCGCGACCGCGAGCAGGACCGGGATGGTCAGCAGGACCCGGCGGAGCAGGTAGCGGACCACCGCGTCATTGTACATAGCGGGTCGATGAACGGTCTGGCCCGGGGCTTTCGGCGATGCCGAGGCGGGAGATGAGCTTCGTCAGACCCTGGCGACTCAATCCCAGCTGGCGCGCGGCGACGGCCGTGCGTCCGCCGGCGCGAGCCAGGGCGGCTCGAACGTAGCGCTCCTCGAACTGCCGCCGAGCTGTGGCGAGCGTCCAACCGCGCTCGAGTGCCGCAACCCGCGCGACGTGGGGTGGGAGCGCACCGGGTCCGATGAGGCCGGCACGAGGGGTGGCCACCAGCATGGAGGCGAGAACGTTTTGCAACTCCCGGATGTTGCCGGGCCAGTCGTAGCCTGACAGTGCGGCTACGCAGCTCGACGACAGCAGCGCGCGGCTGCCCGTCCGCGCGGCCAGCGCCCGCCAGAGGTGCGTGACGAGCGCAGACAGGTCCTCGAGCCGGTCGCGCAACGGCGGCATCGTGATCCGGATCACGTCGAGGCGATACCACAGGTCGGCTCGAAATCGACCGGCCGCCACCTCGCGGGCCAGCGGCCGGTTCGTCGCCGCGACGAACCGCACGTCAACCCGGCGGACCGCCGATTCCCCCAGGCGCCGCACTTCTCCTTCCTGCAACGCCCGCAGCAGCTTCGCTTGCACACGGAGTCCCAGCTCGGCCACCTCGTCGAGGAACAGCGTCCCGCCATTGGCCTCTTCGAAGACGCCAGGCCGGTCCGTAGTCGCGCCGGTGAAGGCTCCACGAACGTGTCCGAACAGGTCCGCCTCGACGAGCTCATCGACGAGCGCGGCGCAATTGATCGCGCAGAATCGCCGCTGCTGCCGCGGGCTGCGCAGATGGATGGCCCGCGCCGCCAGCTCCTTGCCGGATCCGCTTTCGCCCTCGATCACCACCGAGAAGGGCGAGCTGGCGGCCCGCACGATCGCGTCACGCACGCTGCACATCGCCTCGCTGTCACCGACCAGCTCCGGCACGGCGCTCAGGGTGATCCGTGCTGGCGCCGAGCGGGCAATCGCCAGCCGCATGCTGGGCGCCGTGGCCGCCGCCGCCACTCCCAGCAGGGCCGCTGCATCCTGCGCCGCAACCGGGGTACCTGCGCTCCAGCGACACCAGACTGCCCCGATGACCTCGGCGGCGTGGCGGACGGGACACGCAGATTCCGCCGGCCCTTCGGCTGCCGCCGCTGCGATCGGCGCACCACCGTTCATGGCCCGGACGGCGATGTCGGCGCCCGCCGATTCCGATCCCACACGCGCCAGCACTCGAGCGCCCGATCCGTCGCGCGCGACGAAGGCCACACTCGAGGCGCCAAGACGATCCTTCAAGAGCGCCCCGACGCGGGCCAACGCCAGCTGTTCGTCTTCGATGTCCTGGCACAGCCGCAGTACGTCGACGAACGCGTCCACCATCACCCACCCCCCTGCCTGAAGCGCTGGCTCCACAACGTTCAGTTTCTGAATGGCGCGACGGCGCGCGTCCTCGTCGATTGTCGTCAGCAGCGCCTTGGCCGCGTCGTCTGACTCATCCAGGGTCGTCAGCAACGCGCGAGCCTCGAACCATTGCTGGCGGGCTGCCAGAACAGTCGCGAGCGCGACGGCGGCCTCGTGCCGTGCTTCAGAGGACGCCAGGCGGTCGATCACCCACGCCCATCGGGCCGTTGTCTCGTCTTCCAGGCTGGGCATGCCGCCACGTGGCGCGGCCAGACTCGCAGGGTGAAATCGCGGGCCGCCTGGCGCGCCAGACCGTGCCTCGGCCTTGCCGGGTAGCCTGTGCAGCACGAGGACGTGCGGGTGCGCGTCCGCGCGTGCGAGTCGAATCAGCGCGTCGAGGGCATCGCCTGCCGCCACGGGGTGGCGAACAAAGAGAACGAGCGACCGGCCCGACAACCACCTCAGGACTCGCCTTCGGTTCGTCCGCGCCAGGGGCGCGAGCACGTCCAGCGCAATCGGAATCCAGCCTCTCACTCGCGCGACGCGGGCCAGCACACGTGCGAGACGGTCGTCGGCGCGGCCGGCGATCTCGCCGAGATCGAGGACGCGTGGCGCTCCCTGACGCGCGACGTCCAGCATCTCGGCGAGGACGAGTGACCATTGGTCCTCCTGAGGTGCTGGCCACGCGGATCGCGACGCCTCCCACACCTCGATCCGCCGTGACGCGCGTTCCTCGATGTCGATCAAGGTTTGGGCCTTCCGGGTTTCGAAGAGCGCGGCGGGCGGGCGCGAACTGCACCCTGACCTGATCGAGACGGTGGCCCCGGTCGCCAGGTCGATGGCGTGCGAGCCGACAGGCAGGTATCGGTCGCATCGCAGCATGGCGTCGTGACGGTGCAAACGACCAGCCGCTGGCAAAGCACCGGAAAGCGCCGTGAAACCAAGGCCTGGTGACCGCGGAGCTGGCAAGAACTTCTAGTACAATCGGTCGCCGATGTTGCGGTTTCTCACAGCCGGCGAGTCGCACGGCCGCACGCTGGTGGCGATTCTCGAAGGCGTGCCCGCAGGCCTCGCCCTGGACTTCGAGCGCATCACGAGCGACTTGCGTCGCCGGCAGGGCGGGTACGGGCGTGGCCGGCGCATGGCGATCGAATCCGACCGTGCGGACATCGTGTCGGGCGTGCGGCGCGGGCGCACCACGGGCGCGCCGATTGCCGTCTTGATCCCCAACAAGGACTGGGTCAACTGGCAGCTCACCATGCACGTCGAGCAGAACCCGTCGCCCGAGGCGACCGGGGCGCGGCGGGCGCCCGTCGTGCGGCCACGTCCGGGCCACGCGGACCTGGCGGGCGGTCTGAAGTATGAGCACGAGGACCTGCGCGACGTGCTCGAGCGCGCCAGCGCCCGCGAAACCGCCGTGCGCGTCTCTGTCGGGGCGATTGCCCGGCAGCTGCTCGAAGCGCTCGGCATCGAGGTGGCCAGTCATGTGACCGGCATTGGAGAGGTGAGGATTCCCAACGACCCCCCGGTGTCCTTCGCCTCAATCCGCGGGATCCCCGCGGACTCTCCCCTGTACTGCGTCGACGCCGCCGTCGAGCAGTTGATGATCGCGGCCATCGACAGCGCACGCGAGGCCGGTGACACCCTTGGAGGCAGTTTCGAGGTGATTGCCGCCGGGGTTCCGCCGGGGTTGGGATCCCACGTGCACTGGGATCGCAAACTCGACGGTCGGCTGGCGCAGGCGCTGATGTCCATTCCCGCGATCAAGGCGATGGGCATCGGGTGCGGCGTGGAGGCGGCCCGCTGGCCAGGCTCGCGGGTGCACGACGAGATCGTCATGGCTGAAGAGGCGGGCACCAACAGGTCGACCATTGCTCGACCGACCAATCGTGCGGGGGGCCTCGAAGGGGGCGTCACCAACGGCCAGGAACTTCGCGTTTCGGCGTACATGAAGCCCATCTCGACGCTCATGAGGCCGCTCCGGTCCGTGGACCTCACCACGCTCGAGGTCAGTCCGGCCGCCATCGAGCGCAGCGACGTCTGCGCGGTGTCAGCGGCCGCGGTCGTCGGCGAAGCCGTGGTCTGCCTCGTGCTCGCCGACGCCGTGCTCGAGCGCTGCGGCGGTGACACCATGAGACAGGTCCGGTCGCAGTGGGCCAACCTCGCCGACCATACGCGCCGCCGCGTCAGCCGGCCGGCCGGCGCTCGGGCGGCCACCACATCCTGATGCTCAGGCCGATCGTCCGGTACGGTCACGATGTGCTGCATCGGGCGGCGCACGAGGTCGTGGCCATCACAGACGAAGTCAGGTCACTGATCGATGACATGGTGGAGACCATGTACGCGGCCCCCGGTATCGGGTTGGCTGCCCCGCAGGTGGGTGTGCCCCTTCGGGTCTTCGTGGTCGACTTGTCCTTGGGCCGTGATCCGAGCGCGCTCAAAGTGTTCGTGAACCCCGTGTTCGTCGAACGGGAGGGCATGCAGCTCGAGGAGGAGGGGTGCTTGAGCGTGCCCGGCTTCACCGCGTCGGTCGCGCGACCGGTGCGGGCAGTCCTTCGGGGCCTCGACCGCGAGGGGCTCGCGCAAACGATCGAGGGAACCGGGCTGTTGGCTCGCGCCTTCCAACACGAGATGGATCACCTGGACGGTCGTGTCTTCGTGGACCGCCTGCGCGGCATCAAGCGCGATCTGATCGTCAGGCGGATTCGGAAGCTGACGCGGCATGGCGAATGGTGACGGGGTCGCCGGGAGCGGCCTGCGCCTCGTCTTGTTCGGAACGCCCGCCTTCGCGGTGCCCACGCTGGATCGTCTCCTGACATCCCCTCACGCCGTGGTCGGCGTCGTCACGCAACCCGATCGACCGCGCGGACGCGGACACCGGGTGTCGGTCGCCCCGGTCAAGGCCCTGGCCCTGGAGCGAGGCTTGCCCATCCTTCAACCAGAACGCCTGTCGCGCGACGCTTTCGAGAACCCATTCAGCTCGCTCGGTGCCGACCTTGGAGTCGTCGCAGCCTACGGCAAGATTCTGCCGGAGTGGCTTCTGCGCGCGCCGCGGCTCGGGATGATCAACGTCCATGCCTCGCTGCTGCCCCGGTATCGCGGAGCAGCCCCCGTCCACCGCGCGGTCGTTGCGGGAGAGACCACCACGGGCGTGACCATCATGCGTGTGGTCAAAGCGCTCGACGCGGGTCCCATGCTTGGCCGGGTCGTCCGTCACATCGGCGCCGACGAGACGAGCGAGATCGTCGAGCAGGCGCTCGCCGACCTGGGCGCAGCCCTGCTCGTCAGTCTGCTCGACGATTTCATCGCGGGCCGGATCGCAGAAGAGCCACAGGAGGAGTCGGAGGCGACATATGCGCCTCGATTGACCAAGGAGGAGGGTCGTCTCGACTTCTCCCGGCCGGCTCAGGCCATCCACAATCAGGTCCGCGGGTTGCAACCCTGGCCGTCGGCGTACACCGCGTTGGAGGGCAAGCGGATTGTCATTCATCGAACGCGCCTGTCGGACCGCGGCACCCATGGCGTATTGCCCGGTACCTGTCTGGTGGACGCTGCACGGCTTCTCGTGGCGTGTGAGGACGAGACCATCGAGATTGTCGAGATTCAGCCCGAGGGACGGCGCGTGATGACGGCCCGTGAGTTCCTGGCCGGCCATCACGGGCTGGCCGGGCAGCGGTTCGGTTGAGATGGTCGCACCCGCGCGTCAGGCTGCTCTTGCGGCCTTGTGTCGGTTGGCGACTGGCGCCGTTGACTTGGGCGACGCCCTCAGCCAAACGCGCGACGGACTGCCGGATGTGCGCGACAGGGCTCTGGTGACCGACCTGGTCGTCAACACCCTCCGGTGGCGTGCTCGTCTCGACCATCAGCTGCAGCGCCTGCTCGCCAAGCCGCTCGCTCGCCTTGATCGGCCAGTTCTCGAAGCCCTGCGTCTGGGGGCGTATCAGCTGCTGTATCTGGACCGCGTGCCGCCGCGGGCCGTCGTCCATGACGTCGTCGAGTTGGTGAAGGGTGGCGGATTTCGAAGCGCCGGCGGGCTCGCGAATGCGGTGCTAAGGCGACTGGCTCGCGAACGCTTCGAACTGCCGTGGCCGTCCCGGCCGGAGCCGGACGGCTCGCCTCGGTACGAGCAGGCGGTAGTCGAGTACCTGGCGATCATGCACTCGCACCCGGCTTGGCTTGTCCGGCGATGGGTGGATCGCTATGGGGCGGCAAACGCCGAGCGATGGCTGCAGTTCAACAACGAAGTGCCGGCGACCACGATCGCAGCCAACCGTCTGCTGAACAGCCGCACCGACCTGGCGGCCGACCTTGCCGCGGAGGGCCTGCGATGCCGGCCCACCACCGTCGCGCCCCACGGGCTTGTCGTGGAGGCCGGTCACGTCATGGAGACTGCCGCGTATCGACGCGGCGCTACGATCGTGCAGGACGAAGCGTCGCAACTCGTAGCGGAGCTCGTGCGGGTTGAATCAGGTCAGCGTGTGCTCGATGCGTGCGCGGCTCCGGGGGGCAAGACCGTCGCGCTCGCGGCCGCTTCGGCCTCATCCTCGCGAGTCGTGGCGACCGAGGTCCGCTATCCCCGCATCCGGTTGCTGGCCGAGACGCTTGGCCGCCTTCACGTGCCGTCGGTCCGCATCGTGCACGCCGACATCGACCACGACTGGCCGTTTCGAGACGAGACTTTCGACTGGGTGTTGGTGGACGCGCCGTGCTCGGGCCTGGGCACTCTCCGACGCGAGCCGGATATCCGCTGGAGGCGAGCTCCCGAAGACTTGCCAGCGCTGGCGGGCGCGCAGCTGGCGCTCTTGCGGCGACTCCAACGCCTCGTGCGCTCCGGAGGCCGCCTCGTCTACGCGACCTGCTCCAGTGAGCCCGAAGAGAACGAGGCGGTTGTGGACGCGTTTCTCGGAGAGACTCGGCAGTTCCGGGCGGTGCCGCTCACCGCCGTCTCGGGGCTCTCCCCGGTCATCGTGGCAATGTCCACGACCGAGGGTTACTTGAGGACCACGCCACTCGAGGGGCTGGAAGCCTTCTTCGGCGCGGTGCTCGAAAGAGGCCTGTAGTACGATTGCGAGCTGGGCATGCGACTGCGACCGAGTGTCTGGGGCGCCGGCAAGCTGCTGGTCCTCATGGGAGCGTTGGTGGCGACCTTTGTCGTGTTCGCCGCTCTCGCCATGCGCGTGGCCGTTCGGGCGCGGGAGGTCCAGGTGCCTGACCTGACCGCTCGGTCGGTGGCGGACGCCCAGGCCGCGGTGTCGGCCCTCGACTTGGCGCTGCGGGTCGAGGACGTGCGCCGGCCTGACGCACAGGTGCCGAATGAGCACGTGCTGGGCCAGGACCCCGCACCTGGGGCACGCGCACGGCGTCAGCGCACGATCCGGATCTGGCTCAGTGCCGGCCCGCGCATCGTCGTCGCGCCACGACTGATCGGCGAATCGGAGCGAGCCGCCCAGATTCGGCTGACGCAGGAGGGTCTGACGGCGGCCTCGGTCGCCGAGATCCGGGATGCCTCCTATGCGCCTGGGGTGGTGGTGGCGCAGGACCCGCCGCCCGATGCCCACACCTCGCACGTCCGTTTGCTCGTCAACCGAGGTGAAGACCAAGCAAGCTATGTCATGCCGGATTTCATCGGCACGGCGGGGGCCCGCGCCCTCGATCTGCTTCGTGAACGCGGGTTTCGGGTCACCGTGGTCGCCCAACAATCGGCGCCAGGCATTCCTGCGGGCGTCGTGATTCGTCAGACGCCGGCGGGCGGTTATCAGGTACACCCCGGGGACTCGATCTCGCTCGAGGTCAGTCGATGACCGTCCGCGTGGCGCCCTCGATTCTGTCGGCAGATTTCGCGCACCTGGCGCGCGAGGTGGCTGCGGCCGAACGTGGAGGGGCCGACCTGATTCACGTCGACGTGATGGACGGGCACTTCGTGCCCAACCTCACCATCGGCACCCCCGTGGTTAGCGCGCTCAGGCGAGTCGCGACCGTCCCACTCGATGTGCACCTCATGATCGAGGACCCCGACCGCTATCTCGACGCGTTCATCGATGCCGGCGCAGCCATGCTGTCGGTGCACGTTGAGGTCCTCCCGCATCTGCATCGGACCATCGGCGCGATCAAGGCCCGCGGCGTCGCGGCGGGGGTCGTGCTGAATCCATCGACCCCGGTCGTCACCCTCGAGCAGGTCGCTGGCGATGTGGACTTCGTCCTGGTCATGTCCGTCAACCCGGGTTTCGGCGGCCAGAAGTTCATTCCGGCCAGTATCGGCAAGATCCAGGCGGTGCGGGCCCTGCTGGACGCCGCCGGCAACCCGGCGCCGATCGAAGTTGATGGGGGCATCGATCTGGACAACGTCGAAGCGGTTGTCAGGGCTGGTGCCCGCGTGCTCGTGGCCGGCTCGGCGGTTTTCGGCGATGGCCGTCCAGAGGAGGCCACCCGCGCCCTGAAGCAGGCGGCGCTCGCCGTCCGATTCACAGGATCGCAGGACTCATGAGCCCGTCGCATGCGAGTCGAACGCCAGCGGCTGGCGAGCCGACATCCCGCACCAGCGTCTCGTGGGTCCGCGTGCGCTACGCCGAAACCGACAAGATGGGGATCGTCTATTACGCCCACTACCTGGTGTGGTTCGAGGTGGGCCGGACCGACTGGCTCCGCGAGACGGGATTGACCTACCGGGCCATGGAAGAAGACGGCCTGGGCTTGCCGGTCATCGAAGCGCACTGCGACTACCGGGCTGCCGCGCGATACGACGATGAGCTGGAGGTTCGGACGCGGGCGCGGGTGGTCTCGCCGGTGAGACTTGCCTTCGAGTACGACATCATCCGGCGGTCGGATGGCGTGCGGCTGGCCACCGGTCACACCGTGCATGCGACGGTGGACCGCGCCGGGCGGCCGGTGCGCCTGCCGGCTCGGGTGAGGGACATGCTGGCATGAAGGCGCTGGTCACGGGGGGAGCCGGGTTCATCGGGTCGCATCTGAGCGAGCGGCTCGTGGACCAGGGCGCCGAGGTCGTGGCCATCGACTGTTTCACCGACTACTATGCCCGCGAAATCAAGGAGCGCAATCTCGACCGGCTCAGGCGCCGCCCCGCGTATCGATTCGTCGAAACGGACATCCTGTCGACCGATCTCGGCAAGCTTCTCGACGGCGTCTCGCACGTGTTCCACCTGGCCGCTCAGGCGGGTGTTCGCAGGAGCTGGGGCCGTGATTTCCGCACGTACACGACCTTGAACGTCGACGCGACACAGGTCCTGCTCGAAGCCTGCGTCGGCCGCTCGCTTGAACGCGTCGTCTACGCATCGAGTTCTTCGGTCTACGGCGACGAGGTGACGCTGCCGATGAGAGAGGATGCCATGGTGCAGCCCCTCTCGCCTTATGGCGTCACCAAACTGGCCGCCGAACATCTGTGTCACCTGTATTACGTCAATCACGGGGTACCGACGGTCTCGCTGCGCTACTTCACGGTGTACGGCCCTCGGCAGCGGCCCGACATGGGCTTTCATCGCTTCATGCGGGCTGTCCTGGATGGTCGTCCGCTCCAGCAGTACGGCGATGGACTGCAGACCAGGGACTTCACCTTCGTGGGCGATGCCGTGACGGCCACGGCGGCCGCCGCCGTCCGAGGGACGCCAGGCGGCGTCTACAATATTGGTGGGGGTTCCCGCGTGTCGCTTCGGGAGGTGTTCGACATGATCGCCCGCGTCTCTGGGACAGCGATCGCCATCGATCTCCAGCCGCCTCAAAAGGGTGACATGCGTGACACCTACGCGGACACGGCGCGGGCGCGTGCCGATCTCGGCTTCGCGCCCGCGGTGACGCTCGAGCATGGGCTCCAGGCGATGTGGCAGTGGATGGAATCGACGCGGACATGACGACATTCGTACCTCGACTGATCCTTCTCGGCACGGTGCTCATCGGCGTGGCCGGGTGCGGCGGCGCGAACCGCACGCAACTTCCCCCGGGAACGGCTGAGGCCGATCGGTTTCTCTTCCAGCGTGGCGAAGCGGAGTTCAAGGAACGGAACTGGATGGCGGCGCGCGAGTACTACCGGCAGGTCGTCGACAATTACCCGCAGAGCCCGTATCGGCCCGACGCCAAGCTGGCGGTCGGCGACACGTACATCGGAGAGGGATCGTCGGAAGCGCTTCTGCTCGCGGTGAACGAGTTCCGTGAGTTCCTGACGTTCTATCCCACCCATGCCCGTGCCGATTACGCGCAGTACCGGCTCGCGTTCGCCTATACCGAGCAGATGCTGGCGCCCGATCGCGATCAGACGGCGACGCGCGACGCCATCAAGGAACTGCAGGTGTTCCTCGACCGGTACCCGAACAGCGCCTTGATGGGACAGGTGGCGCAGCTCAGGCGCGACGCCAAGGACCGCTTGAGCGAGTCGAGTTACCTCGTCGGCCGTCACTATTTCCGCACCCGATGGTACCCGGGGGCAATCGACCGCTTCCGCGAGGTCCTCACCAGCGATCCGGAGTACACCGGGCGAGATGCTGTCTACTTCCATCTGGCCGAGTCGTTCCGACTGACCGATAACAGGGCGGAAGCGTTGCCCTACTACGAACGGCTGGTCAAGGAGTTCGAGAAAAGCGAGTTCCTCGAGGAGGCGCGCAAGCGCGTCGCCGAGCTCAAGGCACAGTAGGGGTCGCGCACCCAGGTGAATTCATGCGCAGCCTTGTCCTCTCGTGTGCGGCCTGCCTGATGGCGGTCCCGTCCGTTCTCGCCCAGTCGTCGCCTGGCGGTGCCGCTGGCTTCAGCGACCTGTTCGGTCCACGTAGCGTCGTTCCGCCGCTCATCGCCTGCACGGATATGCCGACGGTCGCAGAGCCTGTCGTCGCGCTCCGCGTGATCGCCCCGCACACGGGGACTTATCATGCGATGTCGCGCCGCGGGGACCTGGTCGTGATCAACGCCGGTACGCCGCAGGGCCTGATGATTGGTCAGCAATACTTTGCCCGACGCGTGCAGAGGCCGCTGCATTTTCAGCCGATTTCCAAGGCGACCCCGGGAGCCATCCGCACATCCGGCTGGCTGACCGTCGTCTCGGCTGATGAGCGTTTCGCCCTCGCGCGCATCGACTATGCCTGCACGTCCGTTGAAAACGGCGACTACCTGGAGCCGTACGTCGAGCCGACACTCCCGGCTGCGGCGCCCGCCAGCGCGCAGACGGACTTCACGAACCTCGGGCGCGTGCTCCAGGGATCGGACCGGCGCGAGATTTTCGGCGCGGGGGACGTCCTGAACATCGACCGAGGCGCCGCGGCCGGGGTCACCGCCGGTGCCCGCGTGGCCTTCTACCGCGACCGTCGCAATGGCACGCCGCTGGTTGAGCTGGGGCAGGGGGTCGTCATCGAGGTGACGAACAGTTCGTCCAAAGTCGTCGTCGATCGCTCGGCGCACGACGTCCACGTGGGCGACTACTTCGGCATGCGCCAGACGCCTTGAGCCGGTTGTCAGCCGGCCCGCTTGCGCTCCGCCAGCCGCGCGCGGGCCTGGCCGAAATCCGCGACGCTCGGCGGACTCGTCATCGAGAGGGTAAAGCGTCGGTAGTAATCCGCCGCCGAGACCAGCGCCGCCGCCAGCACCAGCCAGAGGGCCGCCTGCCCCACCACCAGCAGCACGGGGAACCGCTCCCACCCGAGGATGATCAAGAGGATGGCCACGACCTGCGAGGCCATCTTCAGCTTGCCCAGCGGTGAGGCCGGCATCGCCTGACCGCGCGAATAAGCAACGCTGCGCAGGGCTGTGATCGCGAACTCGCGGCCGATGATTACCGCCACCATCCAGGCCGGCGCGAGGTTGAGCTGGACCAGGGAGATGAGCGTCGCGGAGATCAGGAGCTTGTCGGCGATGGGATCGAGCACCTGCCCCACCCATGTCACCTGCCCCCGTCGCCGCGCGAGGTAGCCATCCAGCCAGTCGGTGAGCGAGGCGAGCCCGAAGATCGCGGCGCCGACCAGCTCGACAGGCAGGCCCAAGACCAGTCGCCCCTCGAACTTCGTGAGCAGCACCGACACCAGGACGGGCACCAGGAAGATTCGCGCGACCGTGAGAGAGTTCGGCAGGTTCATCTGCTCGATCGCGTCATTCTACACGAAGCTCTTGGCCGGCCCCGTCCGGGAACGCGGTAAGATCGGTCGGTTGCCATGAAAGCAGTTCTCCTCGCAGGGGGTAAGGGCACGCGACTCAGGCCGCTTACCATCCACACGCCAAAGCCGATCGTTCCCATCTTCGACCGGGCCTTCCTCCATTATCAGATCGAGCTCTTGCGGCAAGTGCCCGAGATCGACGAAGTCATTCTCAGCTTGAACTATCAGCCACGACGCATCGAGGAGATCTTCGGCGATGGAACCGGCACCGGGGTGCGGATTCGGTACGTCGTCGAACCGGCGCCGCTCGGGACCGGAGGCGCCATCCGGTTCGCCGCCCAGGGCGTGGCTGACACGATCGTGGTCTTCAACGGCGACGTGATGACGTCCGTCGACGTCAAGCGCGTCGTCGAGCGGCATCGCGAGCGCAAGGCGAAGGCGACCATCGTCCTGACGCCCGTGGACAATCCCAGCGCGTATGGTCTGGTCGAGACCACGCCAGACGGCAAAGTGCGTCGGTTTCTCGAGAAGCCGAAGCCCGACGAAATCACGTGCGACACGATCAATGCCGGCATCTACGTGCTCGAACCGGACACGTTCGACCGCATTCCCAAGGACGTCGCTTACTCGATCGAACGGGTGTATTTTCCGTCGCTCATCGAGCGTCAGGAGGCCTTCTACGCCTACGTGGAGCGCGGCTACTGGATTGACATCGGGACGCCGGAGAAATACCTCCAGGTCCACCAGGACATGTTCGACGGACGGTTCACCGCGGGCATCTTCCAGGACGCGGATCGGCTGCAGCCCATCGTGTCCCCGGAGGCCCGGGTGGACGAGGGCGCTCGGCTTGTCGCTCCCTGCTTCCTCGATGCCGGCGCGCACGTCAAGGCAGGGGCCGTCATCGGGCGCCACGCCGTCATCGGACGAAACGTGGTGGTCGAAGAGGAGGCGGAAGTGACCGGCAGCCTGGTGTGGCCGAACTCGAGGATCGGCCAGCACGCGGTGGTCGATGGAGCCATTCTGGCGCGCAACTGTCATATCGGACGAAACGTCACGCTGCGGGGACAGGCCGTGCTCGGCGACAAGACGGTCTTGACCGAGTACACCCGCGTTTAACCGTCACCATGTCCGCAATCAATCCAGAGGTCTTCAAGGCATACGACGTTCGCGGTCTCTATCCGGAGGAGATTACAGAGGACCTCTTCCACCAGCTCGGCCGCGCGTTTGTCGCGCATCTTGGCCCGGGGCGCTATGCCGTCACGCGGGACATGCGCCTGTCGTCGGCGTCCCTCTCCGACGCCTTCATCGACGGAGCGGTGTCGCAAGGCGGCCACATCATCGATTACGGGCTCACCGGGACGGACCAGATGTATTTCGCCGTCGCGGCTGACGGCCTCGATGGGGGCGCGCAGATTACGGCCTCCCACAACCCCAAGCAATACAACGGGTGCAAGCTGGTTCGCCGGGAGGCGTTCCCGCTGAGTGGGGAGTCGGGCATCAAGGAAATGAAAGACATGATCCTCGGCGACACCATCCCCCGGTACCAAGGGCCGAAGGGCACGGTCGAGCACGGGGACGTGCTGAAGCGCTATGTCCACCATGTGATGTCATTCATCGACACGGGACTCATCAAGCCCTTCGATGTGGTGCTCGATGGAGGCAGCGGCGTGGCTGGGCTGATTGCGCCCAGGCTGTTCGACCGGCTTCCCTGCCGGACAACACGCCTGTGCTTCGAGGTCGACGGGACGTTTCCCAACCACGAGGCAAATCCGCTCATCGAAGAGAACCGGCGGGACATCACCGAGCGCGTGATCGCCGAGCGGGCCGACGTCGGGATCGCGTGGGATGGCGACGCCGACCGCTGCTTCTTCCTCGACGGGGCGGGCGAGTTCATCGCCGGCGACTTCATCACGGCTCTGCTCGCTGAGGCTTTTCTGCTGAAGCATCCGGGACAGACCATCATCTATGACGTTCGAGCGAGCTACGCCGTCAAGGACGCCGTCGCGGCCCATGGCGGCCAGGCGTTGATGAACCGGGTCGGTCACGCCTTCATCAAGCGGCGCATGCGTGAAGAAGACGCCATCTTCGGCGGCGAGGTGACCGGCCACTACTACTTCCGCGACAACTTCTATGCGGACAATGGCTTCATCCCGGCCCTGCTGATCCTCGAACTGATGTCGAAGAAGGGCCAGTCGCTCCGCGAGCTGCTCCAGCCGCTCAGGGAGAAGTACTTCATTTCCGGCGAGATCAACACGAAGGTCGCGACCATGGCGGTGGCCGCCGAGAAGATCGAACGGCTGGCCCGGGAATACGCGCACGGCCACGTGTACCGACTCGACGGCGTCTCGGTGGAGTTCGATGATTGGCACTTCAACGTACGGCCATCGAACACCGAGCCGCTGCTCCGCCTCAACCTCGAGGGGTTGACGCCAGCGACCATGGAGCGGCGCCGGGACGAGGTGCTGGGAATCATTCGCGACAGCGGTCGGTCGTGAGGCGTCAGGCGCGAATCACCGCCGGGCCCCCAGATAAGCACACACCCGCAGCAGGTCCGCAAACACCCCGCCAGCCGTCACCGCCGGGCCAGCGCCGGGACCCTGCACGACGAGGGGGTTCCGGTCGTAGCGCGCCGTGAGGTATCGCACGACATTGTCGGTGAAGTTGATGTTCGCGAACGGGTGTGCCCGGTCGAGCTCCGTCAGGCCGACCGTGGCTCGTCTGGTGCGCGCGTCCAGCACACCGACGTAACGGAGGACGCGACCGGCCTGCCGCGCCGTGTCCAGTCGCGCGGCCATCGGGCCATCGAGGACTTCGGCACGGGCAAGGAACTCCTCAGCCGTCCCCCCGCCCATGCCCGGCGGGACGAGGCTTTCGATCGCCACCTCCTCGAGCGACAGGCGTAGTCCCATCTCGCGTCCCAGGATCACGAGCTTTCGGCCGACGTCCATGCCCGACAGGTCGTCGCGCGGGTCGGGCTCCGTATAGCCTTGCCGCCGCGCTTCGCGCAAGAGGCCCGAGAAGGGCCGGCTGCCATCCCACACGTTGAACAGGTACGACAAGGTGCCGGACAGGATGCCGTCAATCTGCCGAATCTCGTCGCCCGTCTCGCGCAGGTCGCGAAGCGTCTGTATCACCGGGAGCCCGGCGCCCACGGTCGCCTCGATCAGGTAGTGCGAGCCTGTGTGACTGCACGTCTCGACCAGTTGCGCGTAGAGGCCCCAGTCTCCGCTGTTGGCGCGTTTGTTGGGCGTGACCACGTGCACCCCGTGCGAGAGCCAGCGCGGATACGAGCGGGCCACCTCGGCACTGGCCGTGCAATCGATGATCACGGCGTGCGGGAGATGCTCGGCGTGCACGTGGGCCTCGAAGGCCGCGAGATCGGCAGGCCCTCCGCCGGCGAGCGCCTCTTTCCACACGGCCAGATCGAGCTCCCGGTCAGCGAGGACCATGCGGCGTGAATCGAGCAGGCCGCGCACGCGCAAGTCGAGGTTGAAGCGCTGACGCAGCCGATCAGCCTGCGAGGCGATCTGCTCGAGCAAGGCGCTTCCCACGAGGCCTGGTCCGATCAGCCCAATCGAGATGGTGTGCGGCGACAGGTAGAACCGCGAGTGCACCGCGCGCAGCGCACGGGTCGCCTGATGCGACTCGATGATGGCCGAGATGTTACGTTCCGACGCCCCTTGGGCGATGGCGCGGACGTTGACGCCGGCGCTCCCCAGCGCCCCGAAGACCTTGGCCGCCACTCCCGGCACCCCCTCCATCCCGTCGCCGACGACGGCCAGGATGCTGCAGTCGAGCGTGACGTCCACTCGCTGAATCTGACCGTTACCGAGCTCGCGTTCGAAGGCCTCGCGGACGACGCGCTCCGCCTCGGCCGCCTGCGCCATCGGGACGGCGAAACAGATCGAGTGCTCCGAGCTGGCCTGTGAGATGAGTACCACCGAAATAGCGTGCTCACGAAGCGCGGCGAACAGGCGTTGCGCCGTACCGGGCACCCCGATCATGCCCGCGCCTTCGAGATTGAGCAGCGCCATGTGGTCCACGCTGGTGATGCCCTTGACCAGGTCTGTTGCGTCCGGCTGCTGGCAGATGAGCGTCCCAGGAGCTTCGGGCCTGAACGTATTGCGAATCCGGATGGGAATCCGCCCGGCCACCGCGGGCGCCATGGTCTGCGGGTGCAGGACTTTGGCTCCGAAGTACGCCAGCTCCATCGCCTCTTCGTACGACAGCGCGGCCACGAGCCGCGCATCGGGCACGCGTGAGGGGTCGGCGCTCAGGATCCCGTCCACGTCGGTCCAGATGTGAATATCCGCGGCGCCGAGCAGGGCGCCGAAGATCGACGCGGAATAGTCGCTGCCGTTACGCCCGAGCGTGGTCTGCGACCCTTTCGCGTCGCGCGCGACGAAGCCGGGCACGATGAGGGTGATCGCCTCGTCCGCGGGCACTTGGAGCGCGGCCTGCCGACGCGACGCATCCCAGCGCACGCTGGGCCCGAGGGCCCCCGGTTCGACCTCGATGATGTCGCGTGCGTCGATCCAGACGGTGCGCCCGGCACGCCCACCCCGCTCGCGCAGGTAGGTGGCAAACAGCCGGCTCGACCAGAGCTCCCCGAATCCCGCGACGACGTCGCGCACGACGGGCGACGCATCGCGCGTGAGCGCCACCGCGTCCAGAACGCCGTGGATATCACGGCAATCGGCGTCGAGCTGTGCCTGGTACTCCCCGGCCGAATCTCCGCTCAGCAGTGCGACGGCCATGTCGCGATGCCGCGTCCGGAGGCGCTCCAGATCGCCGGCGCCAGCCTGCCCGTGCGCCGCCGCCGCCACCAGCGCCAGCAGCGCGTCGGTGACCCCTCGGCTCGCCGACAAGACGACCGCGAGGCGCGGCGTGGCATCCGCTTCGAGAATGCTGGCGACACGTGTGAGGCAGCCGGCATCGGCCACGCTCGAGCCGCCAAACTTGTGAACACGAAATGCAGTGAGAGCCATGGTGCGTCAGGCACTCGCAGCCGGCTTCCACGCTCACGAAGAAGCCGAAGCGAGCTCAGGTGGTGGAACCGGTGGTCATGGCCGCGAAGATGCGGCCGGGCAACCCAGTCGAAGGGCGCGGCGTGAGGGCAGTCGTGGAGCGGGAGACGGGGATCGAACCCGCGACCAACAGCTTGGGAAGCTGTGACTCTACCACTGAGTTACTCCCGCTCAACACGCCCTATTCTACCCCACTCGATCGGGCTCGACCCGCGAGCACGATCTTCCCCGCTCGCGCCCGCGGCCGGTCACGCCTGGGCGATCAGGTGGTCCTCGAACGCGTAGTCCACCGGCCGCCGGGGATGCGCCGTATACCACGCAAAGCCGTCCTGGAGCGACGCCTCCAGCGGCTCCGGGGTGACGCCAAGGATGCGGGCGGCCTTTTCGACCACGGAGGTGTGCGGCGGCAGATCGAGATACTCCCCGAAGTACAGATGTTCGCCCATCAACTGCCCACCGCCGCCGAGGATTGTCTCGCGCGGCACGCTCACGAACGTCGGCTCGAGCCCGGCGACGCGAGCCAGGGTCTCCACCCATGAACGCTGAGTCAGGCGCTCCTCGTGCGCGACGTTGAATGCCTCCCCTACCGCTTCGGACACATCGAGGGCGTGTACGCAGGCCTCGGCCACATCCCTCACGTAAGCCCACTGCATCAGCGCCTCGCCGCCCTCCGGCAGGATGATCGGCCGGCCATCGCGCAGGCGATCCCAGAAGAACTGCTCGCGATAGTACGGCTGTCGCGGTCCGTGCACGAACGGCGGCCGGAAGGTGACGACCGGAAAGCCGGATTCGGCCCGCAACCGAAAGAGCGCCCGCTCAGCCGACGCCTTGTGCCGGACGTACGGAGTCGGGTCGTCATCAGGCGCCAGGGGATTGCTCTCCCGGTGATCAAGCCCTGGCCCGTACGCCGCAATGCTCGACATGAAGATGTAGCGCTGCAGGCGGTCGCCGCAGCTTCGTGCCGCGGCCTCGACGTGGGCAGCCGGGGTGCCTGCTTGAAAGTCGTAGGCCAGGTCGAAGACGGCTTCGAAGCGCTCGCGCTTCAACAAGGGCGAGATGGTGGCCAGGTCGCTCCGGTCGGCCTGCAGGTTCCGTACTTCAGGGCTGAGATCGTGGTGATCGCGTCGATGGAGGACCGCGACGTCGTAGCCTCGCTCGACGAGGCGCTCCACGATCGCCCGCCCCATGAAGAGCGTGCCCCCGATGACCAGCGTCCGCATTCGGCGAATCATACTGCGGGCAGGGAGCACCGGCCCGAGAGAGCCGAGGCCCGGCTCGCCCGCCCCCAGGCATCCTGGTGCGACGCGTCCTCATGCATGCACGCCAGGCGCCTCGTGGCCGGTTCGCGCCACATAGTCGACGTAGGTGCCTGGGTACACGTGGGGCTCTGCGTCCGTACCGCTCTCTCCCCCAAGCTCGAGAACGCGAGTGCCCAGGCTGCGAAGGAAGCTGCGATCGTGCGAGACGAACAGCATGGTTCCCTCGAAGTCCGTCAAGGCATTCACCAGCATCTCTTTCGTCGCCAGGTCCAGGTGGTTCGTCGGCTCGTCGAGGACGAGGAAGTTCGGCGGATCGTAGAGCAGACGCGCGAGCGCCAGCCGCGTCTTTTCACCCCCCGAAAGGGCTCGCACTTTCTTGTCGATTTCTTCGCCGGAGAACTGGAAGGCCCCGGCCAGGGTCCGGAGTACGCCCAGGCCGTCGTGCGGAAAATCGTGCTCGAGCTGCTCGATCACCGTGAGGGCGGGGTTCAGCACGTCGAGCGACTGCTGGGCGAAGTAACCCAGCTTGACACTCGCGCCAAGCCTTACCTGGCCCGAGTCGGGCGGAAGGACGCCTGCGACGATTCTGAGCAGGGTCGTCTTGCCGGCGCCGTTCCGCCCCATCACTGCCCAGCGCTCGCCACGCCGGATGGTCAAGTCGAGCCCGTCGTAGATCACGCGCCGCCCGTACGCCTTCCGCACGTCCTCGAGTACGGCCACCTGATCGCCCGACCGCGGCGGCGTTCGAAAGTCGAACTTCACGACGCAGCGCTTCTTCGGCAGTTCTATCTTCTCGATCTTGTCGAGCGCCTTGATGCGGCTCTGCACCTGTGCGGCCTTGGCGGCATGTGTCTGGAAGCGATCGATGAACCGCTGCTCCTTGGCCAGCATCGCTTGTTGCCGTGCATACGCCGCCTCGCGATTGGCCTCGCGCGTGGCGCGGTCCTGCTCGTAGAAATCGTAGTTGCCGGAATACACGGTGATCTCGCCGCTGTCAATCTCCGCCACTTTCGTGACGATGCGGTTCATGAAGTCGCGGTCGTGCGAGGTCATGAAGAGCGCTCCGGGTTGCGCTTTCAGGAACTGCTCGAGCCAGACGATCGACTCGATGTCCAGATGGTTGGTCGGCTCGTCCATCAGCAGCACCTCTGGCCGGCCCAGCAGCACTCGTGCCATCGCCACGCGCATCTTCCAGCCGCCCGAGAGCACTCCCACGTCGCCGTCGATGCGCTCGCCGTCAAAGCCGAGCCCGTGCAGGACCTCACGGGCTTGCGCCTCCAGACCGTAGCCGCCCTGGTGCGCATAGGCTTCCTGAACGTCGCCGAACCGGGCCAGGATGCGGTCCATGTCTTCCGCCTGCGCCGGGTCCGACATGGCGTGCTGCAGTCCTTCGAGCTCGTGGTGCAGATCGCCGAGACGCCCGCTCCCCGCAATGGCCTCGTCGAGCACCGAGCGACCGCTCATTTCCTCGACGTCCTGCCGGAAGTAACCGATGGTGAGCCTCTTCGGGACGGTGACCTCCCCGTCGTCTGGTCCCTCCTCGCCGACAATCATCCGGAACAGCGTCGTCTTGCCGGCGCCATTGGGGCCGACCAGCCCGACCTTGTCCCCGGGGTTGATCTGGAATGAGGCGTCGACAAAGAGAACCTGCCTGCCGTACTGCTTGCTGACGCTGGAAAAGGCGATCACCGAACTTCCATTATGGTCGAGTCGCCCGAGGCACAGCAGGTCGACGAAAGCCGCTTGTTCTTTCACCGGTCTGCCAAGGCCTCGCGACGTTGACGGCTCGAGTTTCTTGCGGCACGCGCGGCGGGTGCCGTGCGGTCCTCCGGTGCACCAGGTGCCGTGGATGGGGTGCGGCCGGGTTCGTCCGGCGCGCGCAGTACCGCGGCTGCCCCAGGATCGAAGAGTGCTCTGTCGGGGTCGTCGGGGCTTTCGGGATCGGCGGCCGCGCGAGCGGCGGCGCGTGGTCGTCAAGGACTGCCGATGGACGAACCGCGCGCCAGATCGCCGAAGCGTTGGAGGCTGCGCACGATCAGGGTGTTATCCACCGCGATCTCAAGCCCGCGAACGTCAAGATTCGGACCGACGGGATGGGTGAAGGTGCTCGATTTCGGGCTCGCAAAGGCCGTTGAACCTACGTAATAGACCCTCTTGGGGTCGGTGGCCACATGGGCCGCGCTCTCCGGGAGCTCCAGCCCGATGATACGCAAAAGCGTCGCTGAAATCCTTGATGACCCAGAATGATGCCGGCCTGCGTGGCGTGCAGCGACAAGGTCGGCGACTCCGTGTCCGCTGCAGGCATGGCGGAAGCGTGGCCTGAATCGTGACAATTGAAGCAAGTTTTTCGCTGGGCCATCGAAGATGGCCGCCCCGCCAGAGGCGAGGCAAGACAACACACTGGGACACTAGCGACGCGGAGCCGACGCGTCTCTCCCTCGCGGGTTTGAAGCGCCGCTTCGCGGGGCGACTGGCAGGCCAATCGGGTGTCCCACCCACCGTCTCGATCTGCCCCGGTCCTTTGCAGCGCCGTTCGCGACTATAATCCGGCCACCCTATGGGTCTGTCGTCCGGCAGCCGCGTCGGGCCGTATGAGATCGTCGCTCTCCTCGGTGCGGGCGGCATGGGCGAGGTCTATCGGGCGCGCGACGCGAAGCTGAATCGCGAGGTGGCGATCAAGGTCCTGCTGCCCGCGGTCGCAACCGACGCGGACCGCCTGGCGCGTTTCAGTCGCGAAGCGCAGGTCCTGGCCTCGGTCAACCATCCGAACATTGCCGCCATTTACGGGTTGGAAGAGGCGTTTTCTCCCGACGCTGGACAGGCGGGTGTGCGCGCGCTCGTCATGGAGCTGGTCGAGGGACCGACGATCGCGGACCTGCTGGAGGCGTCGGTTCACGCGAGTGCGTCAGATGCAACGGGCGCGACAAGCGCCCTGCGGGCAGGTGCGGGGACGCCGCGGGGACTGCCACAGGACGAGGCGCTGGACATCGCCCGCCAGATCGCCGATGCGCTCGAGGCTGCGCACGAACAGGGCATCATCCACCGCGACCTCAAGCCCGCCAACATCAAGGTGCGCCCGGACGGGACGGTCAAGGTGCTCGACTTCGGCTTGGCCAAGGCGCTCGACACCGGCGTGGCGGCGCGTCCGGACGCCGCGATGTCCCCCACCCTGTCCATGCACGCCACTCAGGCCGGCATCATTCTCGGGACCGCGGCCTACATGAGCCCGGAGCAGGCTCGCGGCCGGCCGGTGGATCGCCGCGCAGACATCTGGGCCTTTGGCGCCGTGCTCTTCGAGATGCTGACCGGCAAGCGCGCGTTCGACGGCGAGGACGCGTCGGTCACGCTCGCCTCGGTCATCAAAGACGAGCCTCCCTGGAGCCTGCTGCCCGCCGACGTACCGCCGCCGGTGCGTCGTCTGCTTCGGCGCTGCCTCGAGAAGGATCCGAAGCGGCGACTGAGCGCCGTGGGCGATGCCCGACTCGATCTGGAGGAGGCGCGCACGCAGCCTGAGGACACCGCTGCCGGCACGGCAGGGTCGAGGCCAGCGCCCGGCCCCGCCCCCTCACCCGCAACGGCCCGTGTACCGTGGGCGACTGCTGCCATCGCCGCACTGGCGCTCGCGGGCGTCTCGCTGATCTGGGCCCCGTGGCGCCCGGCCGCCCCGCCCCCCAGAGTGTCGTTCGAGATAACCACGGCCTCGGAGGGCCTCAACTCGCAGGTCAACATCGCCTTGTCGCCCAACGGCCGCCATCTCGTGGCTCGCATCGATCAGGGCGGCATCAATCGGTTGTGGCTGCGGGCGCTCGACCGCGTTGACGGTGTGCCGCTTCAGGGAACGGACAACGCGACCTTTCCCTTCTGGTCGCCCGACAGCCGCCACATTGGATTCTTCGCCGACGGCAAGCTGAAGATCATCGACATACTCGGCGGGCCGCCACAGTCGGTGACCGAGGCTCCTGGGGGAGGTGGCGGCGCCTGGAACGGCGAGGGCACCATCGTGTTTGCGCCGCGGGCAGCGGGTCCGCTCTTTCGTGTCGCCGTATCCGGCGGTGACCCCGTGCAGGTCACGGAACTCGACGCGTCGCGTGGAGAATCGGGTCATCGTTACCCCCAGTTCCTGCCTGACGGCGTGCACTTTCTGTTTTTCGCCAGAAGCCTCACCGGTGAGGAATCAGCCACCCACATCGGCTCGTTGGAATCGCGGGAGCGGACACGCTTGATCGACAGCGCCACGAGCGTCCGGTTCGCGTCTCCGAATCTGCTGCTGTTTCTCCGCGAGAGCACGTTGATGGCCCACCGCTTCGATCCGTCGAGGCGCGAAATCGTCGGCGAGCCGTTCCGGGTGGTGGAAGGGGTGGCCTCCGGCAACAATTTCCAGGCGGGCGTGACCGCTACGGACACCGGCGTCCTCGCGTATCGCCCCGGGTCAGCGAACCGCGGGTTGACGATGCGGTGGATCGATCGGCGGGGTGCACGCGGCGACGCCGTCGGGACCCCAGGGGTCTACGAGAACCCGCGCCTGTCGCCGGATGGGACGCGCCTCGCTTACCACAGTCAGGACCGCGGCGCGGATATCTGGGTCACCGACCTCGCGCGCGGTGCGACGACGCGCTTCACGTTCGATCCCGGCACCGACAATGTTCCCGTCTGGTCGCCTGACGGCGCTCGCATCGCATTTGTCTCGAATCGCGAGGGCGGCGTGTTCAACGTGTATCACAGGAGCGCCAGCGGCACGGGAGAGGACGAGCTGCTGCTGAAGACGCCGAACAACAAGACGCTGAACGACTGGTCGGCGGACGGACGGTATCTGCTCTACGAGGAGAACGACCCAAAAACCGGGAGCGATCTCTGGGTTCTGCCGATGACCGGCGATCGCACACCGATGCGTGTGCTCGACACGCGTTTCAACGAACGGGGAGGGGCCTTCTCGCCTGATGGCCGTTGGATCGCGTACGCGTCCGATGAGAACGGCGCGAACGAAGTGTACGTGCGGACCTTCCCGGTCTCGGGTGGCAAGTGGCAGGTTTCGACGGGCCGGGGATTTTCGCCGCGGTGGCGACCCGACGGAAAGGAGTTGTTCTATGACCGTACCGGCCAGATGATGGCCGTCGATCTCAGCGGCACCGTACCGGGCCGCCAGTTCAAGGCCGGCCCTCCCACGCCCCTGTTTCCGGGCCTAAGGTCGATGCCGCCTCACAACTACGACATCGCTGCCGATGGCCGCTTCCTGGTGCTGACCACCACGGCGGCGGATACCCTTTTGCCAATCGTCGTCGTCCTCAACTGGCTGTCGGGGCTGGACGAGCGGTAGCATGCGGTCATCAGTAACCGGCCGACCGTCCACGGCCAACGGTCCACAGTCCCAAGTCGCCGGTTTCCCCACCCGATAAGGCCGACGTCACGGTCTTCCACTCCTGCTTCGTGGGGTGAACTGGGCCTGCGGCGGCCAGGATCGTTGTCGTACACGACGTGTTACATCGTATTCATGGGTCCGTCGCGGCCGCCCTCGAGGGGTTGACCGGCCTGATGTGCACCACGTCCGCCGTGGTGACCGAAGCCATGCACCTGCTCCAGGATGCCGCGTCCGGTCCCCGGCGACTGGTGGAGTTCCTGTCAGGCCGCGCGTGTGCAGGTGTTCGACTGCACGGACGTCCATCGGATTGCCGCTGCCGTCGTGCTGATGGAGAAGTACGCTGACACGCCCATGGACTTCGCCGATGCGACGCTCATGCAGCTTGGCGACGACCTGGACGTTCGTCGCATCCTCACTCTGGATCGCCGAGGTTTTTCGACCTACCGCTCGCGCAGCGGGAGGCCTTTTCAGATCCTTCCCGGCCGCTGACGTGGCAGCCATGCGGCGCTGCCTCACTTGATGACGACGCCCGCGCCAGCCGTAACCAGGGTCGCGCGTGGGGCCCCGGGGTGTGTCGGCGAGGCGGCCACCAGACTGAGCTTGTGCCACCGCAGGTCGAAGCCAACGCCCAGGTGGTCGCTGATCATCCACCGCGCGCCGCCACCGAAGTTCAGCGTCTTCACCCAAGCCGAATCGAGCGGCGTGAACGTAATCGCGCTTGGTGGGAGAACGGCCTCGCTCTGGACTCGCGTCTGCCCCAGGCCGGCGCTCAGGTAGCTCCAGCCGAGCGAGTGGCCAAAGTTGAGCGAGAGCTGCGGCACGATGCCCGTCAGCCGAGTGGTCAGGTCGGGAATCGTCCGCGGGGGCGGAGGCGTCGAGCCCTCGGCCACCAGCGGGGACGTCGTCCCGCGCGCGAAGAGCCAGGTGGCGCCGACGCCAAGGGCCCCGCCGCGGAATCGAAAGACGTAGTAATGAGCCCCAAGATCAAGCCCCAGCGACCGCGCCGGCGCCTCCGTGCCAAGGGGTACCACGGGCGTCCAGCCTTCCATGGTGGGGAGCCCGGCCGACGCCCCGCGTACATCGACGACGATGCCCTCGATCGGACCCTTCGGCTGCGCGAGCCCCGTACCCGCCGCCGCCAGCTGAACGACGACGGCGAGCACGACACCACGCAGCCTCATCCGCGGCCCTTGTTCTTGTTGGCCCAGTATTTCTTCATGCGCTCCGACACGGCCTTCTTCTCGGCCGCGGTCATCTTGCGGCGACGGCGACGGGCTTTCTTCGGGCCGCTCGAATCGGCGCGAGCCGCGGCGGTCGGTTTTGCAGGCTTTAGGCCTCCCTTTGCGCTCCTCGAAGCCAGATCTGGAAAAGCGGCGAGGATGGCGGACTGTTCGTGGCGGAGCTCTTCGAGTCTGGCAGCGGCGCCAAGCCGGGTCAACGACTTCAATTGTTCACGAGTGAGTTCTGTAGGCACGCGAGTCCTCCGGGGGGGTGATGGTGGAACACGAAGCTTCGAGTCTAATACGTTGACGGCTTGACCGGGGCCGCCGAAGCTTCGCCCCGTGATTCCTTGACGATGCGCACCCCGGCGCTGGCACCCACGCGCGTGGCTCCGGCGGCGACCATGGCCTTCACCTGCTCGAGGTCGCGCACGCCGCCAGCGGCCTTGACGCCCACCGTGTCGCCGACGACCCGACGCATCAACGCGACGTCGGCGACGGTCGCGCCGCCTGGTCCGAAGCCGGTGGACGTCTTCACGAAATCCGCGCCGGCGGCCTTGGTCAGCGTCGAGGCGGTCACCTTCTCCTCATCGGTCAGCAGCGCCGCTTCGATGATCACCTTGCTCACCACGCCAGCCTGCCGGCACGGCACGGTCACCGCCTCGATGTCCTGCTCCACGAGCCGAAGGTCGCCCGATTTGAGAGCACCGACGTTGATCACCATGTCGATCTCGGTTGCGCCATCGAAGATCGCGCGCCTCGTCTCGTACTGTTTGACGTCGGGCGTTGTCGCGCCTAGCGGGAAGCCGACCACGGAGCACACGCCGACGCCGGAGCCGCGCAGCAGCCGCGCGGCGAATGCGACCCATGTAGGGTTGACGCACACCGTGGCGAAATGGAACTCCGCGGCTTCCCGGCACAGCTTCTCGACATCCGTGCCGCTCGCCTCGGGTTTGAGCAGCGTGTGGTCGATGAGGCCGGCCACTTCCCCAGCGCCGCCGCCAGCCGCGTGGAGCCCGAGTCGCGAGGCGCCGGCGGCGAGCACGCCGCCCACCTGCTGCGGGCAGCAGTCGAATGCAAAGCCGTGGCACGCACAGCGGGCGGGCGCGACCGCGCCGGCTGCGGCCAGCTCCTGCAGAATGATGTCGATGACTCGCTTGATGTCGGTCAACTGAAAGGAATCCGCCGGAGCCGTGCTCGACGGCTCCCTCGTGGGAATCTTATCGCGTTCGCTCCAGGGCGCGAATCTTCGCCAGACGGCGGATATAGCGCGCCTCACGCATCGGCGTGCCAAGCCAGGTCTGGACGATGGCCTTGGCGTCGTCGATGGAGACGAGCGTCGCGCCGAGCGCGAGCACGTTCGCGCCGTTGTGCTCACGGGCATACCGGGCGAGTGTTCTGTCGGTGCACATGGCCGCGCGCACGCCGTCGATTTTGTTGGCGGCAATCGCCGATCCCAGCCCGGCGCCGTCGATGACGATACCCGCGTCGGCTTCGCGCCGCGCCACCAGGCGCGCCACCTGTCCGGCGATGTCAGGATAGTCCACCGGATCGGGGCCGCTCGTGCCGACATCCTCGACCGCGAGACCCTGGCCCCGCAGAACGTCTCGGAGGATCGCCTTCAGTGCGACACCGGTGTGATCGCTCCCGATGGCGACTCGCCGGACGTCTGCCACGGGCACGAGGGTCGACACGTCGACGTCGAGCGCGTCGGTCAGCACCGTGATCCGCCGCGCGCGAAGCGTGTCGGCCGCAAGAGGCGTGACGTGCCCGCGCGGGTTCAAGGTGACGGTGCTGCCCGGTTCGAGCGTTCGAGCGTCGGCTTCGGTGATGATGTCAAAGCGCTTCATGCTGCGCCAACCATGCTACCCTCGTTCGACATGTCGACGGACACGATTCCGCCCCTCATCAGTGCAGAGGCACTCCGAGAGCGCATCAGCGCCATGGCCGGCGAGATCCGGCGCGATGTGCCGAACGAGCCGCTGCACCTCATCTGCGTGCTCAAGGGCGCCTTCATGTTTCTGTCGGATCTGACGCGGGCGATGCCTGGCCACGTCAGCATGGATTTCATGGCCCTCTCGAGCTATGCCGGCCGCACCACGACCTCGGGCGAGGTGCGTCTCATCAAGGATCTCGATTACGGCCTGGAAGGCCGCCACGTGATCATCGTCGAGGACATCGTCGACACGGGGCTGACGCTTCACTACCTCCAGGAGATCCTGCGCGCGCGCAATCCCAGGTCGCTCCGAACGGCGTGCCTCCTCAGCAAGCCGTCCCGGCGCCAGATCGACGTCCGGGTGGACTACATCGGCTTTGCCATCGAAGACCGCTTCGTAGTCGGCTACGGACTGGATTACGCGGAGCAGTATCGCAATCTGCCCTACATCGGCGTGTTGCCGTAGCCGGCGCCGGTGGTCAGCGAACCGCCGCGCGCACCTGACCGGCGGCGGCCCTGGCCTCGTCGAGCACCCGCGGCTCGTCCAGGGTGAGGAGCTTCCCGCCACGCATCAGGATGCGGCCGTTGACAATCGTCGCCTCGACGTCGTCGCCCCGGGTGACATAGACCAGGTGTGACAGCGGGTCGTACATCGGGGTCTGCCGAGGCTGATCCATCCGCACGACGATCACGTCGGCCAGCTTGCCGACCTCGATTGATCCCAGCTTCGATTCCTGGCCGATCACCCGGGCGCCGCCGAGCGTGGCCATCTCGAGGGCGGTCCGGGCGCTGATGGCGCGCGGATCTCGAGACGTCAGCTTGTGAAGAAAGGCCGCCTGACGCATCGCTTCGAACATGTCGAGGTCGTTGTTGCTTGCGGCCCCGTCGGTGCCCAGCCCGACCGGAACGCCCGCGTCGAGATACCGCTGGACCGGTGCGGTCCCGCTGGCCAGCTTCATGTTGCTTTCCGGATTGTGTGCGACGCCAACGCCGTGCGCTTTGAGCACCGCGATCTCGTCGGGTTCGATCCAGACGCCGTGTGCCGCCACCGTTGGCGTCTGCCAGAGGCCGAACGACGTCAGGGCTGCCACGGGCCGCGCCTTGTGACGCTCGAGCGACAGACGAGTTTCCTCTTCGGTCTCCGCCAGGTGGATCAGCGTCGGCACGCGGTGCGCTGCCGCCAGGTCGCGGACCCCCCTCAAGGTGGCCGCGTCGAGCGTATAGACGCTGTGCGGCGCGACCGCCGGGGTGATGAGCGGGTCGTTCACGAACTCCTTGATGAAGGCCGCAGCCCGCGCGAGCGCGTCGGCGGGCGTCTTGGCGTCGGGGACGGGGAACTCGATGACCGTCTGGCCCAGGACGGCTCGTACACCGGCCTCCCTGGTCGCGCGCCCGATTTCCTCCTCGAAGTAGTACATGTCCACGTAGGTGGTCGTACCAGAACGAATCATCTCGGCGAGCGCCAGACGCGCGCCCGTGCGGACGAAGGCAGGCGAGACGGTCTTCGCCTCGGCCGGGAAGATGTACTTCTGGAGCCACTCCATCAAGGCCAGGTCGTCGGCGAGTCCGCGGTACAGCACCATCGGCGCGTGTGTGTGCGTGTTGATCAACCCCGGCATGACCACACCGCCGCGCGCATCGATGACGTCGCGGCCGGTGAACGCCTTCGCGAGCTGTTCGGACGGCCCGACGCCGACAATCGAGGTTTGATCGATGGCCACCGAGCCGGGTGTAATCACGCGACGCTGCGCATCCATCGTCACCACGATGCCGTTGGTGATGACCAGATCGACGGGACGCGTCACCTGGGCCCCCAGGGGCGCGGCGCAGGCGGCGACGACCGCCAGCAGAATCGGCCGTAATCGACGAACGGGACAGTTGGCCATCAGGGAAATTCTATCCCGCGCCGCCTGCGCGCGCTGATAAGCTCTCGGCGTGGTCACGCTGGTCGCACATCCCCTGGTGCACGACATCCTGCACGAGCTTCGCGACACCGCGACGCCCCCGGAGCGTTTTCGCCAGCTCGCGGGACGCATCAGCGTGCTGCTGGCCGCCGAGGCGCTCCGCGACATCCCGACCGTGCCGGCCGAGGTGACCACGCCGCTCGGGCCGGCCAAGGGACGGCGCGTGGACGCGGACGTGGTGCTCGTCCCCGTCCTGCGCGCGGGTCTGGGGATGCTCCCCGGCATGCTCGAGCTCGTGCCTGCCGCCCGCGTGGGCCACATCGGTCTGCAACGCGACGAGCGGACCGCGGTGGCGTCACAGTACTATGCCAAGCTGCCGCCGCGGCTGGAGGAGAGCTACGTGCTCATGATCGATCCGATGCTCGCGACCGGAGGCAGCGCGGTGGCCGCGCTCGATCTGCTCGCGAGGGCCGGCGCACGGCATATCCGGTTGGTGTGCATCGTCGCGGCGCCGGAAGGCGTGGCGGCCGTCGAGCACGCGTATCCGGATGTCCTCATCATCACCCCGGTGGTCGACGACCGCTTGAACGATCACAAGTTCATCGTGCCGGGGCTCGGGGATTTTGGCGATCGACTCTACGGCACGTCGTGACCCGGGCCGATGGCGGTTGCCCGTCCTTGGGCTATCTCGTAGACTAGGAGGGCCACTTGAGACGCGCGCTTGGCTCAGCGGTAGAGCATCGCCTTCACACGGCGGGGGTCGGTGGTTCGAATCCACCAGCGCGCACCAGCCCAATCCTCAATTGATCAACACGTTAGCGACGACAGGCCGATCGTCGTTGCAATCAGGGCGAGGCGCGGTTTCTGCTCTCCTGCGCGACAAATTGCGGCCCCAGACGGCTGCCCCCAACGTCACCCCCAGCCCATCCATAGTGGATTTCATGCTGCACCGTCACGGATTTCGCCCGTCCAGGTCCGTGGGGGCGGCTTGGGTGGCGGTCGAGAACCGTGGACAACCCTCGCTGCTAACTGGCCCCAAAGGAGCAGGCAATCCAGCGGTACCAGATGACAGCGGTCTGAGGCTGTTCGACGAAGAGACTTGTCACAGGGGCCATCGCCGGAACGCCGCACACGACAATCCAGAGTCGGTGCCGGCCTCCGGGCTTGTTGAGGCTCCTCGTGACCGCTGCTCGCTCGCCAGGCGTCATGATCGTGATCCACCCTCGTTGATGGAACTTCCACACGACGATGCCCCAGATGATCCACCAGGACAGAGCCGCTTCAGTAAGTGAAGGTGTGTCCATGATGGCGCCCCCCGACATTACCAGGAGGGGTGGCGGCAGCAAGGCGCCACCGACCGTCAGCACCCAATAGAACCACTCGCGGCGCCGCTTGACGAGCGACTTGGCTTTGTCGGGATCCATCGTCCGTCCTCTCGTGGCCGTCGCCGACAGTCTCAGCTTGTGTCCGGCGCTTGAGCATGCTACAAAACAGAGCCATTTCACACTGGTCCAACGCGCCCTGGTGGCATGCCACTCGCCTGCACTTCTTGGGGGCGGTGCTTCGAATCCACCAGCGCGCACCATCCCACACTTGACGTGACGCCCGCGACGCGCCCTCGAGTTTTCGTCCTGGCCCAGCGCCCCCCCGGCCGGAGGGCTGTGTGCTGTCAGGCTGGCCCGCTCCTACGGCTCCGAGGATCGTCCGAGTCTTGACCGAATCGGCCTCCCCTTCGTCCGCGATCACGATCTGGCCAGGTACCTGGTACCCGCTGGGCGCCACGTACGATGGACGCGGGTGCAATTTTTCGGTGTTCTCGGAAGTGGCCACGCGCGTCGAGCTGTGCCTGTTCGACGATCAAGGTCGCGAGCAGCGCGTGGATCTCCCGGAGTGCCTGACCTTCTGCTGGCACGGCTACGTCCCCGGGCTCACGCCAGGCCAGCGTTACGGGTTTCGGGTCCACGGCCCCTGGGATCCCGGGCGCGGGCATCGGTGCAATCCCGACAAGCTGCTGCTGGATCCCTACGCGAAAGCCATCGAGGGTGTGGTGCGGTGGGACCCGGCGGTCTTTCCCTTCGAGATGGGCGCGGACGGAGCCGTCCTGGAGGATCGGCGCAGCACACTCGACAGCGCGGCGCACGTGCCACGATCGGTCGTGGTCGATCCGGCGTTCGACTGGGGTGAGGACCGACGTCCGAAGCGATCGCTGCACCAGTTGGAAATCTACGAGCTGCACGTCAAGGGGTTCACCGCCCGCATGCCGCAGGTGCCGCCGGAGCTGCGAGGAACCTACGCGGGGTTGGCGCACCCGGCCTCGCTCGAGTACTTGACGCGACTCGGCGTCAGCGCGGTCGAGCTCATGCCGGTGCACCAGTTCGTCCACGATGGTCATCTCGTCGCCAAGGGCCTGCGCAACTATTGGGGCTACAACTCCATCGGGTTCTTCGCGCCGCACAACGAGTACGCCAGCGTCGGCCAGCGGGGCGAGCAGGTCCGCGAGTTCAAGGAGATGGTCAAGGCGCTGCACGCGTCGGGCATCGAAGTGATTCTCGATGTCGTGTACAACCACACCGGGGAAGGCAATCACGTCGGCCCGGTACTCTGCTTCAAGGGACTCGACAACCGCGCCTATTACCGCGTGATGGGGCACGACGGGCGCCTGTACATGGACTACACGGGGACGGGCAACAGCCTCAACATGCGCCACCCGCACGTGCTGCAGCTGCTGATGGATTCGCTTCGGTACTGGGTCCTCGAGATGCACGTGGACGGCTTCCGATTCGACCTGGCCGCTACGCTCGCGCGTGAGCTCCACGAAGTCGACCGGCTCTCGGCCTTCTTCGATCTCATCCACCAGGATCCGGTGGTCAGCCAGGTGAAGCTCATCGCCGAGCCGTGGGATGTCGGTGAGGGCGGATACCAGGTGGGCAATTTCCCCGCGCTGTGGTCCGAATGGAACGGCAAGTACCGCGACACCGTGCGCGACTACTGGCGTGGCGCCGACCAGACGCTCGGCGAGTTCGCGCATCGCCTGACCGGCAGTCCGGATCTGTACGCACCCAACGGCCGCCGTCCGCTGGCCAGCGTCAACTTCGTGTGCGCGCACGACGGGTTCACGCTGCTGGACCTGGTGTCCTACTCGCACAAGCACAACGAGGCCAACGGCGAAGACAACAAGGACGGCGAGAGCCACAACCGGTCGTGGAACCACGGCGAGGAGGGTCCGACCGACGACCCGGCGATTCTCGCCGTACGCGCGCGGCAGCAGCGCAACTTTCTGGCCACGCTGCTGCTCTCGCAGGGGGTGCCGATGATCCTGGCCGGCGACGAGCTCGGGCGTACGCAAGCGGGCAACAACAACGCGTACTGCCAGGACAACGAGCTGTCGTGGATCGACTGGGAGCGGGCCGACCAGGGCCTGCTCCAGTTCACCGCCTCGCTGCTCGCGTTTCGTCGCGCGCATCCCGTGTTCCGGCGACGACGCTGGTTTCAAGGACAGCCCTTGCGCGGTCAGCCCGACATCGCGTGGTTCACGCCCGGCGGACAGGAGATGTCCCAGCAGGACTGGTCGGTGGGGTTCGCCAAGTCGCTCACGGTGTTCCTGAACGGCCAGGCAATCCCCAGCCTCGGGCCGACGGGTGAGCCCATCGTCGACGACACGTTCCTGCTCTGTTTCAACGCGCACTACGAGCCGATGCGCTTCACCCTGCCGGATGCGGCGTACGGGCCTCGCTGGCAGCGCGTCATCGACACGGTGGACCCGCCGCGGTCGGAGTCGATCGAGATGATCGAGGCTGGGGGAGAGCTGGACATCGAGGCGCGCGCGTTGATCGTCCTTCAGCGCGTCGACCCCGCCTGATGCGGGTCAGGCGAGACCAGGTCACCGTCCCGGCACCGGGCGATCAGGGCTTCTTGAGCTCCGCCAGGAGCGCCTGCAGCGCCAGCACGTAGGCGGCGTCGGCCTGCGCAAAGCGCTTCATGTAATCCTCTTCGGTCATCCGATCTTCGCGCCAGTTGCCGTCGAACTGCATGCTCTTGCCGCTCGCATCCTGAGAGTCGAAGGCCATGTTGGGCTCGCGACGCGATCGCAGACCGTCGGCGCCTCCATCGCTGAACATCACCCGCGTCTCCGGGATTGAGGCGCTGTTGAGATCGATGTACACGTCGCGGAACTGTTTGCGGACGAGTTTTTCGTTGAGGATCGCCGGCGCCACGGTGCGGGCGGATACGACGAGGAGCAGCTCTGGAAAATACAGGGCCGCCACGAACTGATCGTCTTGCTTGGGATACCTCGCGGCAATGCTGTCCAGCTTGCGCGCCTTCAGCAGTCCGGTCAGTTCCTGAACGAGCGCGATCGACGGAGAATCTTGGGCCGAGGCCCAGGGCAACAGACCGCCCGACAGAAGCGCCGCCACCGCGAGAACTCCCACCGACTGACGCGCAGAGACGACGTTCATGTCAACCTCGGGAGCACCAACAACCGTTGACTCGGCTTCGAGGGGCGACCCGCGCCTCAAAACCCGACCTCCATCCCGTCGCGGTCGCCAGGAGGCCGCGCCTGGAGGCTTCTCTGTATCACAGGAGGTTGCGGAACGCCAGTCCTCGGCGCTCGCCTTGGCGACGGTCCTCGTGTTGGACAGCGGCACATGTCCTCGGCCACCGCTCAGCCGCCGCACCAGGGGAGACAACCAGGCTGGGCGGCGTGGAGAACCCGGCGGACGGTTCGACAGCCCGGCTAGCCGATGAAGAGCGACTCTTCCTCGGCTTCTGGCACCGCCGCCGCGCCCTCGGCGGCGCGCCGGCGCGAGGATTCCCGCACCGCGTGCAGGGCGTTCAGCGCGGCTCGCAGGCCCGCCAGGATCGCGAGGCCATTTCGGGCCGGGCCGGAGATGAAGTGGTGGGCGGCCGAGACCGTCTGCTCTACCTTGCCCGTGACGTCGGCAAAGGTCCGATCGAAGCGTTCGACCTGTGCCATGGCCAGTTGCGCGGTTCGCGACGCGTCGGCGCTGATCGCGGTGAGATTGCCGATGAGCGGCTTGATGCTGGACTCGAGATCCCGTGCCACCCGGTCGACGCGACGCGCCACGTACACGCCCGCCACGATGACCCCCACTTGAATCACCGCCATGACGACGACGGCGACGGCAATCACGCCGAGCCAGAGTTCAGCCGTCTCGCTCACGCCTGTCCTTCGCCTCGTTCACGGGCCTGCTGGAACGCCTCCCGACCGCGCTCCACGGCTTGCGACACGGCCTCGCTCTGGCGTTTGTAGGCCTCGCGGCCCTGTTCGACCGCCTGGCGCGCGCGCTCCCGCCCCTCACGGGCCTTGGTGCCCAGATACTCGCGCGTCTCTTCGCCGGAGGCCGGTGCAAAGAGGAGGGCCACCGCGGCGCCGGTCACCGCACCGACCAGGAACGCCAACATCACCGTGCCTGCCCCACCGCTCGAGTCGTTTGCCATGCCCGCCTCCCGTGCTCGTGCACCTGGCCGATGTTCTGGCTGCGCCGCGCGCCGAGCTAGAAAATACTGACCTTGACGTTCAGGTACTTCTTCGGATCCTTTCGGATGTCCGCTATCAGGCTCCGCAGTTCCCCGACCGTCTGATTCATGTTCTCATATAACTGCTTGTCCCGCAGCAGCTGACCGGCCGTACCCTCGCCGGCGTTGAGGTTGGCCGTCAGCGTGTCCAGCCGGGTCGCAATCCCGTTCATGCGATCGTACAGGGCCGCGTCGGTCACGAGCTTGCCAGCCGTGCCTTCGCCACGGTTCAGCTTGCCGGTGAGCGTCTCCACGTTCTGCGCGGTCGCGGTCAGGGCGTTGGCCATCGCGGGGTCGCTCAGCAGCTTGCCCAGGCTTCCCTCGCCGCTCCTGATGCGCGTGGTGATTGCCTGCAAGTCACCCACCGCGGCCGTCAGCTCGTTGTACAACCGGGGGTCGCTGGTCAGCCGTCCGAGCGTGCCCCGGCCATTGGCGATCTGACTGGCCACGCGATCCGCGGACTGAAGCAGCGCGTTGAGGTCGCGATAGACACCCTCATCGGTGAACAGCTTGCCGATCGTGCCGCGCCCGGCCCGGATGTCCTGAAGCAGCCTCGTGGCCGACTCGATGCCCTCGGTCGCCTGGGCGCTGAAGTCGGCGAGGGTCACCGGGGGATCCCCGCTGGGGATGTAGCCCCAGTCCGGAATCGGCGTCCCTTGGCTGGAGGCCGTAATGTCCACGGCCGGTTCCCCGAGCAGCGACACCGATCCAAGCGTCGCGCGCGAACTCGAGGTGATGCGGGATCGATGATCTTCCGAGAGCTCCACGACGACTTCGACGCGGTCCCCGATGAACTCGACGTCGCTCACCGCGCCCACTTCGACGCCCGCGACGCGCACCGGGGCCCCGGCCTTGAGCCCCTGCACGTCGGCGAAAATCACCTTGAGCGAGTAGCGCTGCCAGGCGAATCCCCCTTCGCCGCTCAGTAGGAAGATCATCACGGCCGCCAGCGCGATGGCGGCGACGGCCAGGATGCCGATTTTCAATTCTGACCAGGCGAGCGATCGCGTGCGTGGCATGAACAGTCCTCGCGTCAGGAAAGGAACGACTTCAGGTAGGCATCGGCCGACGCCCTGAGCTCGGCGGCGTGTCCCTCGAACGCGATCCGCCCGTCACGAAGCATGATGAACTCCGCCTCCTCCGCCTTGTCACGATCGGCCGGTGTGATCCGGATGCCGGCCCCGTTCCGGACGGCTTCATGCGTGGCGATCCTGAAGGCGTCGCGGAGCTGGTGCGTCACGACGATCGAGCTCACGTTCTCCAGGTCGCGCAGCTTGATAATCTCGTCGTCGATGGTGTTGGCCGTAATCGGATCGAGTCCCGTCGTCGGCTCGTCGTAGAGCAGGATCCGCGGCTTGAACGACATTGCGCGGGCGATCGCCACGCGCCGACGCTGGCCGCCGGACAGATCCGACGGCATCTTGTCGATATGCTCGCGCAACCCCACGAAGCCGAGCACTTCCTCGACCCGACGCCTCACTTCCTCCAGAGGCAGGTCGCTCTCTTCGTACAGCTTGTAGCCCACGTTCTCGGCGACCGTCAGCGAATCGAACAGCGCGCCCTCCTGAAAGACCATGCCCAGATCGCTCCGCACCTGCATCAGCTCCACTTCCGACAGGCTGTCCACCCGCTCGCCGTTGACCCAAATCACGCCGCTGTCGGGGCGCAGCAAGCCGAGAATCAGCTTGAGGACCGTTGACTTTCCGGCACCGCTGGCGCCCAGGAAAATCTTGGTGTGCCCGGTGATGAGCGTAAAGCTCACGTCGGTCAGGATGGCCTTGTCGTCGAAGGCGAGCGACACGCGGTCGAAGACCACGATGGGGGACCCCGGCCCGAGGGCTTCGGCCAGTTCAGGACTTCGCTCGGAGGCCAGCATGGTCAGTACATCAGCGTAATCAACAGCCGCGTCAGGAAGAAGTCCACCGCAATCACCGACACCGACGACGCGACGACGGCGTTGGTAGTGGCGCGGCCGACACCCTGCGTGCCGCCGCGGGCGCGCAGACCCACGTGGCACCCGATGGTGACGATGACGAAGCCCAGGAAGAACGGCTTGATCAGTCCCATCCACGCATCCTCCAGGTAGAGTCCTTCCACGATGGAGCTCCAGTAGAGGCTGGACGCGACGCGCAGCTGGCCGACGGCGATGATCCAGCCGCCGACGATGCCGACGGCGTTGGCGACGATCGTGAGGAGCGGCGTCATGAAGAAGCCCGCCAGCATCCGCGGGACGACCAGCTTGCGCACCGGATCCGTGCCCAGGGCGCGGAGGGCGTTGATCTGATCGGTCACCATCATCGACCCGAGCTCTGCGGCGATGCCCGAGCCGACGCGTCCCGCCAGCATCAGACCGGTCAGCACGGGCCCCAGTTCCTTGACCATGGACGCGCTGATCAACCGCCCCACGAAGTCCCGCGCGCCGAACTGGTCGAGCGTGATGCCGGTGTTGAGGGCCAGCACGGCACCGGTGAAGAAACCGGTGAGGAGCACCACCGTGAGCGAGCCGATGCCGATCACCTCGAACTGCTCAACGACATCATGCCGGTAGAACGGACGCGTCACGCAGCCCCTGAGTGCCGCCCCGCAGAGCCGGACGTACTCCTGGACCTCGAAGAACGCTGCCTTGAGCCATTCCGTCATCACGCTCGCCACGAAGCTGCTACCCTTGACCGGCGGCGCCCGGCGCTCGTCCGCCCGGCGTCGCCGGCTCCGAGGGTCCAGGGTTCCATGCGGCTGGTGCCGCCACCCCCAACTCGCGGGTCTTGAGGCCGCGCACCCTGTCCCGCAGTGCCGCAGCGCGCTCGAAGTCCAGATCGGCGGCCGCGCCCTTCATCTGCCGGGTCAGCTCCGCGATGTGGGCGTCGAGTTCGGCCTGCGTCCGAAACACTGGCCCCGTCTCCTTCTCCTCAGAAATGGTGACGTAGTCTCGTTCGTACACGCTCGACAGCAGGTCGTCGATGGCCTTGACGATGCTCGTCGGCGTGATGCCGTGCTGCTCGTTGTAGGCGAACTGCCGGGCCCGCCGCCGCTCGGTTTCACCAATCGCCGAGCGCATCGAATCGGTCATGACGTCAGCGTACATGAGCACGCGTCCGTTGACGTTGCGCGCCGCACGTCCCGAAGTCTGAATCAGCGCCCCCGCCGAGCGAAGAAAGCCCTCCTTGTCGGCGTCGAGGATCGCCACGAGGGACACTTCAGGGAGATCGAGTCCCTCGCGCAGCAGGTTGATGCCGACCAGGACGTCGAACTGGCCGCGGCGCAGATCGCGCAGGATCTCCACGCGCTCGAGGGTGTCGATATCGGAGTGGAGGTACCGGACCTTGACGCCGAGCTCCTGATAGTAAGTCGTGAGATCTTCCGCCATCCGCTTGGTGAGGGTCGTCACCAGAACTCGTTCGCGCCGCCCGGCGCGCTCGCGGATCTCCGCCAGCAGGTTGTCCACCTGCCCCTTGACCGGCCGCACTTCGATGGGCGGATCCATCAACCCGGTCGGCCGAATCACCTGTTCCACGACCACGCCGGCGGCCTTGTGCAGCTCGTACGGGCCGGGCGTGGCGGACACGTGCACCAGCTGCGGCACCCGGGCTTCCCACTCCTCGAAATTGAGTGGCCGGTTGTCGAGCGCCGAGGGCAGGCGAAACCCATAATCGACCAGCACCTCTTTGCGCGAACGATCGCCGTGGTACATCCCGCGGACCTGCGGGACGGTCTGGTGGCTTTCGTCGACGATCACCAGGGCGTCGGATGGCAGGTAGTCCAGCAGCGTCGGCGGCGGTTCTCCCGGCGCCCTGCCGGTCAGGTGACGCGAGTAGTTCTCGATGCCGTGGCAATAGCCGATCTCGCGAATCATCTCGAGGTCGAACATCGTGCGTTGATGGAGCCGCTGGGCCTCGAGCAGCTTCCCCTCACGCTCGAGCAGGCCGCGCCGCTCGACCAGCTCCACCTTGATCGTCTCGACGGCCTCACGCAGGCGCTCCCGCGACGTGACGAAGTGCGACTTGGGATACACGGCAATCCGGTCGTGCCGCCGCAGACTCTTCCCGGTCAGCGGGTCGAACGAGACCAGCTCGTCCACCTCGTCGCCAAACAGGCCGATCCGTACGGCGAGCTCCTCGTAAGAGGGGTACACCTCGACGATGTCGCCCCGGACGCGGAACGTCCCTCGGCCGAACTCGTGGTCGTTGCGCTCGTACTGCATTTCGACGAGCTTGCGGAGAATCTGGTCGCGATCCATGCGCTGGCCCCGCTCGAGCGGCAGCAGCATGCCGTAGTACGCCTCCGGCGACCCGAGGCCGTAAATGCACGACACGCTGGCGACGATGATGACGTCCCGACGCTCGAACAGCGAGCGCGTGGCGGAGAGCCGCATGCGGTCGATCTCGTCGTTGATGGTGGCTTCCTTCTCGATGTAGGTGTCGCTCGACGGGACGTAGGCTTCCGGCTGGTAGTAATCGTAGTAGCTGACGAAATACTCGACGGCGTTCTGCGGGAAGAAACGGCGGAACTCCTGAAACAGCTGGGCCGCGAGCGTCTTGTTGTGCGCCATGACCAGCGTCGGCCGGTTCACCGCGGCGACGACGCGCGCCATCGTGTAGGTCTTGCCCGAGCCCGTGACCCCCAGGAGGACCTGGTGCTTGTCCCCGCGCTCGATGCCGTCGATGAGCTCAGGAACCGCGCGTACTTGATCGCCGCGCAGGTCGAAATCCGAAACGAGGGTGAAGCGGTCGTATGACGAGGGCATCAGCGCCGCAGTGGAATTGACAATCGTACCACACGCGCTAAGGGGCGGCTCGATCAGTGCGGCGCCCTGTATGGGGCGAAGTAGCCCTTCCGCGCACGGACCTTCAGACCCGGTCGCTTCAGCTTGATGTCCACCCGTCGCCATGTCCCGTCCTGTGTCAGATTGGTGGACAAGTACCCGAGCTGATACTGCGCACGGATCTCGGCCAGCACCTTGTCATAGGAGGCGTCCAGGTCTTTCAGGGCCGAGGGAAAGAAAGCCTGCCCTCCGGTGGCCTCGACCAGCTGCTGCAGCCGCATGCGGAGGCCGTAGCGGGCTGAGCCCGTGTGGTCGACCAGGCCGACGGCGTACACCGTCACCTGGGACGCACGAAGCAGCTCCATGATGTCCCCGAAGGAGAGCCGCGACCGCGAGTCGGCCCCGTCGGTGTACATCACCAGGATGGTGCGGCCAATCTGATCGTCGGCCCCGTGGAGATAGACCGCCAACGCGTCGTAGAGGGCCGTCCAGCCGTCGGACTTCCGCTGGCGGATGCGCTCGACCAGACGGGGGAAGTCGCGCTGGGGATACCGCATGACGCGCACCTCGGTGTCGAAGTCGACCAGCGTGACGTCTTCGGCCTCAGGGACCAGATTCAGGAACTTGATCGCCGCGCTGCGGGCCAGGTTGAGGTCGGCTTCCATGCTCCCACTGGTGTCGAGCATCAACCCGAGGTGAGCTGCGACGTCATCCTCGCCGCCCAAGCCCTTCGTGAAGAACTGGAGCGGCTGGGGCCGGCTGTCTTCGACGATCTCGAAATCCTCGCGCGACAGATCCGTCACCAGGTTGCCGCGGCGGTCTGTCACCGTCACGCCGAAGGTCACCAGGTCGATCCCGGTTTTGAAGGTCGGCTGGGCCGAGCTCGCCTGCCCAGCCACCTCGGGGGCCGAGACGAGCAGGAGGACAGCGACCAGCAGAATCCAGGTCTGACGGACTGGGCGCATGGTGTCTGGGTCCAAGGCTAACAGCCCGGGGGGCGACCGGCAACCGCATTCGGCCCCCAGGCCACACGGCCGGCGGCGGGTGCGGTCTCGGCGTGGCGCCGGTAGGCGTATAATGAAAGATCGTCGGTCATGAACACCCCCGCGACGGGGCGTGAGGCGCCTGATCGATGAGGTGCCTGGCGGTCTGTCATACGGAGTTGGTCGTCTGGTTGCTCGATGCGGTCCTGACGCCCAACTACGAGCTCGATGTCCTTGTCGAAAGTGCGGCGCTGGCGCGGCGTTTCGATGAGGCCTCCTTCGGCGTCAGCGTCGGCGACGCGAAGAGAGTCGACACCTATCTGCGGGCCGATGTCGGGCCCGGCACCTGCGTCATCATCGAGGACAATGGCCGGCGCTCCCTGCGCCGTGTGCTCCAGGCCGTGCAGGCTGCCGGAGGCAGCTTGGTCTGGGTCCTGGGCACGAGCCCCCGGGACGTGCTTCGTGCCGAGGAGCTTCGGCCGGCGTTTCCGGAAGTCACGAGCCTGACCCTGGCCGAGCTGACCGGGCCCTCCCTCGTCGCCGAGCTCGGCCGATCCCTGACGCGACAGCGGGTGCAGCAGTACCAGCGGTTTCTCTCGGACGCGGATCGCGTGCTCATCCTGCTGCACAACGACCCGGACCCGGACGCGCTGGCCAGCGGCCTCGCGCTGAGGACGCTGCTCCGGCGCACCCGCCAAACGGCGATCCTCGGCTGCATGTACGGCGTCAGCCGGCCCGAGAACCTGCGCATGGTCAAGATGCTCGACCTCCATCTCGAGGTGCTGACGGCCGACCAGATCCAGGCCTTCGAACGCGTGGCGCTGGTCGACGTCCAGCCGCACTACTTCGGCGGGCTGCTCCCACAGGTTGACCTGGTCATCGACCACCATCCGGAGCAGGGCGGCTACAGCGCCGTGGTCAAGGACATCCGGCCGGACTACGGCTCGACGTCGACCATCCTGACCGAGCACCTGCGGGCCGTGAACATCGACATCTCGGAGCGCACGGCCACGGCGATGCTGTACGCCATCAAGTCCGATACGCTCTTCTTCAACCGCCACACGAACCGTGCGGATCTCGACGCGTTCTCGTATCTCTACCCCTTGGCCGACGCGGCGATGATTCGGAAGATGGAGGGGGCGGAGATCACCGGCGAGCGGCTCGACTTCGTGATCAAGGCCTGGCAGCACGGTCGGCTGGTCGAGCACGTGTTTTGCGCCTTCCTGGGCGAGCCTTCACGCGAGGATTTCATCCCCTACGTCGCGGATTTCTATCTGCAGCTCGAGGATGTCCAGTGGACCGTGGTCTCCGGCGTGGTCAACGACACGTTCGTCGTCTCGGTGCGTAACCTCGGCTACTCGCGCAACGCGGGGGACTTCGTGCGTCGCTGGTTCAGCGAGATTGGGAGTGCAGGCGGCCACCGCACGATGGCCAAGGCTGTGGTGCCGCTCGAAGCGTTCCAGCAGAAGTTCGGCACGAACGAGGGCAGCCGGATCAATCAGCGCATGCTGGAGCTCGTCCTGGCGTTCCTGCACGAGCACGACAAGACCCTGGGCAAGGACGCGAAAGAGCCCGTGTCGCGATAGCCGGCGCCGCAGGCGGCTCTTGCCGCCCAATCAGCCCAAGGCCTGGCGCAGGTCGGCGATCAGATCGTCTGAATCCTCCAGGCCAATCGACAGCCGCATCATGCCCCGCGTGACGCCCGCCCGCTCGAGCTCGGCGTCGGTCAACCCGTACTGGGAGGTGAGGATCGGCAGGCTGCAGAGGCTCTCCACGCCGCCGAGGCTCGCCGCCCGCTGGAAGATCTCGAGGCGATCGAACGCTTCGTAGGCCGCCCGCTGCCCGCCGCGCAGATCCAGGCAGACCATGCCGCCAAAGCCGCACATCTGGGCGGCCGCGATCCGATGGTCGGGATGCGAGGCGAGCCCGGGATAATACACGCGCTCGACGGCGGGATGGCCATCGAGCGCCTGCGCCACGGCCAGGGCATTGGCGTTGTGTCGCGCCATCCGGAGCGGCAGCGTCTTCAGCCCCCGACTCAAGGCATAGGCCGGTTGCGGATCCATGACGCCCCCGAGCAGCCGGCGCATGCGACCAATCTTGTCGAGGAGAGCGCGCGGACCGGAGACAACGCCCCCGGTGACGTCGCTGTGCCCGTTGAGGTACTTCGTCGCGCTCTGCATCGAGAGGTCGACGCCCAGCGCCAACGGCCGCTGGTTGATCGGACTGGCGAATGTGTTGTCGATCCCCGAGAGGACCTTTGCCGCGCGGCATGCGTCGGCGACGCCGCGAATATCCACGCAGCGCAGCGTCGGGTTGATCGGCGATTCGAACCAGACCAGCCGCGTCCTGGGCCCGATGACCGTCGCCGGGGCCGCGAGCTCGTCGAGCGACACGAACCGGCAGGCGACGCCGAACCGCCGCAGCAGGTCATCGAGCAGGTGCAAAGTCCCGCCGTAGATGGCCGACGCGCAGACGACCTCGTCACCAGGCGTCAGCACGGTGAACATCGCCGTCGAAATCGCGGCCATCCCCGAACTGAAGAGCAGAGAGGCTTCGGCGCCGTCCAGGGCCGCCAGTTTTTCCTCAGCCGACGCGATGGTGGGGTTCTCGTAGCGTGAGTACAGAAAGGCCGGCAGGGAGCCCTCCTGATAGCGCTCGACGTCGCGGGCCGAGCCAAACACGAAGGTCGATGTCTCGTAGATTGGGGTGGTCAACGGGATCGACGCACTCGCCGCCGCGCGCTCTCCCCGATGAATGAGCGTAGTGTGTGTGCCCATGCTGGTCAATGAGCTTACACCCCGCACCGCGGTCGCCGGAATGAAAAGCTCGCGCGCGACGTGTGAGCGCCCGTCATGCGTGTGTGAGCCCGCCGTTGCTGAAGGGCGGAGGTCTTGCACGCGAGGCACGGCCCGCCCCGCTGCTTCACTCGGCGCTCTGAGTCAGCACGTTGCCAGGCTTCAACGCAGCCGGCGCCACGCGAGGTGTGTGCGCTGGACGCCGGTCGCCAGGAGCAGGGCAACCCAGATCCACACGAGCCAACCCACGTGCTGGGGAAACAGCACCCACAGGACGTACATCAGGTTGGTCTCACCGGCCTCGGCGAAGCCCGGTGTGAACTGGAACGTCCGATCACCGATGCTGACGCGGCGCCCGATCGCGCGGGCCCCGTCGGACAAGGCGAGCGTCGATGTAATCACGATCACGTAGCCGCCGAGCACCGCCACCCACGCCAGCGGCAGATGTGGGTGCAGGACCGCAAACCCCACCACCATGGCCGCATACGCCGCCATGTCGAGCGTAATGTCGAGAAAGGCCCCGAACGCCGTCGCCTGACCTGTATGGCGGGCGATGACGCCGTCGAGCCCATCGCCGAAGCGAGTCACCAACCAGATCCCGAGCCCGACCTTCGGGTAGCCGGCGGCGACGAGCACGGCAGCCACGATCGCCAGGCCAAAGGACATGACCGTGACATGATTGGGGGACACGCCGGCACGGGCCAACTGGTTCGCCAGCGGACGAACGAGCGGAGCGAAACGAGCGCGGAACGGTTCGTCAAACATCTCAGCCGCGAAGGGATCTCAGGGTGACCGGTGCCGTGTGGCTCGATCTGCTCGGATTCGTCGCGCTGTTGATGGCCGTTGCCTGGCACAGCCGCCGGCGCACCGCCAGCGCCCAGACGTTCCTCGTCGCGGACCGGGCGGTGGGATTGTTCCCCCTCGTGGCGACGCTGGTCATGACCGAATTCAACACCAGCACACTCCTCGCGTTCAGCGCCGTCGGGTACACCGCGGGTCCCATGGCCTTGGCGCTGCCGCTGGTCTTCCTGGTCGGGCTTGGATTCTACACTGCGAGCGTTGCACGCGCCTGGAAGCGCTTCGATCGCCTTTCGGTCGCCGAGCTCTTTGCCACGCGATACTCCCCCGCCCTGGGACGATTCGCTTCGCTGTGTCTGCTGGCCGCGATGACGGGGTTCTCGGCGACCTACGTGAAGTCGATTGGCCTCGTATTTCAGCCTCTTCAGTCGTCTCTCCCGTTCTGGGCCCTCACCGCGGGACTGTCGCTGCTCGTGCTCGCGGTCGTGCTCCCGGGCGGCCTGCGGTCGGTCGTTCGCAGCGACGTCGTGAGCTTCATCGTCACGCTCGGACTGTTGCCGGCGCTGCTCGCGATCGGCATGTCGCGGGCAAACGCGGCGGGAGGACTGGAGGTGGCCTTCGCCGTCGATCAGCTCACCATCGCGCCAATGGCGCAGTGGACCCATCCCGCGCTGCCCTTCTGGTTCGTGACCTCGCTGATCGTGCTGACGTCATTCACCTACATCGCGGCCCCGTGGTACGGCCAGAAGATCTTCGCGGCTCGCGACGAACGCACGGCGTTCATGGCCGTCGCCATCTCCGCCGTCCTGGTGTTCCTGCTGTACGGGTCGCTCGTGCTGGCGGCGGCGTATCTGCGCGTGGTCATGCCAGACCTCGCCGATCCGCAGCTCGCCGTGCCCATGATGATGCTGACCTGGCTTCCTCCGGCCGTCCGCGGCGTCGGCCTCGCCGTCCTCTTTGCCGCGGCGCTCACGACGCTCGGCGGCGTCTGGACGGCGATGGCGGCGATGGTCGCGGCCGATTTCGGGTGGCACGCCGCCACGCAGGTGTGGATCCAACGCGGCTTGCTCATCGGATTCGCGGTGCTCAGCTGGCTTGGCGCGATCTTCCTGATGGACGACATCCTGAACCGGCTCATCCTGGCCAACGTGCCCGTAGCCGGCCTGGCCTTCGCGCTGCTCGCCGGGTTCCATTGGCCGCGAGCCACTGCCGCCGGCGCCTGGGCCAGCACGGTCGTCGGGATCGCCTGGGGCGCAGGGGCGTTCATCCTCGTCGGCGAGACGGGAGGCTACACGTGGCCCTGGGCCATCTACGGCCTGCCCCTCATCTTCGCCACGGGCGTGATCGTGTCGTGGCTCACCTCGCCCGCAGGGCCACCATCGGACCCGACCGGCTGAGACGATTCGCGCGGGATCTCCGCGGCGCCGTTGCCGGCCGGGCCGACAGGTGGCGTCACCAATCCCGGAGGGTGGTCGTAGAATCTGCTGATGGTGCGGGCGACCCGCGCAGCCGCTGTCACCCTGTCGATACTCGTCGGGCTTCACGCACAGGTGAGGACGCCGGACGAGGCCCCGGCGCTCGAGCTGTTCTTTACAGGTGCCGGCCCAGACGACCGAAAGGCTCGGGAGGCGCTCGACCAGCTCTCAGCACGCTGGCGTGACGCGTATGCCTCCATGATCGTCGATCTCGCGCGCCTGATGCGGCCCGCCCCCCGACGCGACGGCGCCGAAGCCGAGCCCATGTTTGCCGACGAGGAGACCAACGAGTTCACAACTTCCCGTGGCGCAGATGGGCTGGCGGGCAATCCCGGGCCCATGCGGCGCGAGTCCCGCATCCGCCAGCGGCTCCTGAGCTTCCTCGAGCGCCAAACGAAACAGCGCTTTGGCGACGACCTCAACCGGTGGCGCGAGTGGATGTGGACGCTTCCGGAAGAACCCCATCCCGACTACGCGCGCTTCAAGGGCATTCTGTACGCGCAGATCGACCCGCGGATGGCTGGATTCTTCCGACCGACCGGCCCGTCCGTGATCAGGCTTGACGAGATCGACTGGGGTGGCGTCCCGGTCAACGGCATCCCGCCGCTCTACTACCCCAAGACCCTGGCCGCCGCCGAGGCCCGATACCTTCGCGACAGCCATCTCGTGTTCGGGGTGGTCGTCAACGGCGAAGCGCGGGCCTACCCGAAGCGAATCCTCGCGTGGCATGAGATGGCCGTCGATCGCATCGGCGGCATCGAGATGACCATCGTCTACTGCACGCTGTGCGGCACGGTGATTCCCTACGAGAGCACGGTGGGCGGTCGCACGCGGCGCTTCGGCACGAGCGGTTTGCTCTATCGTTCGAACAAGCTCATGTTCGACCAAGAAACGCTGAGCTTGTGGTCGACCCTCGAGGGCCGACCGGTCGTGGGGCCGCTGGTCGACCAGAAACTGGAACTGACGATGCACGCCGTCGTGACGACGACGTGGGGCGAATGGCGTGCAGAGCACCCCGGTACTCGCGTGCTGTCTCTCGAGACGGGCCACAAGCGCGACTACGGCGAGGGCGCCGCCTATCGCGACTATTTTTCCACCGACGATCTGTATTTCCGTGTCTCCAACGTGGACAAGCGGCTCAAGAACAAGGCCGAGATCCTGGCGGCCGCGATCGCGGCGCCTGATGGCGCGGTGCAGGCAGTGGCGATCACGGCCGACCTGCTGAAGCGCAACCCGGTGTTTCACTTCGAAGCCTCGCAGCGTCGTCTGGTCGTCGTCACGAGCCGGGAAGGCGCGAACCGGATGTACGATGCCGGGAGTTCCGGCGTTCGCTTCGAGCGAATGGCCGATGCCCGCACCGTGATCGACACGGCTGGCCAGCCCTGGCGCTGGACCGAGGCGGCGCTCGAGCGCGAGGGCGATTCCACGGTCAGATTGCCTCGAGTGCCCGCCCACCGGGCCTTCTGGTTCGGGTGGTACGCCCAGTTTCCTTCGACGGTGCTGATCAAGTGATCCGCAGCGTGGCCCTGGCGTCGAGCGGCAGACCGGGGTGATGACGTCGCCCGACCTCTCTCTGGCGACCCCGGACGAGGTGCTGGCCGCCCACGTACGCCCCCCGGAATGGGTGAACCCGCCGCCTGCCCGCACCTATGACCTCGTCGTGATCGGCGGCGGCACGGCAGGTCTGGTCAGCGCCATGGGTGCGGCTGGTCTTGGCGCGCGTGTGGCGCTGGTGGAGCGCCACCTGCTCGGGGGCGACTGTCTCAACACCGGGTGCGTCCCCTCGAAGGCGCTGATCCGCTCGGCACGGGCCGCGGCCAACGCGTCGCCGGGCACGCAGTTGGGAGTGAGCGTCGCCGGCCTCGAGGTGCACTTCGACCTCGTCATGGACCGCCTCCGGCGCCGGCGTGCGACCATCGCGGCCCACGATGCGGCATCACGCGTGCGCGCAGCCGGGGTCGACGTCTTCTTTGGCGAGGCTCGGTTCGCCGATGCGCGTTCGGTGACGGTGGGCGACGCGCGGCTGTCCTTCAACCGAGCCGTCATCGCCAGCGGCGCGCGGCCGGCCGCGCCGGCGATACCGGGCGCCGATCGAGTGCCCTATCTCACCAGCGACACGGTGTTTTCGCTGACGGCGCGGCCTCGGCATGTCCTGGTGCTCGGCGCCGGCCCGATCGGCTGCGAGCTCGCACAGGCATTCGTGCGACTAGGGTCCCGCGTAACGCTCATGGGGCGGGCCACACAGTTGCTGCCCCGCGAAGCAGCAGACGCCGGGGCGGTCCTCCACCGGGCCTTCGGTCGCGACGGCATCGACTGCCGCCTTCAGACCACCATCCAGCGAATCGACGGAGAGCCCGGTGATGTCCGCGTCACCTTCTCCGGGCAGGACGGCGTCGGGCTGGCTTCCGGCGATGCGCTGCTCGTCGCTACGGGCCGCACGCCCAACATCGAGTCGCTCAACCTTCCGGCCGCCGACATCGACGCCACCGCCCAGGGCATCGTGGTCAACGACTTCCTCCAGACGACGAACCGAAGGGTCTATGCCAGTGGCGACGTCTGTTCACGGTTCAAGTTCACGCACGCCGCCGATGCCTTGTCGCGTATCGTCCTGCAGAATGCCCTGTTCTTTGGGCGGCGGCGCGCGAGTCAGCTGGTGATCCCCTGGGTGACGTTCACCGACCCCGAAGTTGCCCACGTCGGGGTGTCGGAGAGGGCCGTTCGAGACTCTGGCGGACGGCTGGCATCCGTCGACATCCCCTTGCATGACGTCGATCGCTCGGTTGTGGACGATGAATCGGACGGGTTCGTGCGGGTCCATCACGAACGCGGGCGTGTCAGGGGCTGTACGATCGTCGCTCCGCACGCGGGAGAGATCATCGGGGAGGTGGCCTACGCCATCACGCACGGCGGCACGATGGCGGACCTCTCCGCGACGGTGCACCCCTACCCCACCGTGGCCGAAGCACTGCGAAAGGCTGGAGATGCGTACCGGCGCCAGTCGGTGACGCCGACCGCCAAACAGTGGCTCGGGCGCTACTTCAGGTTGACACGGTGAAGGTCGCGCCGAGACTCATCGGTCTGCTCGCCCTTGCTGCCGCCGCGATGACGGCAGCGCTGCTGCTGCCGCTGGCCGAGTGGACCGTCCGCCTGGCCGCACGCGCCAGAGAGACGGGGCCACTCGGCGCGGCTGTCTTCTTCGTCGCCTACATCCTCAGCACCGTCGCGGGGCTGCCGGGATCGATCCTGACGCTGGGAGCGGGCTTCGCGTACGGTCCCTTCTGGGGTCTCGCGCTGGCCTCGCCCTCCAGCATTGCCGGCGCCACGGCTGCGTTTCTTCTCGGGCGGACGTTGCTGCGCGACTGGGCCGCCCGCAAGGTGGGCGCCTCGGCCAAAGGTCGCGCCATCGAACTCGCCGTGGCCCGAGACGGGTTCAAGCTCGTGTTGCTCCTGCGGTTGTCGCCGCTGTTCCCGTTCAACGTGCTCAACTACGTCTTGAGCCTTTCGACGGTGCGCTTGCGCGACTACGTGGCAGCGTCGGCCATCGGCATGCTGCCCGGGACCGCGCTCTACGTATATCTTGGCTCCCTGGCTCCAGCGGCCGCGGACCTCTCGTCGGCCGCCGCGGAAGGGGGCCGGGCCCGCGTCGCGATCTACGTCATCGGGTTGCTGGCCACGGTCCTCGTGGCGGTGCTGGCCACTCGTGCGGCTCGGCGGGAGCTTTCGGCGGCGCTGCCGGAGGGCGCGGCTGTCCGCGAGCGTTAGGTCTCCGAAGGCGCCGCTTGCAGGTGCTCTCCGGAGGCGGCCACCACCGGATCGATGAAATCCCGGTAGGCGTCCTCGTAGCCACGCTGAATCTGCTCCGCCAGCGGGTGCTCCCGGTCCGAGCGTTCGTCGTAGGCCCCGACGAGATCGAAGGCACCCACCGGGTTGTAGCCGGGATGGATTTCGTAGACCGCGCGGAAACGATGCTGGAGATGATTCACGGCGTCGCGGACTGAAGCCGCTTCGAGCGAGGCCGCATGCTGGCTCAGCCGACCCAGCGGGTCGAGCCGTGGCTGCGCCAGCTCATGAGGCCGTGGGGGCTCCGGCGCTGCCGACACGACGATGAGTTGCTCGGCGCCAGCCGCCGCGGCCTCTTCCAATAATCGGCTGAGCGCGGCCGGCCGGTCCAGCAGCCGGTGCACTTCACCGCGCCAATATGAGTCGGCCGAAAACCCCACGAGGGCCGGCTCGGTGAGCCCGGGAACACTGAGCGCGGCCCGCATGACATCGACGACGTGGTCCTGTGCCAGCCCCGCGAGGTCGAACGCCTCCGCGCGGCGGACGCCCGTGGCGCTCGGGGGAGGAAACAGGGTTCGGCGAAACGGCTCGCGCACGAGGCCAAAGACGAGGTCGCGACGCGCGTCGAGGTCGTGCACGGTGAGCAGCAGCTCGCGGAATCCCGGCTGGCCGAGGTTGTCAGCCAGCAGTTCGGAAACCCGACGACTCAGGTCTGCGGCGACCGGCTGCCGTAACATCGCGCCGCCCTTCATCAGGTCCCATAAGCCCTTGCTGAAATGCCGCGCGGCGCCGGATCCATCGAGGGGAGCCCCCAGCACCGCCCAGGCGAGCGGGCCGCGCGATCGGCGACGAAGCGGCGCGCGGCGCCACGCGATGGCGCTCCCCGCCACCAGCGTGAGGATTCCCGCGACCGTGATGAGCGAAAGAATTCGCGGCAGCCAGGTGGGGAGCGCCGCGGGATGGAAGGCCGAGGCGAGCGTGTCCGAGTACTGCTGCAGGAGCCGGGCGCCGCTCTCGAGCCCGGCCATCCCGAACAGCATGCCCACCGGATAGGTGACAACGGCTCCAGCCACGAACACCAGCGGGCTGAGCAGGACCATGGCGAGCATGACGAGCAGCACGAAGACAACCCGGATGGGCCAGCGCCACCGATAGAGATGCGCGACGCCCGGCTGTCGCCAGAGTCCCTTGACGTCCCAGAGACCTTGCGCACCCTCGATCGCGGCGAACACGGCGCTGACCGCGCCCATCCCGCGGCCGCAGACGAGGTCGATCTTGATGCCGGCTTCGTCCAGCGCACGAAGAACGCCCGCATGATAGGCGCCATCGGCCCCGGTGCCAGTCAGGACGAGCGCTGTGCGCCGATCCGGAGAATAGCCATCCGTCATATGCACCAGGCCCGACGCGGGATCGGTTATTCGTGAATGGTGACGAGCTTGATCAGCTCGAACCGCCGTGTGCCGGTAGGCGTCGAGACGACGATGTCGTCGCCCTCCTCCTTGTTGAGGATCGCTTTGCCAATCGGTGACGAGGTGGACACGAGGCCCTTCTCGGCGTCGGCATCCTCGGGCATGACCAGTTGGTACACCAGTTCGCTCCCCGTCACTTCGCGCAGCGTGACGGTGGATCCAAAGCCCGCTTTGCCATGTGGGATCCGCTCCATGTTCATCAGCGCGACCTCGTGCATCCGGCGTTTGATCATGGCCAGACGTGCCTGCACGTAGGACTGGCGCTCCTTGGCTGCCTGGTACTCGGCGTTCTCCCTCAGATCGCCGAGCTCGCGAGCGCGCTGGATCTCCTTCGGAAGCTCTGTCTTCAGCTCCCGTTCGAGCGCCGCCACTTCTTCTTCAAACCGCTTGAGCAGTCTTTCTTTCATCGTCCCAAACCACGGAGTGTACCATAGCTCTCACCCGTGTCTGTGTTGAAGAGCCGCCGACATCCAATCGTCGCGCTGTTCCGCAAGGCCGCACGCGACGGCGGTCCGTTCGCGCTCATCGACGGCTGGCACCTCCTGCGCGAGGCGCACGAGGCCTCGCTGCGGATCGACACGGTGGCCATCGCCGACGAGGGCCGGGGAGCGGCGACGGCACCGCTCCTCGCCGAAGTGGCTCGTCACGCCAAAGTGGTTACCGTCTCCGCAGGCGTCATGGATGCACTTTCCCCGGTCCGGACGCCGACCGGCGTGGTGGCCCTGGTAGCCCGCCGGGAGGCCGAGGACCAGGATCTGCTGCGCGGCCGGCCGGCCCTCCTGCTCGTGGCGGTGGACATCCAGGATCCCGGCAATGTCGGCGCCCTGATTCGCGCCGGCGAGGCCGGGGGTGCCACGGGGGTTGCCATCGTGGGCCAGTCGGCGGACCCGTGGGGCTGGAAGGCCCTGCGCGCCGCGATGGGGAGCACCTTCCGCCTCCCGGTCCTGGTCGAACGCGATACGGCAACGCTCCTGGGCCGCCTGCAGGAGGCGGGGCTCACGACCTTCGCCACCGTCCCGCGCGGCGGTACGTCGATGGAACTCGTCAATCTCCGCGACAGCTGCGCGCTCGTCTTCGGCAGCGAAGGCGCCGGCCTCTCCGCGTCGCTGCTCGATCTCCAGCCCATCGACGGACGCGTCTCGATTCCCCTTCACGGGCGCGTCGAGTCGCTGAATGTGGCAGTCGCCGTTGGGGTCCTGGTGTACGAGGCTCGCCGGCAGCGTCACACACCGTCTGGTCGATCCGGCGGCCCGAGTCGGCCCCGCGGAGTCCGACCTCGACCAGGAGGAGGGACGTGATGTCGTCACTGTTTGACGAGCCCGACGGCGCGCCCGACCCGCGCACCGTACCGCTGGCCGAACGGATGCGGCCCCGGACACTGGACGAGATTGAAGGTCAGGACGCGCTGGTCGGCCCAGGCCATCCGCTACGCGAGGCCATCGCGAGGGACCGCGTGCAGTCGATCATTCTCTGGGGTCCACCCGGCACGGGCAAAACCACGCTGGCCCGCCTGATCGCCGAATTGACATCTGCCGAGTTCGTCGGCTTCAGCGCCGTGCTGTCCGGCATCAAAGAGGTCAAGGACGTCATGGCCTCGGCTCAAGACCGCCGTCGGCGGCTGGGGCGGCGCACGATCGTGTTCATCGACGAGATTCACAGGTTCAACAAGGCACAACAGGATGCCTTCCTCCCGCGCGTCGAGTCGGGCGACATCATCCTGATCGGGGCGACGACCGAGAATCCCTCCTTCGAAGTCAACGCGGCGCTGCTGTCTCGCTCGAAGGTGTTCGTGCTCGAGCCGCTCGGAGAGCAGGCGCTCGTCAGAATTCTCCAGCGCGCGTTGACAGACGAAGAGCGGGGCCTCGGCCGCGAGCCTCTCGAGGTGCCGGACGAGGTGCTGACGGCGATGGCCCGCTACGCCAATGGGGACGCCAGGACCGCGCTCAACGTCCTCCAGCTGGCCGCGGCTGCGGCCCCCCGTGGAGAGGGCGCGTCCCGGATCGACATGCCGCTGCTCGAGCGCACCATTCAGAAGAAAGCCCTCCTCTACGACAAGGCTGGCGAGGAGCACTTCAATATCATCTCGGCGCTTCACAAGTCGATGCGCAATTCCGATCCGGATGCGGCGGTGTACTGGCTCGCGCGCATGCTGGAAGCCGGCGAGGATCCGCTATACGTCGCGCGGCGACTCGTGCGGTTCGCGTCAGAGGACGTGGGCATCGCCGACCCCCAGGCCTTGTGTGTCGCGGTCGCTGCCAAGGAGGCCGTCCACTTCATCGGCATGCCTGAGGGCAACACGGCGCTCGCCCAAGCCGCGATCTACTTGGCCACCGCGCCCAAGAGCAACGCGGTCTACACGGCCTACCAGGCCGCGGCCGGCGCGGCTCAGCACGACGAGGCGCAACCCGTCCCGCTGCCGCTGCGAAACGCGCCCACGCGCCTGATGAAGGATCTCGGATACGGCAAGCAGTATCGCTACGCGCACGACGAGCCTGACGCCATCGCCGACCTCGAATGCCTGCCCGAAAACCTGCGCGGCCGTCAGTTCTACCGGCCGACCGACCGCGGGCTCGAGAAGGAAATCCAGCGTCGCCTCGCGTCGTGGGCCGCGCAGAAAGCACAACAGCGCCGCGATCCCTCAAAGGCCTAGCGAGGCGTCGCCTCAGACCGCCGAGCATGTTGGGCGGTGAGGCTCCGCCTCCCCGGCGCCAGCTGCGGCTCAGGTCATGTGTGTCTGGCCATTCGAGCCGCCACCGTTCAGGGCCGACGCGCCGCCCCTACATGCCTGGAGGGGTAAACCGGCCATCGACGGCCAGCCAGCCGCCGTCGGCATACAGGATCGTGCCGGTGACGTAGGAGGCCGCGTCGGAAATCAGAAACAGCGTGGGCCCCGCCATCTCTTCTGCTTTCCCCCACCGCTTGAAGACGTTCTTCTGCGCATACGCCTGATACCACTCGGCGTGCGCCTTGATCGGGGCCGTCAGGGGCGTCTCGATGACCCCGGGACCCACGGCGTTCACCCGCACGCCGGAAGCCCCGAACTCACACGCCGCCCCACGCACGAGCTGAAGGATGCCGGCCTTGGTCATGGAGTAGATCGCCTGACCCGGCTCGACGACCAGCGACCGGATCGACGAGAAGATGACGATACTCCCGCGGCCTCGTGCGACCATGATGCGCCCGGCCGCGCGGACTACGTTGAAGCTGCCCTTGAGGTTGATCCGCACGACGCGATCGAACTCGTCTTCCGCGTAGTCGAGCAGTTTCTTCCGCACGTTGATGCTCGGTGTGCACACGACGCCGTCGAGGCTCCCGGCCTGCGCGGCCACCTGCGCGAGCGCCTGCTCGGTCGCGCCCGCGTCGGTGATGTCGAGCGTCAGGGCATCGGCCGAACCCCTTTGTGTGCGCACGTGATCGGCGGTCGCCCGCGCCGCCTCGCCATTGGCATCGAGGCAGGCCACATGCGCGCCCTGGCTGGCCGCGCCGAGCGCGACAGCCTGCCCGATGCCGGATCCTGCACCGATCACCGCGACGGTCTTGTCATCGAGACGGAAGATGTCAGTCATGCGAGCCCTTCGGGGAAGTGGGCGCCAGGCCCAGCGTGAGAAAGAACCCGACGGCCGCCGCCAGCGTGCCCAGCAGCGTGGGATCGAAGACGCCGATCCCCCGGCCGGCGTTGAACACCTGCAAGCCGAGGCGCACGCTGACACCGGCCGCGATGGCGGCAAAGGCCTCACGGCTTCCGGCCGCGCGCACGAAGAGGCCCCCCACCACTGGAACGAACAGGGAGACGGCCAGGAGCGAATAGAAAATGCCCAGTGCCAGGATGACCGACGGTGGCAGCACCACCGCCAGGACTACACCCAGCGTGCCGCCGACGAGCGAGGCCAGGCGGGCTACGGCGAGCACGCGGTGGTCGGAGGCCGCCGGGTTCACGAACCGCTTGTACAAGTCCTTCGAAAGCGAAGTGGCCAGCATGAACAGGATCGCATCGCAGGTGCTGACCTCCGCCGAGAAGACCGCGGCAAGGGCGAGACCTCCGAAAACAGGGTGGAGGTGCTCGGTGAACATCAACGGGAGCACCTGGTCGCGAACGGCCACGTCAGGATGCGCGACGCGGCCGGCCATGCCGATGAGAACCGGAAGAAACGCGAAGAGCATCAGCACGAGCGCCTGGACCCCGATGCCAACCCGCACCGTGCGCTCGTCGGCGGCCCCATACGCCTTCTGAACCAGGCCGGGTGAAATCACAAACGCCGGAGCCAGGAGAAACAGGAACGTCCACCCCGAGCCTGGCCCGGTCGAGTAGAACGGGTCGGTAAAGCCCGGTGCGGTCGCCGCGACCTCGGCAAGGGCGCCCAGCCCGCCGACGCTGGCCACCACGATGGGGACAGCGACCAGAAAGCCGCCGATGAGGACGCAGAGCTGCACGAGGTTCACCCACGCCGAGCTCAGCAGGCCGCCCGCGACGAAATAGGCGGTCATGACGAGGCCGCCGATGAGCGCGCCGCCCCAGCGCGGCAGGCCGGCGACGACCTCGAGAATGGCAGCGCCCGCAATCAACTGCGCGGCCAGGATGAAGAGTGTCCCCACCCAGATCAGGCCGGCAACGACCCCTCGGACCGCTGGGCTGTATCGCCACTCGAGGAAATCTCCCGCGGTGTAGAGATTGTGGTCGCGCGCGATCCGCCAGATCCGCGGGCCGATCACGAACGCGAGAGCCAGCGAGCCGAGGGCGGCAGAACCGTTCCACCACCACGCGCTCAACCCATCCCGGTAGGCCTGACCGGAGGCCCCGATCGTCGAACCCGCCCCGATGTTCGCCGCCAGAACGGTCGAAAACAACAGCGGTGCACTCAAACGGCGGCCGGCCACGAAGAAGTCGCTCGCACCACGCACGCGTCTCGCGATCCAGACGCCGATGACCACCAGCAGCGCCGAGTAGACCCCGAGCAGGACCAGCTGGACGTTCATCGCGCGGGCTCGAGGTCCACGTGGTAGATGGTCTCGCCCGCAAGGTTGTGCAGGGCGGCTCGGAGCACTCTGGTGGTCGCCGAAATGCGAAGCGTGCCGAAGAACTGCAGTCCGGCACTCGGCGGGCGACCGGGTGTCATCCCGGCTGGAACGCCAGTGAACCTCACCTCAGGGCCGAAGGTCGAATCGAGCGGGCTCGGGCCGAACGTCCCCGCATGCAGCGGGCCCGCGACGAATTCCCAGAACGGATCGAAGTCGGTGAAGCGCGCGCGAGCCGGATCGTAGCGATGCGCGGCACAGTAGTGGACATCACCTGTCAGCCACACGACGTTGCGGATGCGCCTCTCGCGCATGAAGCTGAGCAGGCCGGCGACCTCCAGCTCGCGGCCTCGCGGCGGGCCATCGTCGCGATTGGCCACGGCCTCGAAGTGCTCCTTCCCGTCGGGCACGACCAATCCAATGGGCATGTCACACGCAATGATCTTCCACGTCGCTCGGCTGGATTCGAGGCGATCCTGGAGCCAGGCGACCTGGGCTGCGCCCATCACACGGCTCCCCTCGTCCAGGGTCGGCTGCAGGTTGTGGCTGTTGGGCCCCCGATAGCTGCGCAGGTCCAGCATGAACACATCCACCAGCGGTCCCGACGAGACGATGCGGTACAGGCGCTCTGTCTCCTCGTCGAAGATCGGCACAGGGTTGTACTCGACAAACGCCTGTCTCGCTCGCGCCGCCAGCAGCGCCATCGATTTGGTGGTGTACCGCGCGTCTGACGTGAGGTCGCGCGTGGGATACCAGTTGTCTCGGACTTCGTGGTCGTCCCACAAGACAGCCTGCGTCACCGCGGCGTTGAAGCGGCGCATGTGCGAATCCATCAGGTTGTACTGATAGTTGCCGCGATACTCGTCTACGGATTCGGCCACTTTGCTCTTGGCGGGGGTGACCACGTTCCGCCAGGTCGATCCGTCGTCCATCGTCACTTCCGGCTGCAGCGGTCCGTCTGCGTAGATGGTGTCGCCGCAGTGCACGAACAGGTCAGGCTGCGCCTCGAGCATCGTTTCGTACAGCCGGAGGCCTCCGAACTCGGGATTGATTCCCCACCCCTGCCCCACCGTATCCGCCGACCAGGCGATCGTCACATCGCGGCCGGCGGTCGAGAGCGCCGTGGTCGCATGCCCGATCACTGGCTCGCTCCACTGGCGAAGGTCGGTGAGGTCTTGCAGCCGGACGCGATAGAAGAGGTTTTGGCCTTCAGGGAGCCCGCTGAGCAGCACGCGCCCGGTGAAGTCGCTGGCTGGCAGCAGCGCTGGCCCGCGCACGGTGCGCGCATCACTGAAGCGATCCGTCGTGGCGTAGTCGACAAACAGGCGCGCCGGACGATCGGCGCGGCTCCACACGAGCACGCGGCCCGGGCCGACGGGGCTGCTCGCCACGCCCTGTGGCATCGTCGGCCTGGCGTCTTGCGAGCGCACGACGCCGGGCGAGCGCGCGTGGGCGTCGCGCGTGAGCGCAGCACTGACCCCGCCAGCGATGGAAGCTCGAAGGAACGCGCGCCGATTCACGGATGGTCTGCGGACATTACTTGAAGCGGGCCGGCACCGTGCCCAGTTCACGCGCCGAGGGCACGCCATTGAGGGACTCGGCCTGCGACACGGCGCGGAGAATCGCGTCGGTCATCGCTTCAGCGGCCAGCGCACCGAGCATCGTGACGGTGGCCTCGCCGGGCCACCGACCCGTTGCGAGCGCGAACACGGTATCGCCGTCGCCGACCGTGTGCGAGGGCACGATGGCCTTCGAGAAGCCGTCGTCTCCCATAAGCGCGAGCCGGTGAACCTCAACCTTGCTCAATCGAGCATTGGTCGCCACCAGGCCGATCGTCGTGTTCTCGCCGGGTCGGGGCCCGGGCCGCTTGATGAGCGCGCCGCTCCGGAGGAGCTTTCGGACGTCGGCGACGCCCTTGCCGTCTTCAGTCCGCACCCCCGCCACGATCTGCCCGGTCGTCGGATCGACGACGTCCCCGACGGCGTTGACGGCGACGATCGCAGCGACCACGAGGCCGTTCGGCAGGGTGATCGCCGCCGATCCCAGTCCGCCCTTCATCGAACGGCCCAGGCCCATCTTCCCAACCGTGGCCCCGGTGCCTGCACCGACGTTGCCCTCGCTGACGGGGCCCGTGGTGGCCGCACCGGCGGCGCGATAGCCACAATCCGCCGTCGGCCGTATCCCGGGCTTCCCTCCAAACGGCAAGTCGAACAGGATGGCTGCCGGGACGATCGGGACCACACCGGCCTGGCCGACCTTCCAGCCGATACCGCGCTCTTCGAGGAACCGGACGACGCCTTGGGCGGCGTCCAGGCCGTACGCACTCCCGCCCGAGAGCACGACGGCGTTGACCTTGTCCACCGAGTTGGCGGGGTCGAGCAGGTCGGTCTCGCGCGTGCCCGGGGCACCGCCCCGCTGCGAGACACCACCGACGGCGCCGTCGCCGTCCACGAGGATCACGGTGCAGCCGGTGGGCCGCTCGGTGAGCGTGTGATGCCCGACGCGCAGGCCGTGGACCTCGGTCAGCCCACGGCCTCCGGTGGGCGCCAAGGCCGCGCCGGGTGACGCGTCCCCGGCTTGGCCCCACAGCGGGTCTGCCCCGGACAACAGCGCGATCATGAGCACTCCGGTCAGTGTTGTCCGCATGCCTCGGCCTCCGCTCGTCCTCCGAGCAACCCCACCTGCCCACCCGAAGCGACCAGACCCGCTGAGAGCGACTCGGTCGCAGACGGCCGAATGTCCGCCCTTGAAGGCCGGAATCCTGCGTCGCAGGCAGCGCGTCCGACGACCTGTCGCTGCGTCTCGCCGACCGGCACCACCCCGTCCCCTCTCGAGGCGGAGTCTCGCTCTAGCGAGGCGAAACCATCCCGCCATGCTCGACGGTTGAGGCGCTCGCTAGAAGCTGTACTTGGCCGCGAGCTGCAGAATGCGGCCGTCCTCCGAACTCGTAATGCGCCCGAAGTTCGTCGTGCCGATCTGGTTTCCGGGCTGCCCGTACCGCGTCTGGTTGAACAGGTTGAACGCTTCGATCCGCAGCTGAATCCTGTGCGACTCACGGATCCGGATGCTCTTGAAGAGCGATAGATCTGTTCGGGCGAATCCCGGCCCGCGCACGCTGTTGCGTCCCGCCGAACCAGGTTCCGCGGTATCCCGCTGGGCACGCCGCTCGAAGCAGCTGGTGTTGAACCACTGGTCGACCGTACGGGCCGCGCCTTCGTTCGGATCGCAGATCTGGTTCGGCCGGTTCGTCAGATAGCGAATGCTCGTGACCGGATCGACGACGGTCAGCGGGAACCCGGTCTGCGCCTGCACGATCCCGTTGAGCTGCCACCCGCCGAGAATGGCGGTGGCGAGCGGCCCCATGGCGTCAGGCGCCGGGAGTTCCGCATTGAAGCTCACGACAAACCGATGTCGCACATCGAACAGGGCGCCTCCTCGTTCGAAACGGAGCGCGCGATCGATCGACGCCTGATCGCCGATCGCCGCCGGGACAACAGGACGCGATTCGCCGCCGATGTTGAGACCCGACACGTGGTCACGCGCATGACCGAGGGTGTAGGACACGAGGAAGCTCATCCCACTGGAGGGCCGCATGCGGAGGCTGCCCTGGAGCGAGTCATACCAAGACCGGGCCACCGAAAAGGTCGGCCGCACGAGACTGAAGGCCGGGAAGATGCGCGCGCCGGGGACCGTCTGACCCGGGGCGAACACCCCTGGGTTGACCTCCATGAAAATGGGCAGGTTACGACCTCGTGATCCGACGTACCCGACCTCCATGCCCATGTTCTGACCCACCTCCTGCTGCCAGCTCACGTTGTAGTGCTGCGCCGAGGGCTGCGTGAAGTCTTCACCCCAGCCGATGAAGATCAGGCCGGGTGGGAAGTTGTTGGCCCCGCCGGTGACGGTGCTGAGCGGGTTGCGAAGCGTCAGGGAAGCCGGTGGCGAGTTGACCTCGAGCAGGGGGGTGAACGGCGGCGCGAGCACACCGTTCTGGAAGAAATCGCCCTGGCCCGCGAGGGCATCGTAGAAGATGCCCCATGCCGCGCGCAGGCTGCGGCGCCCGTTTCCACTCGGGTCCCACGCCAGACCCACCCGCGGTGCGACGTTGTTCTTGTCGGTCGCGTAGGTGCCGCGCGGCACACCCGGATCACCGGGATACACCAGCCCCGTCGGTGCCTGCGGGAAGCGCTGAGACTGCTGTCCGGGCCGGAAGGCGTTCAAGGCGTCGTTGGCGTCGACGAAGGGCACGGACACTTCGTAGCGGACACCTGCGTGGACCGTCACATTCGACGCCGGGCGGAATTCGTCCTGCACATAGCCCGCATACAGCCACCCGTGCCCGTCCTGCGGCGCGTTGGCGGTCGTACGCCGGAACTGGCTGGGCAGCCCGAGCAGAAAATCGGCTGCCGCATTTCCGGAGATCGCGCCGCTGAAGGTGAAGTCCCCGTTGGGGCGGTTCACGAACGCGATGAACATGTGCTCGCGCCGGACGTCGAACCCGAACTTGAGCTGATGACCCGCTTTCACCCACGTGAAGTCGTCGGTGAACTGGACGGTTTCGTTGAGCCGCTCCACGAAGGGCTGCTGCAGGTCGCCAAGGCTGAAAAAGCCGTTGATGGTGACGTTGGCCAGACCCTGCGCCGACGAGACATTGTGCGGGACGTTGATGCCGTAGGCGCTGTTGAGCAAGCCGCTGGTCTTGGCTGGGTTGGCGGAAATGCGGTTATAGGAGACACGCGCGACGTTGATCGCCGTGTTGCTGAAGACGTGCGTGTTGGACACCATCACGTCCTGCAGCGTCGCCAGCGACGTCGTGCCGAGCGGACGCGTCGTCGGCGGCTCGACGCGCTCCGTTTCGCTGCGGATGTAGCGGCCCAGCCATCCACTGCTGTTCGTCGCCTGATAGTCGAAGCGAACGCCCATCTGGTCGCGGTCGTCGCGCACGTTCGGCGACACGATGTATCGATTGGCGCCGCTGTTGACGCGCGGAACGAAATCGTTGAGCAGCCGCGCGGCTGCCGGGTCGATGCGATCCGCCGGGATTTGATTGCCCGGGAACGGCTGGCCCGTCAACGGGTCGCGGATGGTCGTGGCGCCAAAGCTCCCGGCACGCTGGGCGTCGGTCAACACGACGAAGTTCTGCGTGACACCGCTCGTGTTGCGATGGCCTTCGTAGTAGCCGAAGCCGAAGAGCCGATTCCTCACGACCGGTCCGCCCAGGGCGCCGCCAAACTGGTTCTGCTGGAGCTTCGGCTTGGCCTGATCCTGCGGCGCGAAGAAGTTCCTCGCCTGCAGGGACTGGTCGCGGTTGAACTCCCACGCGCCGCCGTGGAAAGCGTTGCTGCCGCTCTTGGTCACCACGTTGACCACCGACCCCGCGCTGCGTCCGTACTCCGCCGAGTAGGAATGCGTCAGGATCTTGAACTCCTGAATGGCGTCTGGAGGCGGACGCAGCACAAAGCCGGTGTTGAACGTGTCGTTGTTGCTTGCTCCGTCCAACAGGAAGTTGTTGGATTGGTTCCGCATCCCGTTGACGTTGAACCCGGCCGTCACCGCGCCGAAGCCACCCGGTGTCGCTTCACCCGCCGCGCCGCCGAGCGCCGTGGGAGGCGCGACGACCCCCGGCATCAAGGTGCCGAGTTGGGTGAAGTTTCGGCCGTTCAAGGGCAGCTCGACGATCTTCTTCTCCTCGATCACAGTGCCAAGCGTGGCGCTGCGGGTCTCGACGAGGGGGGCGTCGGCAGTCACCGTGATGGATTCCTCGACCGCCCCGATGCTCATCTGCAGGTCCACGCGGGACGCCGTTTCAACCGTCACGGTCACCCCCTCGCGGATGACCGTCCTGAAGCCGATCAACGTCGCCCGCACGACATAGCGGCCCGGGGGCAGCTGCCGGACGGTGTAGTGACCATCGCCCTCGGTCACCGCCGTTCGCGTCTGGTCGGTGCCGGTATTGGTCACCTCGATTGTGGCACCCGGGACCACGGCTCCCGTCGTGTCGATCACCAACCCGGTAATCGATCCGGTAGCCTGGGCTCCCAGCGTTACCGTGGACCACGCGAGACCGACGCACGCTCCTAGCACGCTCAACACGACGCTCCGCATCACGGTGCTCCTGAGAAGATGAGGGCGGTTACAGCCCTGGAAGACATCGCCCACATTGGCGGCTCTCGCCAGACGGGGGCTCTCCGGTTCATATCACATCGATCCAGTCAGGTCGAGCAAAGTCAGCGCCATGACCTTCGTGGCCAGGATCAAGTCGTCGACGCCGCACCACTCGTCGGGCTGGTGCGCCAGGTCAAGGATGCCCGGACCGTAAGCCACGCAGTCGCGAATGCCGCCAATCCGCTCGACGTGTTTGTGGTCATAGGTGCCCGGGCTGGCCACCCGTTCGGCGGGCCGTCCAACCAGCTCGGCAATATGCCGCTCCAGCGAGGCCACCAGCGGCGACCCCTCCGGCGTTCGCACGGGATGCACGACCATGAGGTCGCGAAGAGCGTACGAGAGGCCCGGCGTTTCGGCCGCGAGGCCGGCCAGCAGCGCCTCGATCTCCGCCTTCGCGCCCTCAAACCCCTCCTCCAACAGGAACCGCCGATCGAATACGGCGCGGCAGACGTCGGCGACGCACGGCGTCTGAATCCCGCCCACGGGTTGTCCTCCGCTGATGCCGTTGACGTTCAGCGTCGCGTGCCGCGCGGCCCCCGGGACGACCGGTACCGCGGTGGTCCGTTGCGCCAGTGCCGGGAGCAAGTCGCGCCGGACGCGGTCGAGGATCACGCCCATGTGGTCGATGGCACTGACCCCGAGAAAGGGCATGCTGCCGTGGGCAATTCGCCCGCGCGTCTCGACCTCGAACCAGTAGACGCCGCGGTGGCCGATGCACACGCGATCGACATTGAGCGGTTCGGGGATGATCACGTGATCGACCCGGTCGGCGCTGACCCGGCCCGTCTGCGCCAGATACGCCATGCCGGCAAACCCACCGCTCTCTTCGTCGGGGGTGCCGCTGATCTCGATGGAGCCCCTCAGCTCGACGCCGGCCCGGCGAATGGCCTCGGCCGCATAGACGGCGGCCGCCAGCCCCGCCTTCATGTCACACGACCCCCGCCCGTAGATGCGCCCGTCGCGGACCACCGCTCCAAAGGGCTCGAGCGTCCAGCCCTCGCCAGCTGGGACGACGTCGTAATGGCCGTTCAGGTGGACAAGCGGCCGCGCGGTGCGGCCTGCGCGCAGGCCGATGACGTTGATTCGCGGGTGGCGGGTGGTGTGCTCGGGTCGGCCGTCCGCGGCCAGGTACTCCACCTGGAAGTCGCAGGCCGTCAGGCGGTCACCAAGGAGCCGCGCGCACTCCTCGTAGCACTCGCCGGGGGGGTTGACCGTGGGAATACGGATGAGGTCGGCGGTGAAGCTGACCAGCTCGTCGGCGGCCTCGTCCACGGCAGCGAGGACGCGCTCGGGACGCGTAGCGGGCATGCGTGACTGTTGATTACAACACAGGTCCGACTGTCCGGCGGCCTCAGATCCGCTCGAAATTCTTCTCTACCTCGCGCCTCGTAATGCGAAGCATGACGGGCCGGCCATGCGGGCACACGGTCGAATACGACGTCGCGCGCAACTCATCGAGGATGTGATGCATCTTTTCGAGCGTCAGCGAGTCATTGGCCTTGACCGCTGCGTGGCACGCCATCGTCGCGGCGATCCGCTTGATCGCTTCGCGGAGATCCAATCCCCGGTCCATGCCTTCCAGATCCTGCGCGAGCGCGCGCACGGCGACTTCGCACTCGTCACGTGGCAGCAGAGCGGGAACCGCCGTCACCTTCACCGCGGTGTCACCGCCGAACTCCTCGAGGTCGAACCCAAAGGCCCCGAGCGCCGCACCCCGGCCGACCAGCGCCGCGCGCTCGGCGGGCGGCAGCTCGAGCACCATCGGGATCAGCAGCCGCTGGCTCTCCAGCGCGCCATCGGTCAGCCTCTGCATGATGCGCTCGAACAACACCCGCTCGTGCGCCACGTGCTGGTCCACGATGCAAATGCCGTCGTCGTCGATGGCCAGGATGAACGTGTCACGAAACTGGCCCAGCGGAATCAGAGGCCGTTGGGGCGCAGAACCAGGAGAATCTACGGCGGGTGCGACCGGGGCATCAGGTGCGGGTGGCGCCCCCGGGCCCGTGGGCGGTAAAGGCGCGCCGGGAACCTGAGGGGCGGATGACCACCGGCTGGGGTAGAAGCCGCTGGCGAGCACTCCTGGAATGGTGGGCGTGACCGCGCGTCCGGCCACGAGGTCGGGACGGCGCAGCTGGAGTTCGGGTGCGTCGCCGCGGCCGAGGGCATCGCCGACCGCGCGGCGCACGACCTCGTGCACGAGCGATTGGTCTCGAAATCGCACCTCCGCTTTGGTGGGATGGACGTTCACGTCCACCCGGTCCGGCGGAATCTTCAGGAAGAGATGCACCTCGGGGCTGCGCTCACGGTTGGACGCCACGCTGTAGGCGTCGAGAATGGCGTGCGCGATCGTCTTGTCCCGGACGTTGCGACGGTTGACGTAGACGTGCTGTGGGCCGCGGGTCGGGCCCGTGTCCGCCAGGGCGGCGACCACGCCGTGCACCGACACGCCGCTTCCCTCGCGGGCGACCTCGACAAGATCCGGGCGATCCCCGTAGATCTGGTACAGGCGATCCTCCAGCCGCTGGACGGGCGGGCACTGCAGCACCCGGCGCCCCGCACTCGTCAGCGTGAACCCGATCTCCGGATACGCGATCGCGAGCTGGGTCACCAGGCGGAAGACCTGCGTGGACTCGGCTGCGTCAGACTTCAGAAATTTCCGGCGCGCTGGCAGATTGTAGAAAAGGTCGGCGACCTCGACCATGGTGCCTTCAGGCCCACCGGCTTCCACCACCGATTCCACGAGTCCGCCGTTGACGCGGACCTCGGTGCCGCTCATCAACCCCCGGGCGCGTGTGCGAAGCCGGAAATGCGACACGGAGGCCATGCTCGGCAGGGCCTCGCCGCGAAACCCCAGTGTCTGGATGGCGCCGAGATCGTCGGCCCTTTGAATCTTGCTCGTCGCGTGCCGCTCGAGGCAGAGCCGCGCATCGTCTGGCTCCATCCCGATGCCATCGTCCTCGACGCGGATCACCTGTTTACCGCCGTACTCGATCGCGATGACCAGCCGGGTGGCCCCGGCGTCGATGGCGTTCTCGACCAGCTCCTTGACTACGGAGGCCGGACGCTCCACCACCTCGCCGGCGGCGATCTGATTGGCAAGCTCCTCGGGCAGGCGCGTGATGCGGCCCATGGCCATAGCCTAGCAGGCCGACGCCCGGACGGCAGCGTGCCGGTGGTTCGGCCGCCGTCGTCAATCGCCGACGCGGACGGCCATGGCCGCCTGCGCGGCTGCCAGCCGCGCGACCGGAATGCGGTACGGAGAAGCGCTCACGTAGTCGAGCTTCACCTTTTCGAAGAAGTGGACCGACGCCGCGTCGCCGCCGTGCTCGCCACAGATGCCCATTTTCAGATGCGGCTTGGTCCGACGGCCCCGCTCGACGCCGAGCTCGACCATGGCGCCGACGCCTTCGGTGTCGATGCTGGCAAACGGATCCTTCTCGAGGATCTTGCGGTCCTGGTACACACGCAGAAACTTCCCGACATCGTCCCGCGAGAAGCCGAAGGTCATCTGCGTGAGGTCGTTGGTCCCGAACGAGAAGAATTCCGCCTCCTCGGCGATGCGGTCGGCGGTGAGGGCGCCGCGGGGGACTTCAATCATCGTCCCGACCAGGTATTTGACCTTGACGCCCTTCTCGCGCATGACGGCCTCGGCGACGCGTGTGACGACGGCTTTCTGGTCGCGGAGCTCCCGGACGTCGCCGACCAGAGGAATCATGATCTCTGGTACGACCTTGACGCCCTCGTTGGCGAGGTCGCAGGCGGCTTCCAGGATGGCGCGCGCCTGCATTTCAGTGATCTCGGGATAGGTGATGGCGAGGCGCACGCCGCGGTGGCCCAGCATGGGATTGAACTCATGGAGCTGCTCGGCTCGAGCCAGCAGAGTCTTGCGTGCCGCCACCCGCTTCGGATCCCCACCGGTGGCCTCGAGCTTGGCGATCTCCACCATGAGCTCTTCGCGCTTGGGGAGAAACTCGTGAAGCGGTGGATCAATGGTGCGGATGGTGACCGGTTCGCCCCGCATGGCCTTGAAAACGCCGTAGAAGTCGCTGCGCTGCAGCGGCAGCAGCTCGTCGAGCGCCTTCCGGCGATCGGCCTCGTTGTCGGCCAGAATCATGCGCTGGACGATCGGCAGGCGGTCCTCGCCGAAGAACATGTGCTCGGTGCGGCAGAGCCCGATGCCCCGTGCCCCGAAGGCGTAGGCCAGCTCGGCCTGATCGGGAAGATCCGCGTTGGCGCGCACCCCCAGGCGTCTGAACTTGTCGGCCCAGGCCAGCAGTTGCGAAAAGCGTTGATAGATGGCGGAATGCTTGGCGTCAATCTGCCCGGAGACGGCCTGGAGAATCTCGCTGGGCTGCGACGCGACCTGGGCGATTTTGACTTCTCCGGTGAGCCCGTCGAAGGAGATGAACTCGCCCTCCTTGAGCACGCGGCCGCCCACGCGCAGCGTCCGACCCGGCTCGTCGATGACGAGTTCACCGGCGCCCACCACCGACGGCTTGCCCATCTGGCGGCCCACGACGGCCGCATGCGAGGTCATCCCGCCGGTTGCCGTGAGCACGCCCTGCGACACCCACATGCCGTGGATGTCATCGGGCACCGTCTCCCGCCGCACCAGGATGGCCGGCTCGCCGCGGTCGGCCATCGCCACGGCGGCGTCCGCCGTGAACACCACCTTGCCGCTGGCGGCGCCGGGCGACGCGGGGAGGCCTTTGGTGGCCACCGGGATTCGCGCCCACTCGTTGGCGTCGAAGCCGGGGGCCAGCAGCTGCGACAACGATTCTGGATCCACGAGGAGCACGGCCTCCCTGGTGGAGATCAGGCGCTCCTTGACCAGGTCGGTCGCAATGACCACCGCGGCATATCCGGTCCGCTTGCCGCTGCGCGTCTGCAGCATGTACAGCCGCTCGTCTTGAATGGTGAACTCGAAGTCCTGGACGTCACGGTAGTGCTTCTCGAGCCGGCTGGTAATGTCGCGCAGTTGCGCGTACGCCGTCGGCATCACCTTGGCCAGCTCGGCGATCGGCTGCGGCGTGCGGATGCCCGCCACCACGTCCTCGCCCTGCGCGTTGATCAGGAACTCGCCGTAGAACTCCCGGGCGCCGGTTGCGGGGTTGCGGGTGAAGCCGACCCCGGTCGCCGAGCGCTTGCCCGTATTGCCGAAGACCATCATCTGAATGTTGACGGCCGTGCCGATCGAGTCTGGGATGTCGTAAATCCGCCGGTACTCGCGTGCACGCGGGTTGTTCCACGAGCGGAACACGGCGTTGCGGGCGCCCCGCAGCTGCTCCAGTGGGTCCTGCGGGAACTGGCGCTTCGTCTTCTCGTGCACGATGGTCTTGTAGCGCGCCACCACCTCCCGCAGTGCACGCTCGTCCAGATCGGTATCGGCTCGTGCCCCGCGTTCGTGCTTGACCGCCTCGAGCGCGTGCTCGAAGGCACTCTTGGGGATCTCGAGGACGACGCTGCCGTACATCTGCATGAAGCGGCGGTAGCTGTCGAAGGCGAAGCGTCCGTTGTCGGTGCGCCTCTTCAACCCTTCGACCGTCGCGTCGTTGAGGCCGAGATTGAGGATCGTGTCCATCATGCCCGGCATCGAGAACTTCGCTCCCGACCGGACGGACACGAGCAGCGGATTGTCGGTCGACCCGAGGGTGGCGCCGGCCGCCTGTTCCAGCTTTCGCAGGTTGGCGATGATCTCGTTTTCGATGGCGGGCGTGAGCCTCTCTCCGCGTTCGTAGTACAGATTGCAGGCGTCGGTTGAAATCGTGAACCCCGGCGGCACGGGGAGCTTCGCGTTGGTCATCTCGGCAAGTCCGGAGCCTTTGCCGCCCAGCGTGTCTTTCATGGTGCGGTCGCCGTCCGCTTTGCCGTTACCAAAAAAGTAGACGTACTTGGCGGCGCGCGACTTGCGTCGTGCCCCTCGGCGCCTCGCGGCGGTTGCCCGGGAGGTTCTACCCGGTTTGGCGGCCGGTCGACGTGATGATGGCTTCTTCGCCATTGTGCTGTCCCTGCTCCTGAATGAAGGCGGCGGGCGACGCCGGGAGGCGCGCCCGATGGCCGCTACGTGGTTTCCGGTACGATTTCCGAGACATCGGCCAACTGCAGGATGAGTCCTTCGAGTCGCCTCATCAAACGAAGCCGCGCCTCGCGCAACACCTGATCTTCGGTCATGACGAGCACTTCGTCAAAAAAACGGGCGACGGGCGGGCCCAGCCGTGCGGCATGAGCAAACCCGTCGCGGTAGCCATGGCCGGCCGCGACGACGGCGGTGATGGCCGGCTCGCATCGGTCGAGTTCGGCCAGGAGGTGGCGCTCAGCCTCCTCGGTGAGGGCTTGCCGGTCGGCGCCACCGAACGCGGTCGCATCGGGGCCAAGGGGCCTGGCGATGTTTCGCACCCGCTTGAAGAGCAGGGCCAGCTGACGGAATTCAGCGGTCTCGACGAATTCCGGGAGCGCCTCCAGCTTCCGGCGCGCGGGTAGCGGGCAGATCGCCTGCGGCGCGCCCGACGTCACCGCCCGTACATTCCGCCCGTCGAAGCCGCGCTGCTCGAGGACGAACCGCAGCCGCTCGAGCAGGAACTCGAGCACCGGCGTCTCCCATCCCGTGTGACTCCCGGCCGACTGTCGCGACGCGTCCACGAGGCCGCCGAGCGACGGACGCACCTGGAGGCCGGTCAACTCCGGCAGATCGACGAGCGTGCGCATGATCCCCTGCGCCGCGCGACGCAAACCGTACGGATCGCGAGAGCCCGTGGGCCGCTCCCCCGCAGCAAAGAGGCCCACGACCGTGTCGAGCTTGTCAGCCATGGAGACGGCTGCCCAAGTCACGGCAGCCGGCCCGAGCGCTTCGCGAGACGGAGGGGCGTCGGACTCGACGGCGACGGGCAGATAGTGGAAATACACGGCCTTCCAGATCTCGTCGGGATGGCCGTCGGCGCGGGCGTAGAGCCCGCCCATGGTGCCTTGGAGGTCGGTCATCTCCCGGACCATGTCGGTGGCCAGATCCGCCTTCGAGAGTCGGCCGGCCAGGCTCGCGGCCGCGCGCGCCGCGGGAACCCCGAGCACGTCGGCCGCCAGCACGCCGGCGAGCTCACCCAGGCGTGCCGCTTTGTCCGCGTAGCTGCCGAGCGCCGCGTGGAAGAGCACGGTGTCGAGGCGGTCCACGAAAGCGGCCAGGGGCTGCCGGCGGTCGGCCTCGAAGAAGAAACGCGCATCGCGCAGGCGGGCGGCCAGCACGCGCTCGAGATTGCGCGAGATCAACTCGGGACGGTCGCCCTCCATGTTGAGCACGGCGAGAAACACAGGTAGCAGCTCACCACGCTCGTTCACCACCGGAAAGAAGTGCTGGTGGTGAATCATGGTCGTGGTGAGCACCTCCTCGGGAAGTCCCAGGAACTCCTCGGCAAACGCGCCAGACACGACCGTCGGGTACTCGACCAGATCAGGCACCTGCTGGAGCAGGGCCTGACCGCTCGAGTGACGAGACACTCGACCGCCGCGTCGCTGCGCCTCGACATCCAGCTCCCGCGCGATGCGCGCCTGTCGCTCGCTGCGTTCGAGCACGACGAAGTTCTCCGCCAGACGCCGGCGGTAGTCGTCGAACCCCTTCACTTTGATGGCTCGGCCCGCTCGCCCACTCGTGGTCAGGAACCGATGCCCGAAGGTGACGCCGCCGGAGCGAACTTCGTGGACGAGGGGGCCCTGTCCGAGTGGCGCGCGCGCGATGGAAAACGGCACGACACGCCCGCCGTACAGGAACAGGATCCACCGAATCGGTCGCCCAAAAAGGAGCTCGCCCCTGCCGTCCTCGAGCAACGCGTCCCACCGCATCGGCTTCGGAAAGGTCAGTTGCCTGAGCAGACCCGTGAGGACGTCGGGCAGCACGTCCACGGTCGCCTTTCCACGTGTGTGCTTGCGCGCCGCCAGATACACCCCCTTGGGTGTCTCCAGCCGCTCGAGCGCCTCCGGCTCGACGCCATGTTTCTTTGCAAAACCCTGCGCGGCGGTGGTGGGGCGCCCGTGAGCGTCGAAGGCGGCGGCGACCGGAGGCCCGGTCACGATCTCGTCGAGGTCGCTTTGCCGCTCGGCCAGGCGACCGACGCGCGCGGTGAGGCGCCTCGGCGTGCTGTAGCTTTCAATCGCCGCGGCCGGCGCGACGCGCAGCGCTCCCAGGCGTTCTGCCAGCACTGTGGCCATCTGCGTGGTCAGCGAGGGCAGCCAGCTGGCGGGCATCTCCTCGACGCCCAGCTCGATCAACAGTTCGCGTTCCATGGCTGGTTCAGGCGTCCTCGGGAGAAGGCTGCGACGCGGCTTCCTCTTCGGCAGCGTACTGCTTGCAAATCGCCACGGCCAGCTGTCGCACGCGGAGCACGTAGGAGGTGCGCTCGGTGACGCCAATGCTGCCGCTCGAATCCAGCAGGTTGAACAGATGCGAACACTTCAGACAGGCTTCGAGGGCCGGCAGGAGGAGACCGCCGGCCAACAGGCGCCGACCGAAGTCGTAGTGCCGATCGAAAGACTCGCGGTGAAACGAGGAGAATGCCGCGAGCTCAATGCCGGTGTCCCGGTTGAAGGCGTAGCGCGACTGCTCGATCTCCTCGCGCAGACGAACGTCCGCGTAGCTGACGTCCGGCGCCCATTCCAGCGCAAACACGTTGTCCACCTTCTGCAGGAACATGGCGATTCGCTCGAGGCCATAGGTGATCTCAGCGGTGATGGGCGCCAGATCGACGCCCCCCATCTGCTGGAAGTAGGTGAACTGCGTGATCTCCTGGCCGTCGAGCATGACCTGCCAGCCGATGCCCCAGGCGCCCAGGGTCGGCGACTCCCAGTTGTCCTCTTCAAAGCGGATGTCGTGCTGTCGCGGGTTGATGCCGCAGGCTTCGAGGCTGTCGAGATAGGTTTGCTGCACCTCGTCTGGCGCGGGCTTGAGAATCACCTGCAGCTGCAGATGCTTGAAGAGTCGATTCGGGTTCTGGCCGAACCGCCCGTCGTCTGGACGGCGGGATGGCTGGACATAGGCGACGTTCCACGGGCGGGGACCGAGCACGCGGAACACCGTCTCGGGATGCGAGGTCCCGGCACCGACCTCGAGATCCAGCGGCTGCTGGATCAGACATCCGCGCGAGGCCCAGAACGCCGACAGCTTCAGGATGAGATCTTGAAGAGTCACAGTCGTGGAAAACGACGGAGATCGTTCATGACACGAACCGATTTCAGCTCCTTCTCGAGGTGTTCGCGGATCACCGCTTGGTGCTTGCGCTCGAGTTCGGCAAGCACCTCATCGTGTACTCCGAGCGCCGCCAGGTGCGTCGGGCCGACCTCACGGGTCCGCTCCACGAAGGCGCGAGCGGCCGGCGACAGCGCCAAATCGGTCGGGTACACCCCCTGGAGGCGCAACAGCCAGCACTCGAAGTAGCGCGCCAGCGGCTCGACCGGCGCGCCGTGCGCCAACGCGTCGAGGGCGGCGCAGCCCAACCGGAAGAGCCGCTCGTCGGGGTCCGAGTCTGCCGCCCACGCGTCGATGAGCTCGGCGAAGTAATGGCTGTACCCGAGGCTCTCCGGGCCTGGTGCCGCCAGGGGCGATTGGACCGCGTCGGCGTAGTTCAGGTTGACCAGCTCCCGCCGCTCTCGCTCGAAATACGCGATACGGGCCTGCGTCAGCGGCTCGAGGGCGCCGTTGAAGCGTGAGCGGGGCCGCCTGGCGGCGGGCGCGACCCCTCGTTTCTTGCCGCGATCGCAGGTCAAGAACACCACGATTCGGTCTGCCTCGGCCAACTTGTAGGTCCGCAGCACCAGCGCGTCAGCGGTGAAGAGCGGCATGCAGCCCTGATTCTATCCCGCGGCATCCGCTACGGGGCCAGGAGCTGAATGAACAGTGTCGCAAAGCCCAGAAACGATGCGAACCCCACGACATCCGTAAAGGTGGTGATGAAGACCGACGAGGCGAGCGCCGGATCGACGCGCAGCGCCTTGAGGCCCAGCGGCACCAGCGTTCCCGCCACCGTCGCCACCAGCATGTTGCAGACCATCGCCAGCGCGATCAGCATGCCGAGCACCGGGCTGGCCTTGCTGACGGATGCGACCAGCGCGGCCAGGAGGCCGAGCGTGATGCCGCTGCCCAATCCGACGGCGATCTCCTTCAGGAGCACCTTCTTGGCGTTGGCCCATGACAGCTCGCCCAGCGCCAGGCCGCGCACGATCACCGTCAGCGTCTGCGTCGCCGCGTTTCCGCCCATCCCGGCCACGATGGGCATGAAGACGGCCAGGGCGGTGACGCGGCTGATGGTGCCTTCGAACAACGCCACGACAGACGCGGCGACGAATGCCGTCGCCAGATTGACCACCAGCCACGGCAGGCGCTTCCGGAACGATTCGAACGCCGGTGTGGCCACCCGTTCGTCTCCCGAGACGCCGCCAAGGCGATACAGGTCCTCGGTCGCCTCGTCCTTGATGACGTCGATGACGTCGTCGACCGTGATGACGCCGACGAGCTTGTTTTCTTCGTCGACCACGGGAACCGCCAGCAGGTTGTACGACGCCACCTGGCGCGCGACCTCCTCTTGATCAGTGTCCACGCGCACACTGATCAGCTCGGGCGTCATGATTCGCTTGAGGGGTGTCTCGGGAGCCACCAGGAGCAATCGGCGCAGCGACGTGACGCCCACGAGATGACGGCGAGCGTCCACGACGTACAGGTAGAACACCATCTCGACATCGCGCGAATTCTGGAGCGCGGTGATGGATTCCCCGACGGTCAGGTCTTCGTTGAGCGCGAAGACGGCGGGATTCATGATGCGGCCGGCCGTCTGCTCGCCGTACTCCAGGAGGCTCTCGACCTGCTCGGACTCCCTGCGTCGCATCAGCTCCAGCACCTGGCTCGACAGTTCCTCCGGGAGATAGTCGATGAGCGCCGCGGCGTCGTCGGACGCCAGCTCCTGCAACAGCTTGGCGATCTCTTCAGCCGATCGGCCCGTCAGCAGCTGGGCGCCCTGCTCGGGCTCCATCTCGCTGACCGTCTCCATGGCCAACCGCGAGTTTCGCTCGACGAGCAGGCTGAAGACCGCGTGGCGTTCGGCATCCAGCAGGGATCCCGAAATCTGGGCCAGGTCGGCGGGATGCTGCTTCTGGAGCAGGTTCAAGAGATTGGCCGTCGCGCCCATGCGCAGCAGCCGTTTGACGGAATCGAGGACGACGTCACTTCTTCGGGGCGGAGCCATGAGGGATGCCTCGATGTCGAGAGGTACAACCGTGGGAATCTAGTGTCCCGGCCCAGTGATTCGTGGCATAAGTCGCGGAGCGCCGCGCCCGGATCGCAAGGCGCGAGGATATTGGGCATATCTGAGCGACGAGCAACGCCGCGAGGCGGGATGCGCCGCCCGCGGATTATGTCGCGAATCACTGGGTCGGGACACTAACATGGAATCAGGAGCGCCGCTTCGTCCGAGGGACGCCCATCTGGTCGAGGAGACGCTCGTCGTCGCGCCACTCGCCCTTCACCTTCACCCGGAGGTCGAGGAACACTTTCGTCTGGAAAAACCGCTCGAGTTCGAGCCTCGCGGCCGTGCCGATGCGCTTGATCATGCCGCCACCCTTGCCGACGACGATTGGCCGCTGCGACTCGCGTTCCACCACGATCGTGCAGTAGAGGCGCAGCAGGCCCTTGGGGTCCGTCTCGTCGAACCGATCCACCAGCACGCCCGAGGCAAACGGCAGTTCGGCATGCGTGTGCCGGAGCACCTGCTCGCGGACCAGCTCCGCCACGAAGAAGCGCTCTGGCAAATCCGTCAAGAAGTCGTCCGGGTAGATCGCCTCTCCGTCTGGCAGGTGCGAGATCACGACTTGCTCGAGGCGGTCGATGTTCTCGCCCCCCAGCGCCGACACGGGGACGATGTCGGCAAAGTCAGCCGCGGCGCGGCAGCGTTCGATCAGCGGCAGGAGCAGCGCTTTGGGTTGGAGGTCGATCTTGTTCAGCGCAAGGACACGAGTGGCCGAGATCCGGCCGAGCAGATCCATCAGGTATCGTTCGCCGCCGCCCGGCGCGTCGGTGGCATCCAGGACCGCCACCACGACGTCGACGCCTTGGACGGCCTCGAGCGCGGCGTTTACCATCCGCGCGTTCAGGCGGTGGAGAGGCCGATGCAGACCCGGCGTGTCGACGTAGACCACCTCCGCGTCCGGGTACCGCCGGACGCCGCGGATGCGCGTGCGGGTCGTCTGCGGCTTGTCGGACACAATCGCCAGCTTCTGGCCTACGAGCTTGTTGAGGAGCGTGGATTTTCCTGCATTCGGCCGACCGACCAGCGTGACAACGCCGCTCTTCATTCCGCCTGGTCCGTCGGTTCCGCGCGCCGGGCCCGGAGCCGGGTGATGCGCCGGCGCTCCGTCTCGAGCACCTCGACGGTGATCCCGTCGATCGTGAACGTCTCTCCAACGGCGGGCACGCGGCCGACATGGGCGAGCACGTACCCGCCGACGGTCTCGTACCCCTCACCCTCCACGGTCACGGCGAGCCGTTCGACCAGCTCCCGCACGTGCGTGCGTCCAGAGAATACGTAGCTGCCGTCCGGCTGTTCGAGCACAGGCTCGACTTCGACGTCGTACTCGTCGCGGATCTCCCCGACGATCTCCTCCAGCAGGTCCTCGATCGTCACTAGGCCGGCGGTCCCCCCATACTCGTCGACGACCATGGCCGCTTGCAGGCGCTTGCCCTGGAACTCCTTCAACAACTCGAGCACGCGCTTGGTTTCGGGCACGAAATGCGCGGGGCGCACGAGCGGCGTGATGGGCTGTGCGGAGTCCGGGCGGTCGAGGAGGATCAGGTCCTTGGTCGAAATGATGCCGACGATGTTGTCGAGCGACTCGTGATAGACAGGAAGGCGCGAATACTGCTGCTCCCGGACGAGGTCGCGCAGGGCGCCCACGGTCGAATCCGCCTCGATGGCCACGATGTCGGGGCGTGGCGTCATGACTTCCCGGACCATAGTCTCGCGAAAATCCACCAGCGATCGGATGAGCTCTCGCGCCTGCCCCTCTTGAAGGCTCTCCTGGCGCTCCTCGGGTGTCTCGCCGGCCGCGACGGGTGTTTCGGGGGGGGCCGTGGTGACGGCCGACGTGCGGTCGCGTCGTGAGTCGCCCAGCCGGATGAGCATGTTCGTCAGCGGATTCAGCACGCGCACCAGCGCGTCGAAGGACCGGAGCAGGACTTCGAGCGCCCGTTCCGGGTCTCGGCGCACGATGAGCCACGGGACCACATGCTCGGCCACGAGAATGAACAGGAGAAGAGCCACGACGAGCAGCGGCAGCCCTCGTGCGGCATCCACGCCGGTGACCCGTGCCACGAGCACGGCCGCGGCGACGGTGGTCGCCGTGAGCAGGAGGCGCGCCGGAATGAACAGGCGCGCGGGCTCGTCGAGGTACTTGCGCAGCAGGTCATCGCGGCCGCCGCGCTCCGCCATCAGACGAAGGGACAGCTTCATCAAGGCGCCGAAGGCAGTGACCACGGTGCTGATATAGGCGGCGGCCGCCCCGAGCAGGAAGAGCGAGAGCGCCGTCATGCGTGCCGCCCGTGACGCAAGCGCTCGAGGAGCCCGGACCGAAGCCCCGCGCGACGCCTGAGCACCTGCTCGAGCCGGGCCATTTCGCCTCGGTCGCGGTCGTGATCGTGGCCCAGCAAGTGCAACAGCCCATGGAGGGCCAATACGCGCAACTCGGTCCCCACCGAGTGCCCGGCCTCCCCGGCCTGCCGAGCGGCCACCCCGCTGGCGATCACGATGTCACCCAGCGCGTCGCCGGCGTCGGACAGCGGCTCGCCGCCGGTCGGAAACGACAGCACGTCGGTGGCACGATCGACGCCCCTGAAGGTGCGGTTCAGGGCGCGCATACGACGATCGGAAACCAGCGCCACCGTGACAGCACCGCGCGCCCGTGTCGGCGCCGCCCGCCTCAGCCAGGCACCCAGACCACGCGTCCAGCCGCCGTGTCCGTCCGGTGCCGTCACCGTGACGGCAACGAGCGGCCTGGGGGTTCGGCGCCGCAGCGTTGCGCGTGGCATCGACACTCAGTCCGTCGCGGGATGGGGTCCCGGGGCTCCGTTTTCGTAGGTATCGTACGCCTTGACGATCGCCTGCACGAGCTTGTGCCGTACGACATCCCGTTCATCGAAGTACACGAACGCAATGCCTTCGATGCGCCCCACGACGTGCATCGCTTCGATGAGCCCGGAGGTTCGACCCTCCGGCAGATCAATCTGCGTGATGTCGCCGGTGACCACCGCCTTCGATCCGAAACCGAGGCGCGTCAAGAACATCTTCATCTGCTCGGCCGTGGTGTTCTGCGCCTCGTCCAGGATCACGAAGGCGTCGTTCAGCGTGCGTCCGCGCATGAAGGCGATGGGCGCGACCTCGATCGTCCCTCGCTCGAGCATGCGCTCCGCCTTTTCGAGATCCATCATGTCGTAGAGCGCATCGTAGAGAGGTCTCAGGTACGGGTTGACCTTCTCCTGCACGTCCCCGGGCAAGAACCCCAGCCGTTCCCCCGCCTCGACCGCCGGCCGGGCCAGGATGATGCGGCTCACCTTCTTGGCCAACAGCGCACTGACGGCCTGGGCCATCGCAAGATATGTCTTGCCGGTGCCGGCGGGACCGATGCCGAACACGATATCGTGTGCCTCGATGGCATCCAGGTAGTGCCGCTGGTTGGCGGATTTGGCCGTGATCCGCCGCTTCCCTGCCGTGCGTACCTGCCCGTCCTTGAGGAAGTGCTCCTTGAGATCCGCACCCGGGTTTTCCGCGACCAGCTCGGCCGCTGTGCGAACGTCCTGGCCAGACAACGCATGGCCACCCTCGATGAGGGCCGACGTCTGGGCGACGAGCCGCGCGACGCGGGCCGTGTCGTCTGGCCGCCCCTCCACCAGCAATTCGTGGCCCTGCGTGCGAATTCGCACGTTCAAGAGCGATTCGAGGTGGCGCAGGTTGTCGTCGTAGGCCCCGAAGAGGGTCTCCACGGCCGCCTCGGGAACGGCAATCTTGCGTAGAAGCACCGGCGGTATTTCGGCAATCTCCTTGAAGGGCGGCGAGAAACGCGAGGGCCGCGCCACGTCACCTGCCCGGCGTCATGTTAGCGTACGCAACCGCAATTCCTGGAGTTGCCGGGGCTCCACCTTCGAGGGGGCGTCAGCCATCAAATCGACCGCGGCCGTCGTCTTGGGGAACGCGATGACCTCGCGGATGGAGGATTCCCCGGCCAGCAGCGCGCAGATCCGGTCCAGGCCGAGTGCGAGGCCCCCGTGCGGCGGCGTGCCGTACTCCAGCGCCTCGAGGAAGAAGCCAAAGCGGTCGCGTGCCTGCTCGTCCGTCATTCCCAGGAGGCGGAAGACCTTGGCTTGCGTCTGGCGGTCGTGAATACGAATGCTGCCCCCGCCCAGCTCCCATCCATTGAGAATCACGTCATACGCCTGAGCCAGCACTTCGCCGGGGTGGGTCTCGAGCCGCTCGACGTCCCCTTCGCTGGGGGCGGTGAACGGATGGTTGACCGAATCCCACCGGCGCTCGTCCGCGTTCCAATCGAAAAGTGGAAAGTCGGTGACCCAGAGGAGCTCCCACCGGCCGTCCGGGACGAGATCACGCGCCTTCGCCACGACGAGTCGGAGCTGCCCCAGCATCCGCGACACGGTTTCCCCACCGCCCGAGCCAAGCACGACCAGGTCGTCGGGGGTGGCGTGAGCCGCGGCGAGCACCGCACGGAGGCCCTCCTCGCCGATGGCCTTGGCAGACGTCTGGACGCCGTCGCCGCCATAGCGAACCCAGACCAGCCCCGCGGCCCCGCACTGCTTGGCCTGAGCGACTACTTCATCCAGCTCGCGGCGTGACCATCGGGCGGCGCCTGGAATCACGAAGCCTCTTACCGTGCCACCATGCTCGACGGCCTCCCGAAAGACGCCGAAGGGCGACTGTACGAACAGCGGTCCGAAGTCCTGAATCTCCAATCCGAACCGGAGGTCAGGCTTGTCCGAACCGTACTTCGCAATGGCCTCCGCGTAGGGCATCCGTCGAAACGGGGTGGCAATGTCCACGCCAATCTCCCGAAACGCCGTGGCGAGGGCGCCCTCGACCACCCCGAAGACCAGATCTGGACGCGCAAACGACATCTCCAGGTCGACCTGCGTGAATTCCAACTGCCTATCGGCCCGCTGGTCTTCATCGCGAAAGCAGCGCGCGAACTGAACGTAGCGGTCCATGCCCGCAATCATCAGGATCTGCTTGAAGATCTGCGGCGACTGAGGGAGCGCAAAGAACTCGCCAGGATGCACCCTGCTGGGCACGAGAAAGTCTCGCGCACCCTCGGGAGTGGACTTGGTCAGAATCGGGGTCTCGATCTCCAGGAAGCCCTGCTGGTGAAAGTAATTGCGCAGGGCGAGCGTCACGCGGTGCCTCAGTGCGAGATTGCCCTGCAGCCGAGGACGCCTCAAATCCAGGTAGCGGTACTTGAGGCGGATATCCTCGGACACGTTCGCGTCCTCGGAAATCGGAAACGGGGGCGTCCGGGCCTCATTGAGGACATGGACGTGGCGCGCCCGCACTTCGACTTCGCCCGTCGGCACCGCCGCGTTGGTGGTCTCCGCCGATCGACGCTCGACGACGCCGCTCACCGCGACCACATACTCGGCCCTGAGGCGTTTGACTGTGTCGAGCAACGCGTCGTCGCCTTCGATGACGACCTGGGCATGGCCGCCCCGATCGCGCACGTCGAGGAAGACGAGCGAGCCGAGGTCGCGCACGCGGTGCACCCACCCCAGGAGGATCACGTCGCGCCCGACGTCCGAGACGCGTAGTGCTCCGCAAGTGTGGGTCCGAGTCAGCGTGCCGAGGGGGTGCACCATAGAGATCAACGAGTCGACCGCAAGCGCTCCGGGCTTGCCCCTAATGCGTGAGTCAGTTCTCCGCAGCCAGCAACGCGCGAACGGTCGCGGCGGCCTCTGCCCGAGCGACGGAGCGCTGCGCGCCGCTCTCGAGGTGCTTCACCGCCACCTCGCCCCGCTGCATTTCCTCGTCGCCGACGATGACAACGAGTGGGATGCCCCGGCTGTCGGCGTACTTGACCTGCCGGCCGATCTTGTCCGCCTCCGGGTACACATCGACGCGAAGGCCGCCTCTCCGCAGGTCTCCTGCCAGTTGTATCGCATCGGCGGCGCCATCGGCATTCCAGATGGTCACCATGACGTCGGCAGGCGCCTTCGCCAGCGACGGCGGAAACATCGCTCGCTCGTCCATCACGACGAGGATCCGCTCGAGCCCGAGCGAGATGCCGCAGGCTGGCACGGCGCTGCCGAGAAACATCCCGATCAAGTCGTCGTACCGGCCACCTCCGGCGAGGCTGCCGCTGAGGTCCGGCACCGCGATCTCGAAGATTGATCCGGTGTAGTACGCCAACCCGCGCGCCAGGCTGGGGTCCAGCCGGAGACGCCCCCCTGCGTCACCGCGGCTCGCGAGGCGAACGACGTCGCTCAGCTGCGAAACAGCGCTGGAGCCTCCCTCGTGATCCCCCACCAGTCCTCCAATGCGCGCGAGCACCTCGGCGTTGTATCCCGCCGGATCACGGTCCGCCGACTGCGCCGCGACGCCGAGGGTCTCGAAGAGCTCCAGCAGCGTCGCCGCGCTCGCCTCGTTGATGGCCCGCGACACGAATTCCTGCGCGACGCCGTCCCGGCCGATCTTCTCGAGCTTGTCGAGCGCGACCAGCGCCTCGCCGTGCTGTCTGGTCGGAACGCCGGAGGCCTCCAGCAGGCCGGCCAGCAGGCCCCGATGATTGAGACGAATGACGAACCGATCGAAACCCAACCGTACGAGCACCTCCGACGCGGCGGCCAGCAGCTCGCATTCCACCACCATGGACGCAGACCCGATGGCGTCGACGTCGCATTGAAAAAACTCCCGGAAGCGCCCCTTCTGCGGGCGATCCGCGCGCCAGACCGGCTGCACCTGATACCGCTTGAAGAAGCGCGGCAGAGACGCCCGATATTCCGCGACCACCCGGGCCAGGGGAACCGTCAGGTCGTATCGAAGCGCCAGGTCAGCCTCGCCGCCCGCACCACCCTCCCCACGCTTGAGAATCCGGAAGATCAACCGGTCGCCTTCCTCTCCGTACTTCCCCTGCAGCGTCGCGATGTTCTCGGCCGCGGGCGTTTCGAGCGGCTCGAACCCGTAGCGCTGATACACGTCGGCAACGACGCCGATCACGTGCTGGCGCCGCCGCAGGTCGGAGGGGAGAAAGTCGCGCATCCCGCGCGCGGGCTTGGTGTTCATCGTGGCTGCTGGATCAAATCTTCGGCAGCGTAACGCCGCGCTGCGCCTGATACTTGCCCTGCTTGTCTTTGTAGGAGACTTCACACGCCTCGTCGCTCTGAAAAAACAGCACCTGGGCAATTCCCTCGTTCGCGTAGATCTTGGCCGGCAGCGGCGTGGTGTTCGAGATCTCGATGGTCACGTGGCCTTCCCATTCGGGCTCGAACGGCGTGACGTTGACGATGATTCCACAGCGGGCGTAGGTCGACTTGCCGAGGCAGATCGTGAGCACGTCGCGAGGAATGCGGAAATACTCGATCGTCCGGGCCAGCGCAAACGAATTCGGCGGCACGATGCAGCAGTCAGCCTTGATGTCCACAAACGACTGCGGGTCGAACTTCTTCGGATCCACCACGGTGTTGTAGACGTTGGTGAACACCTTGAACTCATCGGCCACGCGGATGTCGTAGCCGTAGGACGACAGGCCGTAGGACACCACGCCTTCTCGGACCTGACGGTCCTCGAACGGCTCGATCATCCGGTGCCGTTCGGCCATGCTTCGTATCCATCGGTCGCTCTTGATGGCCATCCTGTGCGCCTCTCTTGGGGGCCCGCCCCGCCTATCTTCTGAGCACCGTCAGGGCCATCGTCAGCACGACGCTGACCAGTATCGATGTCGTGATGGGCAGGTACAGGGTGAAACCCTCGCGTCGGATGACCAGATCTCCCGGCAGGCGGCCCAGCGGCACGCCGAGCCAGACCAGAGCCCCGATCGCCGCAATCATCCCGCCGACGACTACGAGAAGGGGACCCATGGCGAGCTGCCCACGCGAGCTCAGGTGAGTTCCATGCCCCGAAAGAAATACGACACCTCGAAGGCCGCTGTCTCTGGGGCGTCGGACCCGTGCGTCGCGTTGTTGTCAATCGAACGACCGAACTCGCGCCGTAGCGTACCCTCGGCCGCCTTGGCGGGATCGGTCGAGCCCATCAGATCCCGCCACCTTCGAATCGCATCCTGCGCCTCGAGGCACAGGACGATGCACGGGCCCGACGACATGAAGCTGGTCAAGGCCTCGAAGAACGGTCGGTCGCGATGCACGTGATAAAAGCCCTGCGCCTCCGCCTTGGTCATACGGGTCATGCGGAGGGCCCGAACGGCGAACCCGGCACCCTCGATGCGTGCCAGAATCCGCCCGGCGTGTCCCGCCCTGACGGCATCCGGTTTGATGATGGCAAACGTACGTTCCATGAGCGTTCGATTATAGTCCGACGCCTCGCGGGCGCTTGGGCTCGGGGGTGCAGCGCTAGCGAGGCTTCGCCTCAGACCGCCGAGCATGTTGGGCGGTGAGGCTCCGCCTCGCTAGTGGCAGTATTGGTTTTGCCAGGCCTCCGGCAGGGCGAGAAAACTTGACTCAAATGGTTGGGAATCTGCAGAGTCAAGTTTTCTAGCCGATCACTTCTCGTACGGCCCCGCCCATGTCCGCGGGACTCTTGACGACGCGGACGCCGGCCGCGCTCAGCGCGGCCATCTTGTCGGCCGCGGTGCCCTTCCCGCCGGCAATGATCGCTCCAGCGTGGCCCATGCGCCGCCCCGGAGGCGCAGTCTGCCCCGCGATGAAACCCA
>JBQTIE010000034.1:0-6622 GCA_052389315.1 Acidobacteriota bacterium
TACCGCGAGGCGTATCCGATCGGTCCGCCCCTGCTGGAGCGCCGGCTGGCTCGCCGCGGCGTGCCGCTCGTCTACGACTTCGACGACGCGGTGTTCCTGCCGAACACGAGCGAAGCCAACCGCGTCATCGGCTCGTTCAAGAACCCTGGCAAGGTCGCCGAGATCCTGCGGCTCAGCACGCACGTCATCGCCGGCAACGCCTACCTCGCCGACTACGCGCGCCAGCACGCCGCCCATGTGACGACGATTCCCACCTGTGTCGACACCGCGGTCTGGACGCCGCGAACCGACGCCAGGGACGAGTCGTCTCCGCTCGTCATCGGCTGGATCGGGACGCCGACCACCACCCCGTATCTGCTCGACCTCGGGGAGATCCTCGCCGAGGTTGCTCGCTCGCACGCCTTTACGCTGCGCGTGTCGGGCTCCCTGCAGCCGGTCTCGATTCCAGGGGTGTCGATCGAGAACGTCCCCTGGACGCTCCCAGGCGAGGTGGGGCTGTTCAACACCTGTGACATCGGCATCTATCCGTTGCCAGACGACCCGTGGACGCGCGGGAAGTGCGGATTCAAAGCCATTCAGTTCATGTCGTGCGCGGTGCCGGTCGTGGCGTCGCCGGTCGGCGTGAATCGCGAGATTGTGCACGACGGCGTCGACGGACTCCTGGCCTCGACGCCGGACGAGTGGGCGCGCGCCCTTGGTCGGCTGCTGGACGACCGCGATCTACGGCATCGGCTGGGACTGGCAGGGCGGCAGGCGATCATGCGCGACTATTCGTTGTCGGCCAACGCCCCGCGACTGGTCGCCGTGTTCGACGACGTCATTGGCGGGGTTCAGCGCCGGGCATCGTAGCGAAGGCATGTCCTCAAAATTGCCACGAGAACTCAAGTGTCAGGCCTCGGGCCATAAGACGCGTTGAAAGGCGGGGGCGCGTGGGGCGGGTCGCGCGAGTGGCGCGGGCAGGGCGGCGGTGGCGTTGGGCGGTGCCGCTGGTGGTGATCCTGGCAGGGGGAACCATCTTGGCGGCTTGGCCTGCGCGCCGCCTGATCGGGGTCAACTTCGTCGTCACCGAGCAGACGGTGCCGCTGGGACGCAAGGTGCTCGAGTTCCTCGAGCGCGACCGCGCGCTGGCGCGGGCCGCGCGGGACGCGGTAGGCGACGCGCGGACGGATGAGGAGCGTACGTTCGCGGCGCTGAAGTGGACGGCGGCCCGCGTTCGACCGCAACCGGTCGGGCAACTGATCGTGGACGACCACGTGTCGGCGGTGATTGCCAGAGGCTACGGCGAGGCGGACCAGCAGGCCGACGTGTTCACGACCCTGCTCGTCTACGCAGGCGTGTCGGCGTACTGGGGGCTTGTCGGCACGCCGCCCCGAGAGCTGCCGCTGTCCTACGTGCGCATCGACGGACGCTGGCGCGTCTTCGATGTGGCCGGCGGACTCACCTTTCGCACCGACGACGGGCAGCTGGCCAGCCCGGACGACGTCGCGGCGGACCTCGGGGTGGTGAGGCGAGCCGCTCAGGCGAGGGTGGCGGATCTCGACTTCTACCTCGCGTACTTTCACGGCTATCGCCCACCGCTGGCACCGGACGTGGTACGAGCCGACCTGCAGATGCCATGGCGTCGGCTCCGATACGAGGCCGGCCGGATGGTCGGCCGATCGACGCGGGGATGGCAGATCAGGCCCGAGCCAGCGCCGCCGATGGGCCAGGGGAGCAGCACGCAGCCATGAAGAACTTCGCGTTGACTGGCGTGGCCGGGTTCGTCGCGCCGCGCCACCTGCAGGCGATACGGGACACCGGCAACCGCCTGGTCGCGGCCGTGGATCCGCATGACGCCGTCGGAGTGCTGGACCGCTACTGGTTCAACGTGCGGTTCTTCACCGAGATCGAACGCTTCGACCGGCACCTCGAGAAGTTACGGCGCGGCGCGGAGGCCGATCGCGTGCACTACGTGAGCATCTGTTCGCCGAACTATCTGCACGATGCCCACATTCGCCTGGCGCTCAGAGCCGGCGCCGACGCCATCTGTGAGAAGCCGCTCGTCATCAATCCCTGGAATCTGGACGCGCTGGCGGAACTCGAACAGGAGACCGGGCGGCGCATCAGCACCGTCCTCCAGCTTCGCGTTCATCCAGATTTGATGGCGCTTCGCGAGCGTCTCGCCGCGGAGCGGCCCGGTGCCCCACATCGCGTCTGCCTCACCTACGTCACGGCGCGGGGCCCCTGGTACGACGTCTCGTGGAAGGGCCGCGAAGACCGGTCCGGCGGTCTGGTGACGAATATCGGCATCCACTTCTTCGACCTCCTGGTGTGGCTCTTCGGGTCGGTCAGCCAGAGCGAACTGCACCTGAGCACCGAGCGGCGCATGGCGGGATGGCTCGCGCTGGAGCGCGCCGAGGTCCGCTGGTTTCTCTCGACCGACGCCTCGGACCTTCCCTTCGAGGTTCACACGGGTGCGAACACCACGTTCCGCTCGATCATGGTGGACGGGCAGGAGGTGGAGTTCAGCGAAGGATTTGCCAGCCTTCATACCCGGGTCTACGAAGCGGTGCTGGCCGGTCGAGGCTTTGGCATCGACGAGGCGAGACCCTCGATCGAGCTCACCTCGGCCCTGCGGCGTGGCGCTGTCACCGCCTCGGCGAGTGAGCGGCGCCATCCACGGCTGAAAGAGAGTTAGGCACACGATGTCCAATGTGTTCGTCCATCCGTCCTCCTTCATCGACGAGGGCTGCGAGATCGGCGAGGGCACCAAGATCTGGCATTTCTCGCACGTCATGCCGCGCGCGCGCATCGGGCGCCGCTGCAACATCGGCCAGAACGTGGTCATCTCCCCGGACGTCGTGGTGGGTGACAACGTGAAAATCCAGAACAACGTGTCCGTGTACACGGGCGTTGTGCTCGAAGACGACGTCTTCTGCGGTCCGTCGATGGTCTTCACCAATGTCGTGAATCCGAGGAGCCATGTGTCTCGCAAGGACGAGTATCGCCCCACGCTCGTGCGTCGCGGCGCCAGCCTCGGTGCCAACTGCACCGTGGTCTGCGGACACACGGTGGGCCGCTACGCGTTTGTCGGCGCCGGCGCGGTGGTGACCAGGGACGTGCCCGACTACGCGTTGGTGCTCGGCAACCCGGCACGCGTGGCCGGATGGATGTGCGAGTGCGGGGTGAAGCTGGCCACCGGCCGTACGCCGCCGGCCGCTTCGACCTGCAAGGCGTGCGGGAGCCGCTATCGAAGCGACCGCGACGCGCTGGTCCGCGTCGAAGGCGAGGCCACGACATGAGCAAGGCGCTGGTACTGGGCTCTGAAGGCAACATCGGCGCGCCGCTCGTCCGCCATCTCCGGGAAGCCGGGTGGCAAGTGCTCGAGGCGGATATCCGCCCGGCCTGGCGCGATCACTTCGTCATGGCCGACATCAACCACCCGATTGACCTGCTCCCGGCGTTCGACTGGCAGCCGTCGGTCGTCTTCCTGCTGTCGGCAATGGTGAGCCGGGTCACCTGCGAGCAAGCCAGCAGCCTGGCCGTCGCGACCAATCTGTCCGGCGTGAACAACGTCCTGGAGCTCTGCAAGCGATCGCGAGCCAAGGTCGTGTTCTTCTCCACCTCCGAAGTGTACGGCCCGGAGTGTGACCCGATGGACGAGGCGCACTCCAACCCCAGACCGAACAACCGCTACGGGCTGTCCAAGCTGCTCGGCGAGCAGCTGGTGGAGTACGAAGTCCGCACGCACGGGCTCGAAGCCGTCGTGCTGAGGCCGTTCATGGTGTATGACGAGAACGAGGACCTCGGCGATCACCGTTCGGCCATGATTCGCTTCACGAGCGAGCTGGCACTCGGCCGGCCCATCGAGGTTCACCAGCGCAGCGCGCGCAGCTGGCTTCACATTTCCGATGCCGTCAAGGCCATCGTCGCCGCGGCGGCGCTGAAAGAGTACGCGGTCATCAACATCGGTCACCCCGACATCATCCCGATCGAGGAGCTGGCCGAGATGATCCGCGAGGAGTTGGGGGCGCCTCCCGCGCTGGTGCAGTTGCGCGACCTGCCGCCGCAAATGACCGCCGTCAAGCGGCCGACCCTCGATCGCATGAGGGACCTGCTGGGCGTCGTCCCCGCGGTCGGGCTTCGGCAGGGGGTCGGACTGGTCTGCCGCCGCGTGCAGGAACGGCTGCGGGCGGGCGAGCGACCCGAGTAGGGCACGAGTCAGCGGTTTCGGGTCATGAGTCGCACCACGTAGGAGCCTTGACGGCCCCGAATGTTGACCAAATGAGTCAAGTTTCTCCGTCAAGGCGACTGCCCCGCCGGAGGCGGGGCAAGACAACAATTGGACCGCTATGCAGCCTGGAACGTGAATTGTGTACTCGTTGTGGTTCGCATAGCGGTCCTAGGCCCGCGGAGCGGGCCGAAAAGACACTGGCAACCAGCCAAGGGATTCGCGGGATATCAAGGGCGAAGCCCTTGGCTGGCTAACGAAGCCCTACTCATGTCACGTGCTTGGCGGTCTGAGGCCTCCACCGTCGCCAGCGACGACCCCACGGGGACCAAACGCGGCACAGAAGCCACAGTTTTGTCTCAGGCAGGGCCTCGTTAGCCATGGGGGTCATTCGGGCGCTCCTGCTGTATGCGTCAACCCCGGACAATTCCACCTTCTCGTATCAGCGGGCCTGGCCTCGTCACTTTCAGGCGCATGCACGCTTCTCGTGCACGGCGGTCAATCTGGGCGACCGTCGATGGGCCGCTTGGCTGTCGCGCGCCTGGCTCAGCTCGACCTTCCGCGGCGACGTGGTGCTGCTCCTGCATTCGGTCTTCTCCAACGCCTGCTTCGCCTCGGACCGGCTCGTCGACGCCCTGGCTCGTCTGGCTCAGCCCAAGGTGTACTTCATCGGCAACGAGTACAAGCTCATGCCGGAGAAGATGGTGTTCTGCGACCGGCTGCGACTCGCATTGCTCATCTCGCAGACACAGTCGCCGCGCGTGCACGAGATCTACCGCCGGCGTCTGGGCTGCGACGTCGTCGGCGTGCCGAACACGGGCCTCGACCCGGCGCTGTTCACGCCGGCGGTTCCCGTGGCCGACCGTCCCATTGACCTTGGCTACCGTGCCGCCGACGCACCGCCCTATCTCGGTCACCAGGAACGCCGGGCGATCGCCGAGTTCTTTCAGGCTCGGGCGGACCACTACGGGTTGTCGGTCGATATCTCGCTCAACGCCTCCGATCGTCTCGCAGAGCCGGCCTGGGCGGCCTTCCTGAACCGTTGCCGCGGCCAGCTCGGCACGGAGGCCGGCGGCGACTACTTCGATCTGGACGACGGATCACGAATTCAGGTGAACGAGTACCTGACGAGGCATCCTGACGCGACGCATGAGGACGTCTACGCCCGCTTCTTCCGGGACCGTGTGCCCACGCCGCTGCGCATCCTCAGCGGTCGGCAGGTCGAGGCTGCGGGGACCAAGACCGTTCAGGTGTTGTTCGAAGGAGAGTACGACGGCTACTTCCGGCCCGACGAACACTACATCGCGCTGAAGAAGGACTTCAGCAACGCGGACGAGGCGATTGGCAAGTTTCGAGACGGGGAGTTCAGTCGCCGCATCGCGGACCAGGCCCATGCCCTGGTCCACGAGCAGTTCACCTACGATCGTCTAATCGATCGCGTGCACGCCGCGGTGACACCGCTCGTCTGATGGTGGCTCGGTGGCTGCGTCCGGTGGCCCGCGCGGCCAGAACCGCGCGCGCGCATGCGGCCGGGCTGGGCGCGTATCTGGCCGGTGGCGCACCGCGGGGCGACGTCCACGTGACCTACGGCGTGCGCATCCCGAGAGCTGCTGAGAGGGCCGTCGGCGGTATCGTCAAGCTCCAGCACTTGTCGAAGGCGTTTCCGGAGCGGGCGCCGAACTTCAACATCCTGTATCTGGTCAGCAGCCGCCTGCCGGCCGGCGCCGTGGCATTGGCCGACTGGGCCCATCGCAAGGGCGCGCGGCTGGTACTCAACCAGAACGGTGTGGCGTATCCGGGCTGGCATGGGGATGGCTGGGAGCAGGTGAACGCGCCGCTTCGAGTGCTGCTGGGGCGGGCGGATCACGTCTTTTATCAATCGGCATTCTGCCGCGAAAGCGCCGACCGGTTTGTGGGCCCGGCCCGGGATGCGTGCGAGGTGCTCTACAACGCCGTGGACACGAGCCATTTCGCGCCCACGCCCAAACCCCCGGGGCGACGGCCGCTCACGCTCCTGCTCGGAGGGTCGCAGGACCAATGGTACCGATTCGAGTCGGCCGTCAGGACGCTCGGGCTGCTGGTGGACCGCGGGCACGATGCCGAGCTGCTCGTGACCGGACGACTCGGATGGCGGGACCGCGCGTCGGCCGAGCGCGAGGCGGGCCAACTGATTCGCGAACTCGGCCTCGGCGAGCGAGTCACGCTCCTCGGGCCCTATGCCCAGCTCGATGCGCCGGCGATCTTCTGCCAATCCGACATCGTCGTGCACACCAAGTACAACGACCCATGTCCCACCGTGGTCATCGAAGCGCTCGCGTGCGGCCGGCCTGTCGTGTTCTCGAGCAGTGGCGGCGTGCCTGAGCTGGTCGGCGACGCGGGCGTGGGCGTGCCGGCCGACCTGCGATGGGATCG
>JBQTIE010000035.1:0-35775 GCA_052389315.1 Acidobacteriota bacterium
TCTTTCACCGCCTGAAGCCGCCTCGGATACATCGTCCACGAGTCCTTCGACCCCATGGCGATCGCGTCCTTGCCCATCTTGTAGATGTTGAACAGGAAGTGCTCCTTGTTCCGCGACGCCACATCGAGTACCGCGCGGTTGGCGGTGAGCGAGTACTCGACGGACTGGCGGAAGTGCCAGACCTGCGGCTGCACCGGAAACGGCAAGTCGGCGCTCATGATCTGGCGGTCGGGCAGGAATGGCACTTCGATGGGCGTGGGATGGCCGATGCTCTCGGTGAGCAGCCCGATCATGTTGTGGAAGTACACCGTCGTTCGCAGGCCGCCGTTCCACCACGTGGAGTAGTTCGCCCCGCGCCGCATCGTTGCGCCGGGCTTGTTCTCGGAGACGAAACGCTGATGCATCGCGGAGCCCACGACGTCGAGGCCCGTGATGATGAGGGGATGGTAGACGTAGTTGGCGGGATCGCGGAACGGTGGCGCGAAGAGAATCGTGCCCGCCGGGCCTGTCTGGTGGTGGTTGTACATGATCTGCGGGAACCACTCGTGATACAGGATGCGGTTCATGTTGGTCGATTCGGGCTGCGCCGACATGTAGAAGTCCCGGTTGTTGTCGTGCCCGACGTACTTCTGGTAGAGCCGAGGGATGCCGCTGGTCGTCCGGCGCTTGGGATCGGCCTCGCGCATGTACCAGTCCGAGACGAGCTCCATGCCGTCGGGATTGGCGTGGACGGCGAGGACGATCACGTCGCGCAGGAACCTCATGGTCTCGTCGTCGGTGCGGCTGGCGAGCTGGAAGATGGTTTCGGTGAGCTGCTGGGCGCCGAGAACCTCGGTGGCGTGCAGCCCGCCGTCGATCCAGACGACGGCCTTGCCGTCACGGGCGAGCTGGCGGGCCTGATCGTCGGTGAGGCCTTCGGCCAGCGCCAGGCGGCGGGCGATGTCCTTGTATTTCGCGAGCTGCTTGTGGTTGTCCGGCGACGTGATGATCGCCATCAGCTGATCGCGGCCCTCGGCGGTCTTGCCGATGCTCTGCACGAGCATGCGATCCGATTCGGCATCGAGCTTGCGGACGTACTCGGAGAACCGGGTGTAGTTCGGCAACACGTAGTCGGCGCCGATCTGGTGGCCGAGGAACTGGTCGGGGGTGGTGATCTTGAGCGGCGCCTGCGCGACGGGGGCCGCGGAGGCCAGCGCGAGCGCCAGGATGACGACGGCGAACCGACGGGATTTCATGGCCATGACAACATCCTTCAGCGGGTAGGTGTGGGCGGGTCGGGCAGTGTCCACTGTAGTGGAAAAGGGGCCGGGCTTCATTTCGAAAACTGCCATCCTCCGATGCCACTTCGGGGCGGGGATCGCAGAAACTGCAACTTTGACCGCGGAATCCTCCCCTGTTGTCAGGCTTCTGCGACGGTCGTCTCCACGAGCCGAAGGAACGCATCAATCGTCTGCGCCAGGTACGGCTCCGGTGTGTCCTCTTCCTTGCAGTGCGACAGCCCCCGTGACGAGTGGGCGAACATCATGACCACCGGCATGTGCGGGACCATCTCGGCCGCATCGTGGAGGGGGCCCGACGGCAGCCGCGGAGCGTCCCCGGTAATCTCACGCACGGCGTCGGCGCAGCGTTCGATCAGCTGAGGATCGAACGGGCGCGGTTCGATCTGCCAGAGGCGCCGCCACTCCACCGCCACATTGTTCGCCTTTGCGGCCCGCTCCGATGCCTCCCGCGCCTCGCGGAGCATCTGCGCCAGCACGCTGGCATCGAGGGCCCGCTGGTCGATCGAAATCTCGCACACCCCGGGCACCGCCGTGACGATGCCAGGTTCGGCGCGCACGGTCCCGACCGTGCACACCACCCGCGCCTCGGGCGTCGAGTGCCGGCGCGCAATCTCGCGAAAGGCCAGCGCGCTCTCGGCCGCGGCCAGGAATGCGTCCCGGCGCATGGGAATCGGCGTCGAGCCGGAGTGCGCGGCCTGACCCGTGAAGCGCAGCAGGTGTCGCTCGACGCCAAAGGTGCCCAGCACGACCCCGGTGGGCTTGTTCATCGACTCGAGCACGGGCCCCTGCTCGATGTGCAGCTCCAGGTACGCGCGCGCGTCGATCGTCTTCAGCTCGCGATGTGCGTCGAGCATGCGGTCGAGCGCCACACCGTTCTCGGCGAGCGCATCGACCAGGCGCGTCCCCGCCTTGTCCACCAACCCGCGGACATCGTCCACGACGAGGCTGCCTCCGGCGGCCGATGAGCCCAGCAGGCTTCGGCCGAAGCGTGCACCCTCCTCGTCTGCCCAGTCCACGAGCTTCAGCGTGACCGGCGGCGTGCCCTTCCGGAACTGGCGCAGCGCTTCGAGGCCGACCAACACCCCCAACGTGCCGTCGAGCCAGCCGCCATTCGGCACCGAATCCAGGTGCCCGCCGATGAGGACGGCGCGGTCGGAGGCGCCGCGCAAGGTGGTCCAGCTGTTGCCAGCCGCGTCGAGCGTGGGGGCGAGGTCGAGCGCGGCCAGCTTGTGCTTGAACCACTCGCGCGCCTCACGCCAGACTGGTCCCCAGGCCACCCGCTGCGCGCCGTCGGGCGTGGACGTCTTCTCGGCAAGCTCTCGCAGGTTGGCGATGACCTCGCGTGACGGCATTGGGTCATTGTACCGGTACTGCCGCCGCGACAAAGTCTGAGGTGCGACCCGTGAGGGACGCACGCCGTTACCGCACGGCGCCGATGTCGCGCAGATGAGCGATTTCAGCCGGCGTGAAGCCCGCCTCGCGCAGGACCTCGTCTGTGTGCTCGCCCAGCAGCGGCGCGCGCCGGCCGGGATTGAGGGGCGTCTCCGACAGTTTGAGCGGCGTCCCGAGCGTGCGCAGCCGCCCGAGGGCAGGATGATCGACTTCGACGATCATCTCGCGGGCCACCACTTGCGGGTCGGCGAACACCTCCACGTAATCGTTGATCGGTCCGCACGGAATGCCCGCCGCCTCCAGGCGGCTCAGCCACTCCGCCCGCGGCGTCCGTGCGGTTTCCTGCTCGATCAACGACGCCAGCGCCTCGCGGTGCTCGACCCGCCGGGCATCGGACGCAAACCGCGGATCCGCCGCCCACTCCGCGTGGCCGAGCACGTCGGCGAGCCTCGCAAACGTCCGGTCGTTGGCGGCGCCGATCGTGACGTAACCGTCCGCGCATCGAAATGCCTGATACGGGGCGCTCATGCGATGGGCAGATCCCAGTGGGCCGGGCGTGCGTCCGGAGAAGCACTCGGTCGCCTCCCACACCGACAGCGCGACCCCCGCCTCGAGCAGCGACGTGTCGATGTGCTGCCCCCGCCCAGACGAGCCACGCCAGTAGAGGCTGGCGAGAATGGCCGACAGGGCAAACAGCCCCGCACCGAGATCCGTAATGGGCGGCCCGACCTTCACCGGCGCGCCGCCGGGCTCACCGGTCACCGACATGATGCCGGACACACCCTGCGCCACCAGGTCGAAGCCGCCTTTCGCGGCCGCGGGCCCGGTCTGCCCATAGCCCGAGATCGAGGCGTAGACGAGTCGAGGGTTCTCCGCTGCCAGCGTGCCGTAGTCCAGCCCCAGCCGCTGCATCACCCCCGGGCGATAGTTCTCGATCAGCACGTCCGCCGTGCGCGCGAGGCGACGCAGGGTGTCGCGGCCGTCGGCCTGCTGAAGATCGATCACGACGCCCGCTTTGCCGCGATTCACCGCGTTGAACGCCGCGCTGTCACGCCCCCTTGACCCTGCCATGGCCCGCGTCGAGTCGCCGCCAGGTGGCTCGATCTTGATTACCCGCGCGCCCATGTCGCAAAGTAGCATCGCGCAGTACGGCCCGGCCATCACCTGCGTCACATCGAGCACAACCATGCCTTCGAGCAACGTCGTCTGGGACATCGATGGATTCATCGGCACTCTCACGTTCAATCGACCGGAGGCGCGGAACGCGCTCACCTGGGACATGTACGATGCGCTGGTCGAGACCTGCGATCGCGTCGATGGCGAGCCAGGTGTGCGCGTGCTCGTGCTGCGAGGCGCGGGCGGTGCGTTTGCCGCCGGGACCGACATCACGCAATTCAAGGATTTTACTGGCGGCGACGGCGTGGCGTACGAGCGCCGGCTCGACGCCGTGATCGATCGGCTGGAACACGTCGCCAAGCCGACCGTGGCGGCCATCGAGGGCCCCGCTGTCGGGGGCGGCTGCGCCATCGCGCTGGCGTGCGACCTGCGGTTCTGCTCCCCTCGCGCTCGTCTGGGAGTGCCGGTCGCCCGGACGCTCGGCAACTGCCTGTCCGCCGCGAACACGGCGCGGCTCATCGATTTCGTCGGACCGGCGCGGGCGAAGGATCTGCTGTTCACCGGGCGCCTGATTGACGCCGACGAGGCGCTGGCGCTGGGGCTGGCCACGCGCGTGGTGGCAGCCGAGCAGTTCGACGAGGAGCTCCGTGTGCTCGCCGGCCAGCTGGCGGCCCGCGCCCCATCGACGATTCGAGCCACCAAAGCCCTGATGCAGCACGTTCGCGATCATCGCCGCCCTCCACCCGCCGATGCCGTCGTCTCCGCCTGCTACGCCAGCGACGAGTTTCGGGAGGGTGTCGCGGCGTTCCTCGAGGGGCGCAAGCCCCGCTGGGGGTCGTAGGCCGCGGCCGCGTCCTCACCCACACCGGCAGACCCGGGGCTCAGAACAGCACCCAGCAGATGACCCCACCGACGACGGTCATCGACAGCCCCCACGCGAGCAACTGATTGAACACCCGTGGCGCGTCGCCGGGAACCGGGAGCGCGGCCAGGCACAGCGCGCCGATCGTGGACAGCGGCGACAAGTCCACGAGGTGGCCTCCGACGTTCATGGCCGAGGCGATCGCCAGCGCGTCTCCGCCGCCGAGGCGTTCGACGAGCCCGGGCACGGTCGGCAGGAATGCCGGCAAGACGACGCCCGAGGTGCTGCTGTAGACGGACACGAGGCCTGTCACAAACGCGATCACGCCCGTGACGGTCGCCGGCGTGGAGATCCTCGCCAGCAAGTCGGTGAACAGGTCCATCCCCTGCGTACGCTCGAGCACGCCGATGAGCACCGTCACGCCGCACACCATCAGCACCACGCTCCAGGGCATGCGTCTGATGGTCTCCTTCTCGTCCGCCGCTCTGATGAGCGACAGGAACGTCGCGCCGGTCAGCGCGGCCATCCCGACCTGCATGTCGAAAAAGATGACGACGATCACGAGCGTCGCGAGCACGCCCATCGTGATCCAGTGGTGGCGTTCGAACGGTTCGGTCTGGACGTCCTCCGGTGCCTGCGCCGTGGCGTCGCGCTGCGAGAAGAGACGCCAGCCACCAAACACGAAGTACGCGGTGAAGGTGATGACCAGATGCGCGAGGAGGTTGTTGACGTAGGTCTGCCACTCCACGCCGCCGAGGCCAATGCGCTCCATCACGCCATTGACGATGACGCCGGTCGGAGCAAAGGGCGAGAGGGCGCCTGCCTGCGCGCCGTTGCCCACCATGATGATCATCAAGAAGGGCGGCACACCCGCTCGATGGCCGATCGCCATCGCCATTGGCGCCAGCAGCGCTGCCGTGGCGATATTGCCCGGGCCGATGGTGGCGAGGAAGAGCGCGACGAAGAAGAACATCACCGGCACGATGCCCGTATTGCCTCGGCACAGGCTGACGGCTCGCGCCGCGAGGCGCTCGAGGGTGCCGTTCACGTGGGCCATCCCGAAGAGCAGGGTCACGCCGACGAGCGTGAAGAACAGTTGCACCGGGAATCCGCCAATGACGGTGTTCAGCGGCAGCCCGCCGAGATAGACGCCGACGACCCAGGCAAACGCAATCGAGACGATGCCGACGTTGACCTTGGTGAACATGCTCAAGGTGACCGCGGTCATGAGAGCGATGAGAGAGATCCAGGCGATGCTCATAATCACGGTCTCGTTGTGGATCGGCGGCGCCTCGGACGACCTGGCGCCCGATCTACCGGGCAGTCAGCCGCTCGCGCAGTATAACGGCGGGATGTTCGGCGCGCACGCCGGTGAAGTGCGCGACCTGGTGTCGGCACGACGTCCCCGCCGCGGCGAGGACGCCGCCTGGGGGCAGTGCGCGCGCGGCGGGCAGCAGCTTGAGCTCGCCGATCGTGCGCGAGACCTCGTAGTGCTCGCGCGTGTAGCCGAACGACCCTGCCATGCCGCAGCAGCCGGCCTCGAGGTCCGTGACCGTGGCGCCAGGAATCCGCGCCAGCAGCGACCGCGCGACCGCCGCCAGGCCCATGGCGCGCTGATGGCAGTGCGCGTGCAGCCGGATCGACAGCGGCGACCCCTCGGCCAGCGGCAGGCTTGCGCGCCCGGCCGCCAGCTCGCGCTCCAGGTGCTCCTCGAACAGCACACAGGCGCCGGCGACCACCCGCGCTCGCTCCTGCGCGTCGCCGCGCAGCAGGTCCGGTACGTCCTCGCGCATCGCTGACAGGCAGCTCGGTTCGACGAACACGATCGGCTCCCCGCGCCTGGCGATCTCGTGCAGCCGCTCGACGTTGCTCGTGGCCAGCACGCGCGCCTCGCCCAGCAGGCCCTGCGAGATGAGCGGACGCCCGCAACAGACATGGGGCAGCGCACGACACGAGAAGCCTGCAGCCTCCAGTACGTCCACGGCCGCCAGACCGATGTGCGGGTCGGCGTACTCGGTGAAAGTATCGGCGAACACGTGCACCGGCGAGCGCGTCGAGGACGCCGGGCCCGGCGCGCGCACCTGCGATGACGCGGCTCGTCGAGCCATCGATCGCCCGAACGTCCGGCGCGCCCACACGGGGGGGGCGCGGCGCCGGTCCACACCGATCGCTCGCTCCAGGCTCCACCGACCCAGCGCGCTCGAGGCCATCAGGTTCGACAGCGGCGCGAGGCGACTCCCCCACCGGGCCGCGCGAGACACGTGGCCGAAGGCCCGTGCGCGCAGGGGCACGCCGTGCCGGTTCCAGTAGTCGGCGAGGAACTCGCTCTTGAACCGGGCGACGTCCACACCCACCGGGCATTCCGTCTTGCAGGCGCGGCACTCCAGACAGAGATCCAGGACGTCGTAGACGCCCGCATCGCCCAGCCCTGCCTCGTCCAGCCGGCCCGCCATGGCCAGCCTCAGCACGTTCGCCCGCCCCCTCGTCGAATGCTTTTCCTCCCGTGTCGCCTTGAACGACGGGCACATCGTTCCATCGAGCGTCTTGCGGCAGGCGCCAACGCCGCTGCACATCTCCACGGCGCGGCCCAGGCCGCCGTGTGCGGCGTAGTCGAACCAGGTCTGCGGATCCGCGGTTCGATACGCGGGACCGTAGCGGAGGTTCGCCGTGAGCGGCGGGCAGTCGATGATCTTGCCCGGGTTGAAGACGCCCTGGGGATCGAAGGTGCGTTTGACCTCGCGAAATGCCTCGTAGAGCGTCGATCCGAACATCTTCTCGGTGAACGGACCGCGGACGATGCCGTCGCCGTGCTCGCCAGACAGCGCGCCACCGAACTCCAGCACCAGATCGGCGATCTCGGTCGCGATGGCCTCGAAGCGAGTGACGCCCTCCGCCGTCTTGAGATTGACGACGGGCCGCACGTGAAGGCAGCCAACCGAGGCGTGCGCGTAGATCCCGGCCGTGGTGCCGTGGCGTCGAACGATCTCGAGAAAGCGCTCGATGTAATCGCGAAGCCTCTCGGGCGCCACGGCCGTGTCCTCGACGAACGAGATGCTCTTGGCGTCGTCCTTCATCGCCATCGACAACCCGAGCGACGATTCGCGCAGGCTCCAGATACGCGCCTGCGTGGCCGCGTCCAGCGCGCGCGTGGCGCGGCACCGGTAGCCGCTGCCCGCGAGATCGCGCTCCGCGGCTTCGAGAGACCCCCTCAGATCTGCCGCGTGCTCCCCGGCGAACTCGATGCACAGGAGCGTTCCGCTCGAGCCCGCGAAGACCTCGCGACGAATCGCCTCGAGCGCCGCGTTCTGGCGAGCGTGATCCAGAATGAATGCATCCATCACCTCCACGGCGGAGGGACGATGACGCAGCATGAGCGGCGTGGCTGCGAGCGCATCGGACAGATCGCTGAAGGCCACGGCCAGCAGCACCTTCGCCGCCGGCAGCGGCACGAGGTTGATCGTCGCTTCGACGACGATGCCCAGTGTGCCTTCGGAGCCCACCAGCATCCTGGTGAGGTCCACGGGTTTGTCGGGATTGATGAACGCATCGAGGTTGTAGCCGCCCACCCGCCGGAGCACCTTCGGGAATCGGCGCTCGATCTCGTCGCGATGGGCCGCGGCCAGCTCGGGAATTTTGCGATAGGCCCGCGCCTCGAGCGAGTCGCCGGCTCGAGCGGCATCGAGGTCGGCGCCCGATCGCGGCCGGAAGTGGGCGACAGTGCCGTCGGCCAGCACCACCCGCTGTTCGAGCACGTGGTCGATCGTCTTGCCGTACACCACCGAGCGGGCGCCGCTCGAGTTGTTGGCCATCATGCCGCCGACCGTGGCGCGGCTCCCAGACGAGAGATCCGGGGCGAAGCGTAGATTGTGCGGGCGCAGGACGGCGTTCAGCTCGTCTGCCACGAGGCCGGGTTCGACCCGCGCCCACCGGTGGGCCGCATTCACTTCCAGCAGGCGATTCAGGTACTTCGACGTGTCGAGCACGAGGCCAGCGCCAATCGCCTGTCCCGCCTGGGAGCTGCCGCCGCCGCGTGCGGTGATGGACACCCGGTGCCGGGCGGCGATCTGCACGGTCCGGACGACATCCTCGCGCGTCCGCGGCAAGACGACGCCCAGCGGCTCCATCTGGTAGACGCTGGCGTCGGTGGAATACAAGGCACGCGAGACGCGATCGAAGCGCACCTCGCCCTCGATGGCGGCTTCGAGATCCAACTGCAGGGCACTCTTGGTTACATGCGCCATGACAGAGCGTCGAGCGGACGAGGCTGAGCGCGGATCATCCGTGGATCATCCGCGGATCGCACCGAGGAGCATGCGTCCCTCCCACTGGAGATTCCGCGGACGAGTCGAGTGCTCTCCAGACCGCCGCACCGGCTTGCGCACCGCACCCACCCGCCGCCCTTCACCCGGGCACCCTCGCACCTGTCGCACCCGCCTCTACTGGCTCTTGCCCCGCGCCGCGACGGGCCAGGTGGCCTCGACGGTGCGGTCGCGCAGCACGTAGAACTGATCGTACAGGTTCACCGTGGGGTCGCAGTGCGGTACCGCCAGGCGGATGCGCTCGCCCACGCCGACTCGGCGAGACGCCCTCGAGAGGTCGAGACGCCCGTGCTCGTCGCCGGCCCAGGCATAGGAGGCGCCTGCAAGATCCACCGGTTCGGGTGCGAAGGGCCGATCGGTCGCAAACGCCTTGTAGCCGCCGTCCACGATCGCGGTGTCCGCATGGGTCGAGATCACCGTGGTCAGGACGGTGAGAGCGCGCTCGAAATCCGCGAACTCCAGGCCGCTCGCGCCGCCGATGCGTGCGTACGCCATGTCCATGAAGATGAAGCTGCCCGGCTGGAGTTCGGTGACGCCCTCGATCTCGGCATCCACGGCGTAAGTGCCCGTCGAACCGCCGGACACCATCGGACACGCGAGGCCGCGCTGCTCGATCAGCCGCCGCGTCGCCACGGCGAGGCCCATGGTCTGTCGCGTGCGCGCCGCCCGCGCGTCGAAGCCAACCGTGTGCGATGCCTCCGCGTCGTAGGCCTGCAGCCCGGCAAAGCGCACATGCGACAGCGAGGCGATGAGCTCGGCGAGGGCGAGAGCCGGCTGCCCGGGTGGCACGCCGGTGCGACCGAAGTAGAGGTCCACCGCCAGGTTCATCGAGACCGACGCCGCGCGCGCCGCGTCGTTGAGATCGCGCACGTTGTCCGGATCGTCCACGCACAGGATGGTGTCCGGGGCCGTGCGCGTGAGGTCGACGGCCCGCGCGATCTTCGCGCGCCCCACCACGGCCGTGGTGACGAGCAACCCGCGGATCCCATGCACGGCGAACACCTCGGCCTCGCTGAGCTTGGCGGCGCAGGCGCCGACGGCGCCGGCGGCCACGAGGCGCTTGGCAATCTCCGGGCACTTGTGCGACTTGCCGTGCGGGCGCAGCGCGCGCCCACGCGCCGTCACGTGCGCCAGCATTCTGGAGAGATTCGCCTCGAAGGCATCGAGGTCGAGGAGCAGGGCCGGGGTGGGGATGTCGTCGAGCGTCTGAACCATCGAATCGGCGGCAAGCGTGAATCTCGCCTGGCCGAAGCAGCGTAGACGGCGGCCGGAATGAAGTCAAACATCGGGCACGTGTATTCCGGGCCGGCTTGTAGCAGAATCGGGGCATCCTGGGATTCGACGCGGCGGATCCACGGTCTTTTCGAGGAGGAGTGCGTCCCATGAATCGTCCACATCGCGTCGTCGCGCTGTTTATCGTCGCCGCGGCCATCGCCGTGGCCCCACCCCTCCAGAGCCAGACGCCGAGCCTCGATCTTCTCGTACGCGGCGGCCAGGTGATGGACGGTACTGGCGCCTCGCCCGTGCGTGCGGACGTCGGCATTCGCGGAGATCGCATTGTCGCCGTCGGGGACCTCGGCGGACGTTCCGCCCGTCGAACCATCGAGGCCAGCGGCCTCGTCGTCGCGCCTGGTTTCATCGACCTGCACACCCATTCGGAGATGCCGCTCGTGGCCGATGGGACGGCGCAGAGCAAGGTCCGGCAAGGCGTCACGCTCGACGTCATGGGCGAGAGCACGTCGGTGGCTCCCCGCGATGGATTGGCCGAGCCGGACGGGGGGGATGGCGTCCGTCCCGATTGGACGACGTTCACGGGGTATTTCGAACGGATCGAGAAGCAGGGCATCTCGATCAACGTGATTGCGCACGTCTCGTCCGAACAGGTCCGGCGTGTAGTCAAGGGCTACGATCCCGGCCCGGCCACGCCCGCCGAGTTGGGGCGCATGCGCGATCTCGTCGCGCGCTCGATGCGCGAGGGCGCGTGGGGGCTCGTGACGCGGTTCGAGAGCGGCGGGCCTGCGCATCCGCGCGAGATTCTCGAGATGGCGCGAGTGGTCGCCGCGTACGGCGGCAACTACACCTCGCACACGGGCAGCGAGGGATTCGACCAGGCCAAGGAGCTCGACTTCGCGATTCACGTGGCCGAGGAGGCCAAGATCCCGGTCCACATCTTCCATTTCAAGGTGCGAGCGCGAGAGAACTGGGGCACCATCGGGGCCTTCATCCGGCAGCTCGACGCGGCGCGCGGGCGCGGCCTGAAGATCACCGCCAATCAGTATCCCTACACCGCCATGTTCCACGGCTGGAGTGCGTTCTTTCCTGTCTGGATGCGCGAGGGCGGGCCCGACATGTTCGCCGCACGGCTGCGCGATCGATCGCTGCGCGATCGGTTGAAGAAGGACCCGGACTTCATCGCATGGGCCAAGGAGCATGGGTGGTGGGAGGGCATCGTGATGGCGCGGGCGCGGACCGAGACCAACAGGCGGTACGAAGGCAAGCGCATCGTCGAGATCGCGAAGCTTCGCGGCGACGCCGACCCGATGGACACCTGCATCGATCTCATGGCCGAGGAAGGCGGCGCCATCAGCGGCATCTTCCATACGATGTCGGAAGACGACGTCCGCATGGTGATGCGGCTGCCCTGGGTCGCGGTGGCGAGCGACGGCTCGGCGATCAACCTGAAGGCGCCCGGCGTGCCGCACCCGCGCAACTATGCGACGAACGTGCGCGTGCTGGGGCACTATGTGCGCGACGAGAAGGTGCTGACCCTGTCGCAGGCGGTGCGCAAGATGACCTCGCTGCCGGCGGAGATCCTCGGCCTCAAGGATCGGGGGCAGGTGAAAGAGGGCTTCGCGGCCGACCTGGCGATCTTCGATCCTGTTCGTGTCCGCGAGACCAACTCGTTCGAGAACCCGAAATCCTATGCCGAGGGCGTGCCCTTCGTCGTGGTGAATGGCGTCGTCGTGATTGACAACGGGCAGCACACCGGCGCGAAGCCGGGCAAGGCGCTGCGCGGTGCGGGATATGGACGATCGGTGACGACGGCGGGCGGGCGCTGAAAGGGGACGCCGGCCCCCCTTGCCTTGCCCTGATGGCTCACGGCCGGTGGGGCGTGTACTTCCAGAGCTCGCTCTGAAGGCCAAGGCCGAGGCCCACCACACGGCCGCCCGCGTCCTGCGTCAGCAGATGAAAGTCGGTCGGCGTGTCGTCTCTGAGCCGCGTGAGGCTGCCCGTCGTCAGGTCGAGCACTCCAAGGATCCCGCGGTCCCCGGGATGACCAGCTCGACCCTCCGCGCGACCAGCGCCGTGTACAACGCTCCCGCAGAATCCACATCGAACCGCGCCTCCGTGGGGAACGTCAGCAGCGTCTCGGCGGTTGTACTGGACGCCGGTCCCACACGCAGAATGCGAAAGAGATTGCCGTCGTACCCGCCAAGCAGCACGCTGCCATCGCTGGGGTGCGCGGCCACGCGGACCCGATCGAGCGACGGAACAAACGACGTCAGCGCCTCGATCGCACCGGAGTCCAAGTCGAGGCCATAAAACGTGATCGGCATATCGGACGGACCGAGCGGCCGGCCGTAGAATGCCGTGCGGCGCCCACCCGCGAGCACGGCGGGGCGACTCGTGTTGCGGCCGCCAGTCTCGGCGGCCAGAGGCTCGATGCGTCCGGTCGATGGCCAGAAGCGGTGCAGCTGGAACTGTCGGTCGGCATTGATGCGCGAGACAATGAGAGAGCCGTCGGGGACGGCGGCGGGGCAGCAGGCGTCTTCTACGACGAGGCGTTCCTCGCCCCCAAGCGCAGGGACCGTAAACACGCCGACGGGGCTGTCTTTGTGCCGGTCGTAGTACAGACGCGAGCCGTCAACCGACCAGGCCAACGCTTCGCTCAGGCCCTGCGTCCGGTCTCGCGTCAGCACGGTTTAGTCGCCGCTGGAGGCCTTCATGACCGCCACCTGCGACTGTCCGTCCACGAGGGTGTGGAACGCCACGAACTGCCCGTCGGGCGAGACCTGTGCCGTCAACGCCGACGAGGGGCCGCCGAGGCGTGTGCCGGTCCACTGCGGCGCGGGCACACGCTCGCCGACGCCACGCCAGAGCGCCACACCGCCCGTGCCGGCCAACAGGCCGAGCATGGCCGCCGCCGCCGTCGTTCGCCTCCAGACGGACGCGGGACCGGGAACGGTGGTCGCCGCCGTGTCGCGCGCGCCTGGATCGGCCAGCTCGAGTCGCGCGTCGCCGATGTCGCGCAGCCGCTGCCGCGGGTCCTTTCGGAGACACCGGGCGTCCCGCCGTACGCCCCGCTCACCTTCGCCAATCCAAAATCGAGGACCTTCACATCCCCGGCCGGCGTGATCATGACGTTGCCGGGCTTCAGATCGCGATGCACCGTGCCCAGCTCGTGGGCGGCCTCGAGGGCTTCGGCGATTTGGCGGGCGAACTTCAGCGCCTCATCGAGCGGGATCGGCCCGCATTGTACCCGCGCCGCCAGGGTCTCGCCCTCCACGAACTGCATGACGAGGTACGGCGTCCCCTCGTGCACACCGACGTCGTGGAGCGCACAGACGTGCGCGTGATCGAGATGAGACACGGCGCGCGCCTCTCGATCAAAGCGCTCGCGTGCCGCGGCGTCGGCGGCCACGGCCGCGGGCAAGGTCTTGACGGCGACGACGCGATCAAGCCGCGTGTCACGCGCCCGATACACCTCGCCCATTCCGCCGGCGCCGACCGCGGCCACGATCTGATAGGGGCCAAGGCGGTCACCAGGCTCGAGGACCATGCTCGGAAACTATACTCGGCAACCTCGGGGCAGGAAAAACGTCGGGCGGCCGGCCGTTCCCGCAATCGAGGCGAGAAAAACAGCCGATTCGATCGCGGCCGAATCGCGTGGAAACTCCACACATCGCGTTAGAATTGCCGTCAAGTCGATCACATCACAGGGGCTGCCCCCTGACGGGAGGCGCGCATGAGCCGAGAGGACATCGTCGCGCTGTTTGCGCGACGCGACGAGGCATGGGCAAAACGCGACGCCGCCGCTCTCACGGCCACCCACGCGGAGGACGCGGTGGCCGAGAGCCCGATGCAAGGCCGCATCTCCGGGCGCGCTCGAATCGGGAACGTCTACACTACGTGGTTCAGGTCGTTCCCGGACTTGACGTTCACCAGCCGCGAGCTGATCATCGACGGCTCGCGCGTCGCGCAGTTCTTCCACGTGCGCGGCACTCAGACGGCGCCCTTCGGCGGGATCCCGGCCACGGGCCGGCGCATCGAGGTGGGCGGCGCGTGGCTCTATACGATTGGCACGGATGGTCTGATCGCGCAGGACGAACGCGTCTACGACGTCACCGGCATCCTCGTCCAGTTGGGAATGCTCAAGGGCGCGCCAGCCGATCCCCCAAGCAGCGCGCGGCCGTCCGCCGCGAGCGGCGCACCCGGGCGGGCCCGGGACACATCGCGTCAGAAACGGTCCCGCCAAACGGGGTAGTTTCTTGGGAGGCTCCGGCTCCGACCAGCGCGCATGGACCTGCGGCTCCGCCGCGCCAGGGGCCGTGTGGGCTGGCCCGGCCTCTCGCTGGGCGAGAAAACTTGACTCGAGTGGTGGGGAATCTGCGGAGTGCAAGTTTTCCAGGGCCGCACGAGCGCCCGCCGACGCCGCTCGAGCCGTTCACCCGGTAAAGCTGCGGATGGCTTCGCTCTCGGTGTCGTACGCGTCGAAGACCGTCAGCAGCTTCGTCATCACCAGCAGATCTTGAATCTTCTTGCCGGCGCCGGCCAGCCTCACGCTGCCTCCGCTCTTGCTGGCCGTACCATGGCACGCCACGAGCTCACCCAGGCCCGAGCTGTCCATGTAGTTGACCTCGCCCAGGTTCACCACAATCTTCTTCTCGCCCTGGAACACCAGGCTGGTGACCTTCTCCTTCAGGCGGCCGGCCGACTCCCCTGACACGATGCGACCGGCGATGTCCACGACCGTCACGTCCCCGACCTTGCGTTCCGAGATCTGCATGAGAGTCCTCCAACGCGCGAGCCGGGCCAATCCTACACCGGAACCGTCCGCCTCACGTCAGGAACGCACACGGCACACACATACCGGTCCGACAAAGCCTTGCAGACCGCGACCTCTGTCTAACGAGGCTCCGCCTGACACCGTCGAGCATGTGCCGCTGCGACTCCGCCTCGCCAGTGGCAGTGCTGGCTGGCCCATCCTCCGGCCGGGCGAGAAAACTTGACTCAAGTGCTTGGAAATCTGCAGAGGCAGGTTTTCTAGACGCGGGCCGCGGCGAAACTCTCGATGGCTGCGGCCTCCGAGCCGTGCACTTCGAGCACCGTGTTCAGGCGCGTCAGCGTCAGCAGGTGTTCGAGCTTCTCGCCAGGATTCGACAGCTTGATGACACTGCCCCCCCGAACCGCCGACAGGTGACACGACACGAGCTCGCCGAGCCACGAACTGTCGACGTAGCCCACGGCAGCCATGTTGAGAACGATGTGGCGGGTCTGGGCGGAGACGAGTCGCTGAACGACGTCCTTGACGCGCCCGAGGCCCTCGTTGAGCGTCAGCCGCCCCGCGACGTCGACCACGGTGACCTCCCCGACGCGCCGTTCGCTAATCCGCATGGTCGTACTCCATTTTCATCAGCCGCGTGTCGGCGTTCGGACGATCCGACGGCGTGAGTCGCACCCGATCAACGGGAGTGCCCCGCCGCAACCGGCGCCGACACCACAGACCTGAAGGTTAGACGTCTGCATCTCACCAGATTCCGGTCCGCGCCCGCGGTACGTGCAGGGTCCATTATCTCTCCGCGGATTGGCGGAAATGCGGAATATCCTCGGCGACCGACGCCGTGCTCCGGCGCGGGCATTCTCCTCTCGGAGGGCCGGATTTGCTCGGCACGACACGCGGCAGAGGCCGCCACCCCGAAGGGTTTCGGGAAGGGATCGGCCATCAGCCAGGGCGTTTTGGCCCACCGTCATTCGTCGCTGCGTCAACCTGCCTCGCCACCTGCCACAGCAGCGCCTCGCGGTGCGCTCCGCTGACCAGCTGAAGGCCGACGGGCAGCCCCTGGTGTCGAAGCCGCACGGCACGGACACGGCCGGCACACCGGCCGCGTTGAACGGCCAGGTATGTCGAAGAATTGATCGTCGTCACGCCGCCGCCGAGTTCGTGTGTGTTGGTCTTGCCGAGCAAGACAGTGCCCGCGCGCGCCAACGCGCTGACCAGGACGGCGTCCGCGCGCGGGACGTGCTGCGCGTACGGGCGCGAGCCGGCCGTGGTCCGGATGTCCGCGGTTTCGAGCAGATCCTTGTGGGCGATCGGCACGCCGGCCAGCGGTCCAAGCGGGCGCCCCCCCCGCTAGGACCGCCGCCACCGCACGAGCATCCTCGCGCGCGCGGCGGTGGGCCAGGCAAACCCCCTGCCGATCAACGGCATGCTCGAGCATCCTCGCGCGCGCGGCGGTGGGTAATCGTGACAAACGCCGCGAGTGCCGGGTTGAGTCGATCGATCCGCTCGAGGTACGCCTCGGTGACGTCGATCGGAGAGAGCTCACCGGCAGCGATGCGCGCGGAGAGCGTCGCCAGATCCAGCCAGACAGTCTCGTCTGCGGTGCTGCGCGGCTGCGCGCGCGGCACCCATGGCGCCTTCACGCACAGACCCGCCGTCAGCAGCGACACCACGGCTTCTCGTCGGGTCAGGGAACCGGGGGCACGCGCTCGAATCACATGTTGGCCTCGGCAGCCACGCGCCGGCCGGGATCGGGTCCGGTGGCGGCACTATCCCTCACGGCGGCGCGGCAGGCGCCGTATCTCACAGCGGACGACACGTTCAGCGGCCACGAGTGCGGCGTCAATGGTGGCACGGTATCGGTTCACCGGTCGCGCGTCAACGCGAACACGCCGGCCGCATCGCACGTGCGTCTGGCCTAAGACAGGCGACGTGAACGACCAGAGCCGGCCGTCCGCAGAACGCTCGAACCGCGCGTGTGGCGGCGCCTGACTCACGCAGCCCACTGGCGGAGGTCAGGGAGTGAAGAGTCAGGGTTCATCAGGGCGGTGACGTGTCAGAATCTACCTGGATGAGGCAGCCGCTCGCGATCACCGCCGCCGTCCTGCTCACGCTCGTGCCGGCGCCCGGTCGTGCGGACACGGTGGACCGTCTCCTCGCCCTCGTGTCGATTGCGGGCGTGTCGGGCTACGAGCGCGACGTGCGCGCGGCCGTCGAGATGCTGATGCCTGGGGGCGCACGGGTCCGCGCCGACAACCTGGGCAACATCCTCATTGGCACCGGCAACGGGGCGCCGCACACGCTCATCGTGGCGCCGCTCGATGAGAGCGGACTGGTGGTGTCGGCGATCACCGATGACGGATACCTGCGGGTTCATCGGCATACGAGTGCCGGCCCTCGGCTGGCCACGCAATACCTCGTCGGCCAGCCGATGTCCATTCGCACGGCGTCTGGAACCCTCGTGCCCGGCGTGTCGGCCACGCCTTCCTCTCATCTGCGCGCGCTGGGTGATCCGCAATCCGAGGCGCGCATCAAGACGCTCGACGACGTCTGGATCGACGTGGGAGCGACGTCGCGCTCGGAGGTGGAGGCGCTGGGCGTGCGACTCCTCGACAGCGTGACGCTGCGCGAGCGGGCGGTGCGCCTCGCCGGCACGCGCGTGAGTGGCGTCGCCGCCGCTAACCGCGCCGGGACCCTGGCCGTCGCCGAGCTGATTCGCCGCTCGACCGGTCGAGGCGCCACGGGCAGTGTGACGCTGGCCTGGGCGACGCAGAGCGAGTACGGACAACGCGGCTTGCTGCGGCTGCTCGACACCCTGCGGCCCGATCGCGTGATCCTGGTGGGCGGTGCGCCCAGCCCCGCCGACGATCCGCGTGGCGCCGCCGGCCGGCTCGGTGGCGGACCGATCGTCGTGGAAGGAGACGCCTGGCTCGCCGCCGCCGCGAGCAGCGCGTCCGTGGCCGTGCAGGCCGTGCCGTCGGCGCGGCTCCGCGTGGCTCTTCCCAACGCGTGGAAGGGTGTGGCGGTGCACCGCGCCACGGTGCCGGTGCTGTTCGCCCAGACGCCTGTCGAGACCGTGGACGCACGTGACGTCGATACGCTCGCCGCGCTCGTGGCCGCCAGCGTCGGGCTCGGGCCGCTTTCCGCCCCAGGGGCGCAGGGCGCCATGGAGACGGGAGGGGCGACGGCCGTGTCAGGGGCGGGCCCCGCCACCGGCGCGGCACCCGCGACCGACCCGTTCGCCACGCTCGCTCCGCTCATCGAAGCGGCCGGTGTCTCAGGCCACGAGCAGCCCGTGCGCGAGCAGGTGCTCTCCCGGCTCCCGCCGTGGGCAACACCCGACCTTGACGAGCGCGGCAACATCACGGTCTCGTTCGGACGAGGTGAGACGTCGCTGCTGTTTGTGGCGCATCTGGACGAAGTGGGATTCGAGGTGACGAGCATCGCCAGCGACGGTACGGCCTCGGTGCGTCCCCGCGGCGGCATGTATCTCTCCCTCTACGAATCGCATCCCCTCGTCCTCTCGACGCCGGGGGGTGGCGTCCCCGCGCTGCTCGCGCCGCGCGCTGGTTACGCGGGCGCCACCGAGGCCCAGCCGGCCGCCAACACGCTCGCGATGTACTTCGGCACCGACTCGGCGGCCGAGACCGCTGCGCTCGGCGTCGCCGCCGGCCAGGCGGCCACTGTACGCAAGCAGTTCGCCCGCCTCGGCGCGCATCGCGCCACCGGGCGCGCGATGGACGACCGTGTGGGATCGGCAGCGCTGCTGCTCGCGCTTCAGCGCATCGACCCCAAAAGAGTCGCCAACGATGTGACGTTTGCGTGGACCGTCGAGGAGGAGACCGGTTTGACAGGCGCGGCGCATCTGGCGGAGCGCATGCGGCCCGACACGGTGTTCGCGATCGACACCTTCGTCTCGACCGACACGCCCGTCGACATCCAACGCGTGGCCGGCGCCAGGCTCGGCGGCGGAGCCGTGCTGCGCATCCTCGACAGTCGCACCATCGTGCCCCCGCACATCGTGGATGGCCTGCTCGCCCTCGCCAGGACCGCGAAGATTCCGCTCCAGCTTGGAACGACGAGCGGTGGCACCGATGCGTCGGCGTTCAGCGCAGGCGGCGCCGTCGACGTCGGCCTGTCGTGGCCAGGCCGCTACTCGCACTCGCCCGTCGAAGTCATGGACGTGCGCGACCTGGACGCGCTCATCCGGCTCATCGTGGCCGTCGCCACGACGTACTGATCCCCCGATCCGCATGAGTCGTCCCCATCCGCGTGGACCGAGACGTCCGGTCATCAGGCGAGACCCGCCGCGAGATCCGGGATTAGAGTGGTGACGAGGCATGGCGGCTGGCGGCGACAATCTCACGGGTGAGCATCGCCCGCCGTCCGCGCCGGATTCGACGACCGTGAACCGCCCAACGCCGCGAGACATCTTCTATGGCTTGAGGCGTCACGAATGAAGCAAGTTTTTCGACTGGCCATAGAAGATGGCCGCCCCGCCGGAGGCGGGGCAAGACAACACACTGGGACACTAGCGAAGCGGAGCCGGCGCGTCTCTTCTCGCGGGTTTGAGGCGGAGCTTCGCTAGGAGCCAGCTCCGAAGGCCAAAGTCGATCCGAATGAGACAAGTTTTCGCGAATGGCCGCAGGAGATGGCCGGCCCCGCGGAGCGGGGCCAAGACCACAACGAGCGCACCAGCGAGGCTGCTCGTCGGTTTGAGGCGCAGCTTCGCTGGTGTTCCGTGGCCGTGGGGTGAGGCGAGCCGTGGCGATCTCGCTGATGGGGTTGACGGCCGCCTGCTCATCGACGGATTCCTCCATGACCAAGATCGTGGCCCCGTACGGCTCCTGGACTTCCTCCCTCAGCGCGGCGCGTGTCACCGCCGGCGCGCTGAGATTCGATCACCTTGTGCTCGATGGCGACGACCTCTATTGGGTTGAGGGCCGCGCATCCGATGCCGGCCGCTACGTCGTCGTCCGGCGCACGCCGGACGGCCGCATCAGCGACGTGACCCCGACGGGCTTCAGCGTCCGGACGCAGGTTCATGAGTACGGCGGCGCCGCGTACACCGTCGCGCGCGGCACCATCTACTTTGCCAACTTCACCGACCAGGGGCTGTATCGGGTGTCCGGGCTCGGCGAGCCGGAACGGCTCACCTCCGACGACCGCCGCTACGCCGACTGTCAGGTGGACGCGCCACGCAGCCGGCTGATCTGCGTGCGCGAAGACCATGCGGCCGTTGGCCGGCCGGCCGCCGCCGCTGGAACGCCGGCCGCGCGTGGCCCACGCGCCGACGAACCCGTCAACGAGATCGTGGCGGTGTCGCTCGCACAGGGCCTGACGCTGGACGCGCGCGTGGCTCGCGAGAAGGTGCTGATCACGGGCGCGGACTTCTATGCGTCTCCGGCGCTGAGCCCGGATGGCACACGCCTGGCGTGGCTGGAGTGGCATCACCCGAACATGCCGTGGGATGGCACCGAATTGTGGGTCGCCATGGTCAACGTGGACGGATCGCTCGGCGTGCGCACGCTCGTGGCAGGAAGCGCCACCGAATCGATCTTTCAGCCATCCTGGTCGCCCGACGGCCTCTTGTACTTCGTCTCGGACCGCACCGGCTGGTGGAACCTCTATCGAACCGGGGCGCCAGGAGCGACGGGGGCCGGGGATGCCGGGAAGGCTTCAGGTGCGGGGGGTGCGGCAGGTGCCGCAAGCGTGCCGGGTGCGGCAGGCACGATCGAGGCGCTGTACCCGATGTCCGCCGAGTTCGGCCGTCCGCTGTGGACCTTTGGCAAGCCGACCTATGCGTTCATCACGCCCACCCGCATGGCCGTGACCTATACCGAGGGCGGCCGTTGGAGAATGGCGCTCGTCGAAACCGAGCCGCGCAAGTTCGAGCCGATCGACCTTCGCCTGCAGCCCACCGACGGCGTGGTGGCGACGACGCGCGACGTGTTCTTCATCGGCGGCTCGGCCACCGATCCTCCCGCAGTGGCCTGCATGAACCTTGCGACCATTGAAGCCGAGGTGCTCCGCCGGTCAACGACCGACCAACTCGACGCGTCGTGGCTGTCGGTGGCACAGCCCATCACCTTTCCCTCGGAGGACGAGTCGGTACACGCCTTTTACTACGCCCCGCACAACCCGAACTTCGCAGCCAGCGAGACCGAGCGCCCGCCGCTGCTGGTCCTCAATCACGGCGGACCGACCAGCGCCGCCCCCGACGTGCTGGATCCACGCATCCAATTCTGGACGAGTCGCGGCTTTGCCGTGCTCGATATCAACTACCGCGGCAGTACCGGATATGGGCGCGACTACCGCGACAGCCTGAAAGGCCAGTGGGGACTGGCCGATGTCGCCGACAGCGTGAACGGCGCGAAGCACCTGGCGAGCCAGGGATTGGCCGATGCCGACCGCCTGGTCATCCGAGGCGGGAGCGCCGGCGGATACACCACGCTGGCTGCCCTCACGTTCCACGAGACGTTCAAGGCGGGTGCCAGCTACTACGGCATCAGCGACGTCGAGGTGCTGGCCCGCGACACGCACAAGTTCGAATCGCGGTACCTCGACTCGCTCATCGGGCCCTATCCGGCCGCCCGCGACGTCTATCGCCAGCGTTCGCCCATCCACTTCGCGGATCGCCTCTCGGCGGCGCTGATTCTGTTCCAGGGGCTCGAGGACAAGGTCGTGCCGCCGAACCAGTCGGAGATGATGGCCGCCGCCGCGCGCAAGAAGGGCCTGCCGGTCGCGTATGTGACCTTCGAGGGCGAACAGCACGGGTTTCGCAAGGCCGAGACGATCATCCGCTGCCTCGAATCAGAGCTCTACTTCTACGGTGCGGTCCTCGGTTTCTCCCCGGCTGATGCCGTTGAGCCCGTCGCGATTGACAATCTGGCGACGCTGCGCCTCGGGCCGTCGAGCTGAAGTGCCGGCGCTCTCCGCCTCGCTGGCCCTCGTGTTGTGTTCGCTCTGTGCGCGCATCACGCCGGGCGGGGGCGAACCGCAGGGGCACCCTGGCATGGACATCACGCCGCGGGCAATCCGGCGGAGCGGGGGTTCGGCGCCCACGGGGGCGGTTATGCTGATAGTGCCATGATCGTCAGACGCTTCTTCGAGCCCCTGCTCGCGCAGACCAGCTACCTCATCGGCTGCGGCGCCACGGGGCAGGCCATCGTCATCGATCCCAATCGGGACACCGACCTGTACGTGCGGGCCGCCGCGGCTGAACAGGTCGCGATTACCCACGTCACCGAAACCCACATCCACGCCGACTTTCTGTCCGGCAGCCGCGAACTCGCGCGGCGCACGCGCGCTGAGTTGCTGCTGTCTGACGAGGGCGACACGGACTGGAAATACGGGTTCGCCAACGAAGGCCAACTCCTTCATCACGGCGATCGCGTCAAGGTGGGCAACGTCATCGTGGAGGCGGTGCATACCCCCGGGCACACGCCCGAGCACCTCACCTTCCTCATCACCGACGGCGCGGTGGCGAACGAGCCCATTGCCGCCGCCACAGGCGACTTCATCTTCGTCGGCGACGTCGGGCGCCCCGATCTGCTCGAGCGGGCCGCGAAGCTGAAGGGGACCATGAAAGCGGGCGCCGAGACGCTGTACCGCAGCCTGCAGGCCTTCAATCATCACGAGGACTGGCTGCAGATTTGGCCGGGACACGGCGCCGGATCGGCATGCGGCAAGGGCATCAGCGCGGTGCCCCACAGCACGCTCGGCTACGAGCGCCGCTTCAACTGGGCCTTCAAGACCAAAGGCGAAGACGAATTCGTCGCCAACGTGCTGGCTGGCCAGCCGGATCCTCCGACGTACTTCGCCACGATGAAACGGATGAACAAGGAGGGCCCGCGCCTCCTCGATGGCTTCCACGCTCCGCCGCGGCAGGACGACGCGGCGTTGCGGCGGGTGATCGCCGACGGCGGACTCGTCCTCGACACCCGAACGGCCGCGGAGTACGCGGAGGGGTTCGTACCGGGCACGTTGAACATTCCGCTCAATGCCAGCTTCGTGACGTGGGCCGGCTGGCTCGTCCCGTATGACCAGGACTTCTTCATCCTCGTGGACGAAGGTGTCGACGCTCGGCTGGTCGAGGTCGTGCGAGCGTTGGCGCTCATCGGCCTCGACCGTCTCGCCGGCTACTTTTCGTCGTCCGCCCTGGCCCAGGCAGGGCCGCTGTCGTCGATTCCGCAGGTTCGCCCCGAGGACCTCGCGACCCTGCGCGACGACGGCGCCCCGCTGATTCTCGACGTCCGGCACGATCCCGAGTGGGCGGCCGGCCATCTCCCGGGGGCATTGCACATTCCCCTCGGTCACCTGAGTGCGCGGCTGTCCGAGATCCCGGCGGGGCGACCCATCGTGGCTCAGTGCCGTTCTGGTGGCCGGTCCTCGATTGCGGCCAGCCTGCTGCGCCGCTCGGGCGCTCGCGAGGTAAGCAATCTCACCGGCGGGTTCGAGGCCTGGGACAAAGCCGGACTGCCGATTGAGCGCTGACCGGGCCGCGCCCAGGACGCACAGCTCATCCTGACGCCTGCTACCCTCGAGGCGCTCAGAGCCCGAAAAAGATCAGCGGCAGCCAGCGCTGCATGCGCGCCAGGTAGGGCTTGACCAGCGCGCGGTTCTCGGCGGGCACGTTCACGGAGGGCCGCGGCACGGTGACATCGCCAACGCCGGTCGCCTGTTCGACAGCTTCTTCCAGCCTCGCCAGATCGATCCCGCTCGCAATCTCCACGCCCGCCGCTTCGAGCATCTGCTGGCGCACCCAGCGGTACTCGCGCTGTGAGAACCCTTCCTGGTTCAGCGCTTCCACCTGGAGCCGACGCGCCTGTACGAAAAGCTCCGCCAGATCACCGAGCGCGTTGACGATCTCGGTGAGCGACGGCGGGCGGTCGCTGTTCGACTCCAGGTGCTTGTACTTTTCCTCGATCTCGGCCATCCGCTGGCCGAGTCCCGTGCGCACGTGGTCCAGGACTCGCGCGAACCGCTCGACCTGCGCTTCTGTCAGGTGGCCCGAGTCGGGCGGCCCATACGGCGTGGTGTTGGTGATCTGTTTTTCCAGCTCGCTCAACTCGGAAAAGCGGGTCAGATAGTTGCGCGCGTTCTCGAACGCCGGGCTGGCCGCGCGATAGAAGAGAAACGCCGCGATGCCGAGCGCGATGCCCGCGAGGACGATGATGACGAGGCAGCCGGCGAGGAGCTTCTTCATGAGGCGCGCGATCGAAGAACTTTACCGCACGGGCGCCCATTCTGTGCCCACGTGGTCCCCACGCCCACGTGTGTGGAGGACCGTCCTCGTGCGACGCGCCTGGAAACCGACGGCGTGGCGGACGCGTGATTATCGCGGGTTGATTCTCAGCCCGCCGTTGGTCGTCCTGACGCGCACCGGCGGGCCGCCGGAGCCGAGCGTGGTCGAGAGGCCGCGGCGTGGAGACAGCTCGCCCTGGACGGTCATCGGCACGTCGGTGCGGAACGAACCGTTCACGGTGCCGGTGGTGAGATCGGCGTTGTAGCCCTTGGGAATCGACAGGGTGACGCCGCCGTTGGTGGTCTCCACGTCGAGGCCCGTCCCGTTCCAGCGATTGCCGCCGAGCATGACCGTGAGACCACCGTTGCGCGTCCGGCCGGAGACATCGCCCCCGAGATCGCGAAGCGTGACGCCTCCGTTGGTGGTATCGAAGCGAATCCGCCCTTCGACGGTCATGACGGAGATGCCGCCGTTGCGGGCCGTCAGGTCCAGGTCGTTGCGTCGCGGCACGTACAACCGGAAACTCACCGACCACCACTCGCGACGGCCGGTCGAGGGTCCGGACGCAGAAACGCGGCCGCTGCCGGACTGAATCTGAACGCCCGAGGCGAGCTGCTTGGCCGCGCTCTCCTCACGAGCATGAGCCGTCACAACGGCGACCAGGCGAATGTCGCTGCGGTCGGAGCCCTCGACGCGGATGCCGCCGTTGGGTGTGGCATCCACCGTCAGCGGCCCCGCCGGGAGAGTGGACTCACGGACCTCGCAGTGCCGGTAATACTCGTCATCCCGTCCCCGATCGCGGCACGGGTCGTCGTCTGGCTGCTCGGCCACGATTCGCACGGCGGGCACGGCGCGCTCGACGCGGTCTCGGATGCGCACGCGAATGCGTTCGTTGTCGGCGGTCTGCGCGCCCAGCAGGGCGCCAAGCGCGACAACCATGAGCACGACGCGGGCGATCAGGTGGCGAATCATGTGGGCTCCCCTGGTGCCCCGCCGCACGGCGGGACACGTCGATTGAGGCGCGGCACGCTGGTGGCCGTCCTCTTGGGTCCTTGGACGGTGCTGGGCAGCCGAGGGTTGACGCATCCGTCAACCCCGGGCGCAGCGGCAAGAAGACGCTGCCGGGCGAGGCGGAACTCAGAGAACCCTTGGAGGCTTGCCGCGGAGCGCCGGAAGGGTCCGAGGCTACTCCCCGGTGGCCACCGGCCGTGCCGGGTCGCTCGACCACTCGCTCCACGACCCCACGTACAACCGCGCGCCGTCGAGCCCTGCGTGGGTCATCGCGAGCAGGTTGTGGCAGGCGGTCACCCCGGACCCGCAGTACATCACGACCCGCCCGGGCGGCGTGGCGCCGAGCGCGGCGCCCCACAGCGCCAGGAGCTCCTCGCGATCCTTGAACGTCTTGTCGGCCTTGAGATTGCGCTGAAAGAAGACATTCTTCGCCCCGGGAATGTGGCCGGCCACGCGATCCAGCGTTTCGCTCTCACCGCGAAAACGCGCCTCGCCGCGGGCATCCACCAGCAGGCGTGTGGGGTCGTCGGCCGCCTCGGCCGCCGCGTCCACATCCAGTTGCCATCCCTCGCGCGGCTGTCCGACGAATGTGGCCGGACGCTGCTCCTCGCGGCCGGCTCGCGTCGCGTAGCCCTCGCGCACCCACCGTTCGAAGCCGCCGTCGAGGAGGGCCACCGCATCGTGACCCATGTAGCGCAGCATCCACCAGAGCCGCGCGGCGTACATCCCGGAGTCGGCGTCGTAGACCACCACCTGGACGCCGGGCGCGATGCCGAGCGCCCCGAACCGCGCGCGCATCTCATCGGCCGTGGGAAGGGGGTGGCGGCCGTTCGTCCCGCTCTTCGTCCCCGACAGGTCGCGGTCCAGGTGTGCGTAACGCGCGCCTGGAATGTGCGCCTCGAGATACCGCTGCTCGCCCATCGCCGGATCGGACAGGTCGAATCGGCAGTCGATCGTCACCCAGGCATCATCGGTCAGCCGCACCGCCAGCGCCGACGGATCTATCAACGTCGTGAACATAGCCAGGGGTCCTCGATCAGATCGCGCACTGCGCGGGCGAGCCGCAGTTCACGACGGCGTTGCGTGCCTGGCGTCCTTGCCGCGCACCTCGACACCCGGCGCGCGTTCGCCCGTGCGGAGCGCGCGTGCGAGCTGGTGCAGGAAGAGTCCCACATCGGTGACGATGCCGATCGTCTGGGTGGATCCCCGATCGGACAGCTTGGTGACCACGGCGGGGTTGATGTCTACGCACACCACCTTGACCCATGACGGCAGCATGTTCCCGACGCCGATGCTGTGCAGCATGGACGAGAGCATGATCACCATGTCCACACCGGAAAGCGCCTCGGCGTAGGCGTCCTGCGCCGCGACCAGATCCATGATTGTTTCCGGCAGCGGCCCGTCGTCTCGAATCGACCCCGCCAGGATGTAGCGCACGTGGTGCCGGTGGCAGGCATGCATGATCCCCGTGGACAGCACGCCCGCGGCCACCGCTTCGGCGATGCCGCCGGCACGGCGGACCGCGTTGATCGCGCGCATGTGGTTGCGGTGCCCGTGCTCTACGGGATGACCCGAGCTGAGGTCGATGCCCAGTGAGGTGCCCGACAACGCGAACTCGATGTCGTGGACCGCCAAGGCATTCCCCGACAGCATCAAGTCGACGAAGCCGCGCCGGATGAGCTCGCACAGATACTCCGCCCCCCCGGTGTGCACCACCACCGGGCCCACGACGAAGCCGATGCGGCCGCCCCGGTCACGCGTGCGTCGCATCAGGTCGGCTACCCGCGCGACGGCCGTCTCGACCCGTCGTTCCGACGACACCTCGTTGCTCATGAACCCGAAGGTCGGCCGGTCGCGCGCCTGGATATCCGGCATCACGCGTACGCCGTGCATGCCGCACACGACGCCATCGCCCTTCCGAATGTCGCGCAGCTTGGCGCACCGCGCGTTTCCGTTGGCGACGACGATGGCCGCGTCCATGCGCTGGTGTTCGACGGCCACCCACCGGCCGTTCAGGTGGACCTCGGTCCGGTGATTGGTCGTGGAATAGAAGTCCTCGGGCGCCGCCCCGTCCATGTCGGCGGTCCGCAGCTGCGCATCCGGCGTGCCGTGGACGTAGCACCCGTAGGGCGAGAGCTTCTCGAGCAGGTGATCGAGCGACGCGCGCGTGTCGGCCGTGACCGTGATGCGGAGCTCCGAGGCGTCGGCGTTGGTGCGCCCGACGTCGAACCGCTCAATCTCGTAGGACGCCCCGTGCTCGACGATGGTGGTCAGGATGCCCTGGAGGTCGCCGGAATCGATCAGGTGACCGCGGGCCTCGACTGTCTGCGAGAACATCGGGGCCCCCGCAGGGCTCAGCGGGCCGATTCCAGGGCGCGGATGCGAGCCTCGAGCGGGGGATGCGTGGAGAACAGCATTCGCGCACCCTTGCCCGAGATCTTGAGCGTCGCCAGCTCCGGCTGCCTCGTGTCGATGAGCCGCGTCGTGGACTGCAGGCGCCGGAGCGCCGCGATCATGTTGCCCCGGCCGGCGAGCGCCGCCCCGCCGGCGTCGGCCCTGAACTCGCGCGCCCGCGAGAACCACGCGACCACGATCATGCCGAGCACGCCCAGCAGGATGTCGAGCGCGATCGTGACCACCATGCTCAGCAGATACGCGTAGCGTTCGTCGGCGGCGTTGCGGACGATGGACGCGATGATGCGCGACAGGAACAGCACGAAGGCGTTGACGACCCCCTGGATGAGGGTCATCGTCACCATGTCGCCGTTCTGGATGTGCGCCATCTCGTGCGCGAGCACGCCCTCGACTTCCTCCTGCCTCATGCCGCGCAACAGGCCGGTGGACACCGCCACGAGGCTCCGGCTCTTGCTCGGCCCCGTCGCAAAGGCGTTCACCTCGGGCGACTCGTACACGCCGACCTCGGGCATCGGCAGCTGAGCCTGCTGGGCCAGACGTGCGACCGTCCGGTAGAGCCAGTCGATCTCGGCGTTGCCCGTCTGCCCGTTGACGACCTTCACGCCCATCGCCATCTTGGCGATGACGCGCGACAGGACCAGCGAGATGAACGCGCCCCCCATGCCCCACACGTAACAGAACACCATCAGCGCGCTGTAGTCCAGCTGGCCGCCGGGTCCGATGTACCCCGTCACGCCCAGGAGGCCCAGCACGACCGACAGCGTCACCATGATGGCCAGGTTGGTGACGAGGAAGAGGACTAAGCGTTTGCCCATGACATCGCCTGCACGTAGCGTTTCAACGACTCGTCGAGCGTCAACCCCGACGCTCAACCAACGGATACTGGTGGTTCCCTGTGGAACGCCGCTCTCCGAGCGGCCGTTCACACCATTAGCATAGCAAAACTGCTGACCTGGCGGCGCCCACGCCCGCACGGCCGCCGATCCCTGTTACGATGCCGCCGTGCGCATCTTCAAGCGCGAACCCGCCAGCCACATGCACGTGCGCACGCCCATCGCGATGGCCATCATGTTCGCGCTGGTGATTGTGCTGTCGGCCGTGTGCTATTACCAGGGATGACGGTGCGCCCGCGATCGGCTACGTCGACGTATGCGGCTGACTCCGAGGCGCCCCGCGTCCGCTGATGCCATGCCCCTGACGCTGCTCTGCCTCGCCTCGTACCACAAGGGCTTCGAGTTCCTGCGGGAAGCCAAGCGTCAGGGATGCCGCGTCCTGCTCGTCACTTCCGCGAGCCTGCGCGATGCCGACTGGCCACGCGAGAGCCTGGACGATGTGTACTACGTGGCCGACGACCGGAAGCGGTGGAGCCTGAACGACCTGATCCTGGGCGTCTCGCACCTGGCGCGCTCGACCGTCATCGATCGCATCGTCCCGCTCGATGATTTCGACCTCGAGAAAGCTTCGGCGCTTCGTGAACACCTCCGGATCCCGGGGATGGGCGAAACGACCACCCGTCACTTCCGCGACAAACTGGCGATGCGGGTCAAAGCACAGGACGACGGCCTGCCGGTGCCGGCCTTCGTGCACGTGCTCAACGACGATCGGATTCGCGACTTCTGTTCGCGCGTCCCGCCACCCTGGGTGCTCAAACCGCGGCACTCAGCCGGGGCGATCGGCATCCGCAGAATCGCGTCGGCCGACGAGCTGTGGGCCGTCACCGACGGCCTCGGCGACGGGCGTTCGGACTATCTGCTCGAGGAGTACGTCGCCGGCGACGTGCATCACGTCGATTCCATCGTCTACGAGCGTGAGGTGCTGGCCGCCATCCCAAGCCGCTACGGCACCCCGCCGTTGGATGTCTCGCAGGGCGGCGGCGTCTTCACGACGTCGATCATGGCCAGAGGAGCGCCAGAGACCGAGCAGCTGGTCGCGCTCAACGCGCGCCTGCTGGCGTCGCTCGGCCTGGTGCGCGGCGTCTCGCACAGCGAGTTCATCCGCGGTCGTGACGGACGCCTGGTGTTTCTGGAGACGTCGGCACGTGTGGGCGGCGCGCACATCGTGGACCTGGTCGAGGCGGCCACGGGCATCAACCTGTGGGCCGAGTGGGCGAAGATCGAAATCGCGGGAGGCAAGACCCCGTATGCCGTGCCTGCGATGCGCGAGGACTACGCCGGCTTGCTGGTGTCGCTCGCCCGGCAGGAGCAGCCCGACCTCGACGCCTACACCGACCCCGAGGTGGTCTGGCGGCTGCGGAAGCCGAATCACGCCGGGTTGATCGTCCGATCGCCCAACCTCGCGCGCGTCGAGGCGCTCCTGGCGCAATACGCCGAGCGCTTTCGTCACGATTTCCTCGCCGCGCTGCCGGCCGCCGAGACGCCGTTCGACTGAGCGGGATTCTTCGGGAAATCGGGTCGCGATGCGACCTCAGAGGCCGTCGTTCTCGCACGCTCACGTCTATGGGGGCGGGGCCTGGTTGGGGCCCGAGCCGCGGTCGTGGCCCGGCCTCTGAAAGGAGACGGGCGAGCCGCATCGAGTCCGGAGCCCCGCGTGCGGCATGACCCATCGCGCCGGCACCTGTTACGATCGCCCCTGTGAACCGGCTCGCGACCTTCATCGCCATCGCAGCCGCCGTCCTCGTCGCCGTGGGACTGCTGGTGTTCCGTGCCACCCGTTCCGGCGAGCCGGCGCCCGCCCCGACCCTCGAGCGCTCGGCGGCCCCGAGCGCGTCGGCGGTCGCGAGGCCTCCCGCCACTCCGGCGCCCTCCGCCGAATCAGCCTCGCCTCCGCCCCGCGGACGTGCGCCGCGAGCGGCCGCACCGGCGGCGGACCCCGCTTTGCTCTCCGCGGAGGTCTCGCCCACTCGAGGCACCCTGCGCATCGTCAGCGATGTGGACGGCGCACAGGTGTTCCTCGATCGGCAGTTCATCGGCACCAGTCCGGCGACGGCCCACGACGTCGCTCCAGGGTCGCACCAACTCAACGTCTCGGCGCCGGGTTACGACAGCCACGTCGAGACCATCGAGGTCACGCCCGGCGCGCGTGAGATCAGCGTGGCGTTTCGCGTCGTCCGTCTCGACCTATCGCTCGACGTCGTGCACAAGCACCGTTTCGGGTCGTGCCGTGGTCGCCTCACCGCCACGCCGCGAGGACTGCGCTACGACACGACCGACAAAGACGACGCGTTCAGCATGGGGTTGCTCGAGCTGGACACGTTTCAGATGGACTACCTGGAGAAGAATCTTCGCGTCCAGACGCGCAAAGGAAAGCGCTACGACTTCACCGATCCCGACGGGAACGCCGACCGTCTGTTCGTGTTTCATCGCGACGTCGAGCGCGCGCGTGAGCAGTTGCAGAAGGGTCACGCGCCCGGCGAGTAGTACGGGACCGGCCATGGTGGCTGAATGCCTCTCTCCACCCACCTCACCACGCTGCTCATCATGAGCGTCGCCTGTGCGGATCCACAGCCGCCCTCGCCGCTCCGCGCCCTCGTCGGGACGACGTTCGAGGCCCGCGTGACGAGGGTCGCGGACGGCGACACGATGGAGGTGGTGACCGTCGGCGATCGGCGGTCGATTCGCGTGCGGCTCGAAGGCATCGACACGCCCGAGCGTGGCGAGCCGTTCAGCACGCGGGCGCGCACGTTCACGCGCGCGTTGTCGTTCGACCAGACCGCTCGGGTCGAGGCGCGAGACGTGGATCGGTTCGGCCGCCTGGTCGCGCGGCTCAGCGTGGCGGGCAGGGATGCCAGCGTCGAGCTCGTCGCCGCCGGGCTGGCCTGTCACTTCACGGCGTACTCGTCGGATCACGTCCTCGCACGGGCCCAGGAGGAGGCGCAGCGCACGGGCCGGGGATTCTGGGCGCCTGGGGCGTCCAAGCCGCAGTGCGCGACGGGCCGGCGGAGGCCTCCTTCGAGACCCCCGCCACCCGAGTGAGGGAGGCCCGTTCAGTGTCGTCGCTTCTTCTCGCCGCGGCCGTTCGTGGCCGAGACCTCTGACGGCAGACGACCACGCGACGAGTGCTTCCGGTGTGCCGCGGATCGGCGGCGCAGGGCCGGGCCCGGCTTCTCTGCCGTTCGATCCACAGATATATCCTCTATCTCCTCGGCCTCATCCGTCTCGGCGTCGTCGTCTTCCTGGTCTTCATCGTCTGCACCGCTCTCGAGCGCGGGCAGGTCGCTCTGGCGGTGCAGGGGCGTGCCGTTGGGCGCCCACCCGGGCTCTGGCAGCAGGTCCGCAAAGTACAGGTCGTACTCGCCGAGTCGATACACCTCGTCGGCGACGATGTAGTCACGAATCAGGGTGAGCGCTTCGATCTGGCCATGGGCCCGCTCGATTTCGTGCTCGAGCATCGCTTCCGGCAGCAACTCCTCGTCGGCGGCGTCTGGCGCATGGAGTTGCCTGGCGCACTCGGCGGCGTGGTGGGCGTGACAGGCGATGCGCTCCTCGAGCCGCGATTTCAACTCCACGCCGGTCATCGTCAGTTTCAGTCCATCGATCACGGTCCTTTCCCGTTTCTGACCTCCCTCGCCGACAACCGGCGAGTCGCGGCGGGCCTGTCCCGTCGCGACGACGACGATGCACCTCCTCTCGACGTCTGTCAATGCGGCGGTGCATCGGAAAAGGGGGACAGTCCCCCGCTGAGGTGAGCCGGTGCGCACAAGCTGCCGGTTCGGTGCAGAATCTGCCAGGATCGGGGCGACAGGACCCTTGTGGTGGTCGTTGACCGCGCTTGTGGTTCTTTCGATCCGCCAGCGCCGCTATACTCCGCACGAGGTTGCCGCGTGAACATCTCATGGAGAACGTGAGGCACGCTATGAAGCTCGTCCTGCTCCTCCCATGGGCCGTCGTCGCCGCGGCGTGCGCGGCGGATGCCGTGCAACCGCCGGCCGCGAGCCGCAGTCTGACCATCGATCAGCTCATCGATATCCGACACCCGTCGGACCCGGTGTGGTCGCCCGACGGCGCACGAGTGGCGTTTCTTTGGGATCGGGCGGGCGTGACCAACCTCTACGTCGCCGACGCCCGCCCAGGCGGAGAGTCGGCGCCACGGGCGCTGACCGCGTTCCAGGATGGGACGGCGGCGGGCGCCTTCTGGAGTCGCGACAGTCAGCGCGTGTACTTCATGCGCGCCGGAGACCTGTGGCACGTCGCCGCATCAGGAGGTGGGCCGAGCCCGGCCTGGAGCACGCCGGCGGCCGAGACGGGCGTGGTGCTGGCGCCTGACGGTACTCGCGTCGCCTTCGTGCGGCCTACCTCGTCGCCAGCGCGCACACCCGACGCATCAGGCGGCGTGGATCTCTACACGCGCACGCTCGAGGACGGCCGCGAGCTGCGCGTGGCCCACGACGCGGTGAGCCTCACCAACGTCGCGTGGTCGCCCGACGGGAAGCATCTGTCGTATGCGGCCGGTGCCCGATCGGTCCGCCACGAACAGACGCCGGACTATTCGGGCGCGAAGATCATCTACACCATCACCGAGCGCACCCCCGCCCAGGCCTACGTCGTCCGCGCCAGCGGTGGGTCGCCGGTGTCCGTCGGGACGCCCGGTGGCGGCGGGGTGCGTTGGGTTGACTCGCAGCGTGTCGTCTTCGACCGGCAATCGCCGGACTACAAGCGGCGCACGATCTTCGTCGCCGACATCACGACTGGCCGCGCCTCGATCCTCCACGAAGACGTCGACGACAAGTTCTGGAGCATTCCCGGCGGCGCCGGGGCGGCGGGCCTGCCGTCACCCGACGGGAAATGGATTGCGTTTCTGAGCGATCGCGACGGCTGGGACCATCTCTACGTGATGCCGGCGGCGGGCGGGGCCGCCGTGCAGATCACCAGGGGACGCTTCGAGGCCTGGCGCCCGTCGTGGTCGCCCGACAGCACACGCCTCGCGTTCGACGCCAACGGGCCGGACGCCCCAGGCACCCGTCATCTCGGCATCGCGACCCTTGGATCCGATCCGAGCAGCGCGACCGTCACGATGATCACCAAGGGGCGCGGCACCAATGCGGCGCCCGTGTGGTCACCGGACGGCACCCACGTCGTCTATCAGCACACCGACCCCCGCTCCTCCGCCGATCTCTTCTTGGTGCTGTCACGCGAGGGTGCAGAGCCGCGGCGCCTCTCGCGATCGATGCCAGCCAGCCTGGCGACGACGACGTTCGTCGAGCCCGAGCTGGTGCGGTACCCCGGTCCTGACGGCCAATCGGTCCCGGCGTGGCTCTTCGTGCCGCCGCAGCTCGACCGGTCGCGTGCGCACCCCGCAATCGTCTGGATCCACGGCGACGGCGTCAATCAGGGCTACGACGGCTGGCACGTCCAGCGCAATTACGCCGTCTACTACAGCTTTCACCAGTACCTGCTCCAGCAGGGCTACGTGGTGCTGGCGCCGGACTATCGCGGCAGCATCGGCTACGGCCGCGACTGGCGACAAGGGGTCTACATGGACGTCGGCGGCAAGGACGCCAAGGATGCCTGGATGGCGGCGGAGTACCTCAAGACGCTTCGGTTCGTGGACACCGAGCGCGTGGGCGTTTGGGGGTTGAGCTACGGCGGGTTTTTCACGCTGATCGCGATGACCGATCAGCCCACGCTCTTCCGAGCCGGCGTGGACGTGGCGGGCGTGGTGGACTACGCGATGTACTACGAGGACCCGTACCACGGCGGGTGGACCACGAGTCGGATCGGGACGCCGGAGCAGAATCCGGACGTCTACAAGCAGGCATCGCCCCTGTCACACGTCGGCAGGCTCGAACGCCCGCTGCTGGTGCTGCACGGCACGGCGGACGTCAACGTGCCCCACCTGCACTCCGTGCGGCTCGTGGACGCGCTGATGAAGCACGGGAAGAGCCACTTGTTTTCGTTCATGGAGTACCCCGGCGAGTTCCACTATTTCACCCGCGCGCACGTCCTGAAGGACGCGTGGCTCCGGGTGGATCGGTTCTTCGCGGAGCATCTGCGGGCCCAACCGGCGTCGACCCAGTAGTGTCCACCCGCTGACGAGGCCCTGCCTCGAACCGTCGAGCATGTGACGTCAACAGGGCCTCGTTAGCCATCATGTTGTCTTGCCCGCCTCAGGCGGGGCAGTCTCCTTGACGGAGGGACTTGACTCATCTGTCAGCCTTCGGGGCCGTCAAGGCTCCTAACGGGGGCTTCGCGCCTCCATCTTCGAGACGAATCCGTTCGTGCCCGAGTGCTTCCACGTGTGGGACGCGCTCGTGTGCTGATGCGTGACGCTTCGATACTGCGTGTAGTTCTGCATCGCCGCGCTCGGCAGGTTGAGAATCTGGATGGCGCGCCCGTTGAGGCCACGCATCACCTCCATCTCCACGGACGATTCGGGGCTCGCAAAGGTCACCTTCGAGTCGGTGACCGTCATCGTGATGGGCGCCTTCGAGAACGACAACAGCCCGCGATGGAATCCCGCAAACGCCAGCGGCAGCAGTGCCTCGACCGCCGTCATCTGGCGATCGCTCACCTGGTCGCTCACGTAGATCTTCGACCAGGTGCGCATGTTGAAGGTGACGAGGAACTGGACGCCCGCCAGATCCACGTCCCCGTAGCGTCCGCTGTCGATCGAGATCATGCGGTTGCCCTCGCAGGGCGTGCGGTTGGGCTCGCCGCCGAAGTTGCAGGGACACGAGACCGTGCAGCTGCAACTCTCGGCGACGGTGGCCGACAACTGCCAGTCGGGCGCCTGCGCGCGCGAGGGGATGGCCACCGTCAGGAACGTGAGCGAAACGAGAACGCTGACGACGCGCATGTGGGCTCCTCTCTAATGCAGTCCCGCGTGATCAGCTTACTTGTGGTGCAGCGCGAAGGCTCCGCCTTGCGGATCCACGCACTGCGCGATCCAGTCGCCGCCCGGCACTTCCATCGGCCCCATCCTGACCTGGCCGCCCTTGGCCTTCACCGTCTCGGCCGCGGCATGGACATCGGAGACGCGGAAGTAGAGCAGCCAGCAGGTCGGCACCGCGGCCATGTCCGGCGTCTTGGTCATCATGCCCCCAAGCGAGCCGAGATGACGCCCGAACATGTGATAGACGCCCGCGGGGCCCATGTCCATCGCCTCGGTCGGCTTCCACCCCAAGGCCTCGCCATAGAAGGTCAGCGCCGCCGCCGCGTCCGTGGTGTACAGCTCGT
>JBQTIE010000036.1:0-19818 GCA_052389315.1 Acidobacteriota bacterium
CGGAGCGGTGGCGATTCGATCACCGGCGGCATCATCGTCGTTTGGACCGCTTTGCGGCCCCGAACTAGGTTTTTGTCCCCGTGGTGGAACCGCATGACGGTCTGGCGCGCGGAGCGCGCCAAGACGACAACGCGAACCAGCCAAGGGCTTCCGGGCGAAGGGGATATCAAGGGCAGCCCTGGGCTGGTTCGGCCGTGAGGTCCGACGCCAACCGGCGAGCGACGACATATCGAACGCGGCCGCTCCACGAAGCGTGTCAGACCGCCACCGAACCGGCCGCCCCGGGCAGCGCCACCTCATGGCCGTTGAGCTCGAGCGTGATCGTGGTTGGATGCTGGCCGCGCATCGCGGCGTGGAGGAAGCAGGTCTGTTCACCCATCACGATGGATTGCCGGATCGCCGCTTCCGGCTCGTCCGCGTCGACAAACACGTGGGTGTCCACTGGATCCGCTGTGCCCGCGCCCGTCCATCGGGCGCCCGATCTGCGAAACACGTTGAACTGCACGACGCGGGTCGCCCGGACCCGGTGCTTGACGATATGCGCGTAGCGACCGAGCTGCGTCATGAAGCAGAAGCCGATGCCTGCCGAAAGGTAGGCGAGTCCCGACGGCGCCCGCCCCGCGCCTTCGACATCGGCTCGCGCATCGCAGAGCAGGCGAAACGAGCTGCCGGCGGGCTTGAACAGCGACAGGACGGTTTCGATCATGCCGTCCTCCAGCACGCGAGCGGTGGCGCGCGTGTGCAGCGTGCGGTTCTGCTCGGCTTGAAGGCTGCTGGCGACGCCCCCCTCGACGCCGTGCACGCGTTGTACCTGCGATACCTTCGTGATGATGTCGGGCGGAATGCCCGGTGACCGATCGGGCCGGACCCGGTCGAACGCCTCGACGGGATCCGTCACGCCGGCGCGGGGAGAGGGGCGCAGGCCGGCAAGCTCCATCGGGCTGCCGTTGAGGGTGAGCGCAAAGGTGTTGGCGAGCACGTCGCGCATGATGGACTCGGCTGGCGACGTCGACTCGGCTAGGGACACAAGCGCCGCGACGCGATCGGGCGCCGCGGCGGCCTCCATCGAGATTTGCACCTCCACGGGAAGCGCACCGCCGGTCATGTCGCCGCGAAGGGCTGAACCTGACATGGAGTAGCGCGTATCCTGCACCGCCCTGAGCGCGTCGATCCGGATTCCTTCGCGCCGTGCGTGGCGCAGGAGTTCGGTGAGAAAACTGAACTGCAACCCGGCTGCGAAAAAGCCCAGCGGGAAAGGCGCCAGGTCCGAGCCGTTGAGATACGGTCCCTCATCGCACGCCAGCCGCCATGCCGAACCCGCCGGCGAGATGCGGGAGACGAGCGCCTCCTTCTGCATGCCGGCGAGCGAACGGATGTCGACGCGGAACCCGAGCGTGCCTTCGTCGTCGCTTGGCAGCACCGCGCTGGCACCGCCAGGCAACGCGGCATCGTCAGTCTTGAAGGCAATCGGCTCGACGGACTCCTCGAGACGCTGCAAGGTGAACCTCTCCGATTCGCGCACTCACTTTGCGGGGTAGCCGGGGTAGCGCAGAATCTGCCCGACCAGGTGGCTCGGATCGGCACCCGGCTGGGGCTCGAATTTCTGGACACGGCCCGCGAAGCAGTCGGCGAGATACAGATTGCCTTCCTGGTCGGTCGAGATGCCGTGGGAGCAGCTCAAACGGCCGGGCTCTGGTCCGGGCGAGCCCCAGCTGTAGAGATGGTTACCGTTCAGATCGAACTTGAGGAGCCGGTTCGTCGGCGCATCTCCGACCCAGATGGTCTGGTCCGTCGTGATGATGTGATTGACCATCAGCGTGGCCTGGCTGGCCGGCCAGTGCGGGGACTTCAGCGTCCACATGTCGAGGAACTTGCCGTTCTCGTCGAACACCTGCATCCGCGCGTGCCCGCGGTCCACGACGAAGACGCGACGGTCCCTGCTGACGGCGACGCTGTGAACCGTGTTGAACTCATTGGGTCCTGGGTTCTTGGGGTCGGCGGGCGCCGTTCCCCAATCCAGCAGGAACTTGTCGTTCCTGTCGAACTTGGCCACTCGCTTCCCGCCGTATCCGTCGCTGATGAAGTAGGACCCGTCCGGAAGCCACGCGATGTCGGTCGGACGGTCGAACGTGTTGGGTCCACGGCCGCGGACCCCGAGTTGGCCCAGGGTGTGCACCAGCTTGCCGTCGTTGGTGAACCGGTAGATGACGTGCAGCTGATCGTCGATGATCCACACGTGCTTGTCCCGGTCGTACGGGCTCATCCTGATTAGATGCGGCCCGCGTCCGCACGGCTGCGCGGAGAAGAGCTTGTCGAGGTGCGGCCACTCTTGAACCAGGTTGCCGTTGCGGTCGAACACGACGATCGAGTGCTCGAACCGCCGTTCCCACCCGCGTTTTGCCACAGGCTCACACGTGGCGGAGAGTCCGTCGGTGTTGGGCTGTGCGTTGCCCCGTGACGGGTTGAGCGCCGCATACGGCGTCCACGGTTTGGCCCCCGGCGGGAGCGGCAACTCACCCCGCATGGCGACCCAGATCCGGTCGGGCGTCTCTGCGAAGACGCCGCCAAACGATCCCCACGTCCACCCGTCATGGGAGTGGCGGGTGTCGGGCAACGGCTTCGGCCAGTTCTCGACGACCCGATACGGGCCCGTCGGCCAGTCCTGGTAGCTCTTGCGGGTCGTCTGCCCGCCGGAAGCCTGGGTTGCGTCCACGCCGCCGCCTGCCAGTCCGGCCAGCGCCAGTCCGACCAACGCCGTGAACAGAGCGAGAGTTGAAGCGGTCATGAAGCGTGTACGCATGGTGACTCCGATGTTCGCCACGAACTCGAGGACGATCGGCTTGACGATGGGCGCATGATACACCGGCCGAATCGCGAAGTGTCGGGAAGGCCGCTCGGCCCGTCGGACCCATGGAAGCAGCCCGCACAGCCCCGCGTCAGGGGGAAAAGGTCCGGCGGCCGAGGTGGCAGAACATCGAGCCGCCCCCCCCCGAGGCAGACGTGAAGAGGGTTGAACTACCCCTTCATTGCGGCTAAAGTCCACACAGGGGGAATCCATGGAAATCGATCGCAGAGCCTTCATGGCCAGTCTGGGTGGTTCGGCCGCTGTAGCCATGATGGATTCAGAGGCCAAAGCCGACGCCCTCGAACACTGGATGGAAGAGCAACTGGACGTGCAGGCGCAGGCGGCCCAAGGTGGCGGTCCGCCGACCTACCCGACGGTGGCCGAGCTCGAGGCGCAGATCGAGACGCGCAACTATCGACGCGGCGCCGGCGGCCTCTTCACCTCAAACCGCGGCAACGTGAAGAGACTCGAGCCCATGCCGAAGAATCCGACGCTCCAGGATTTCTTCCGGCTGCGCTTCGCGCCCGCCAACCATGTGTTGCAGAGCGCCACGCGCGCGCTGAAGACCGGCATGTCGGAAGAGGTCATCCTGGCGTGCCTCGTTCACGACTGCGTGCTGAACCTCATCAAGCCCGATCACGGCTGGTGGGGCGCCCAATTGTTCGAGCCGTACATCCCCGAGAAGTCCACCTTCGCGATCCGTTACCACCAGACGCTGCGTTTCTACCCCGACGCGGACGCCGGCTACGAATACCCGGAACAGTATTTCCGGATCTTCGGCCAGGACTACACGCCGCCACCGCATATCGAGGCCGCCTACAAGATGCTCCGCAACCACAAGTGGTACATGGAGCCACGGCTCGTGACGATCAACGACCTCTACGCGTTCGATCCCAACGCCAAGGTCTCGATCGATCCGTTCGTCGACATCATCGGCCGTCACTTCAAGACGCCGAAAGAAGGACTCGGCAACGACAACAGCCCGAGCGCCCACATGTGGCGGACGATTGCGAATCCCGATCAGCCGCTCTGACGTGGTTCGCTCTTAGCTGGTTCAGGAACCGCACGTCCTTGGCGGCCGGCGTCTCCGGGAGCGCTCGCAGGCGGGCGCCCGGATGTCGGCCGTCTGTGCGGCCGGCATCACCCTGGCCGCGCACGGCGGCCCCTGCCGCGAGGTTGCGCAGGGACGCGGTGGCGGACTTCAGATTGCGGGACCGCGCCTCGCTCGATGCCCGCGGCCAGGAGGCAGCGGCGCGCCTGCCGACGGCTGCTTAGAAGATCCCGACCACCTTCCAGAACCCGACGGCGAGCGACAGCGTTGCGAGCGTGACCATCGCATAGGTGGTCGCGAGCCTGACCCGCTGGGACCCGGTGAACGCTTGGTTGGCCGTGATGCCCTCGCACATCGCCACCCACACGCTCTGATAAGACATCCAGAACGGTGTCCCCCCGAACAGGAGCGCGGCCGTCAAGACCAGCGGTGGCACTGCGGCCTCCTCGAGCAGAGTCGAGAGGGGCAGGAACAACACCGTCAACGCGATGAAGCCCGTCGGATCCACGAGCTTGACCACGAGCATCATCAGCGCGGCCGCCAGGCAGAACGCCAACGGACTGAAGGTGAGGTGACGCGATACCGGCACGATCAGTGCGGCGAGCCAATCCGTGACGCCTTGCTCCTGGATGACGTTCGTCAGGCTGAAGATACCGCCGACGAAGAGGAGCAGCGTCCAGGGGACGCCCGTCGCCACATCACGGTCCTTGACGATGTCGGTCAGCGCGAAGATCGGCAGCGCCAGCATGCCGACGGCAAAGCCCGGCAGATGGTGCAGGCGATCGGTGGCCCAATAGGCAATCGAGAACAAGACGACCGCGGCCGTGACCATTTCGGCTCGGCTCATGGGCCCGAGCTCACCCAGACGGTCCTCCGCGAACGTTGACGTGACGTCGAGGGCGGCCTCCGGCTGCAGGACGCGGCGGTTGGCGACCAGGAGCAACGCGCAGAGCACGAGTGTCGGCAGGGTCATCACCTGGGCGTAGGCCAGCCAACTCAGCGGGAAGGCCTTCGATTGGAACAAGCCCTCCACCAGCGGTCCCCAGAGCGATCCGTACAGGAACGCGGCGCCCGGAATGACCGCCATCTCGACGACCGACAGCATGATGAGCGCAGAGCCGCGGCTCCGCGCCGCGAGGCCGAGCGCATTCACCAGGGCCCATGCGATCGGCACCATGACGGCCGTGCGCACGGTCATGGACGGGATGCCCAGCGCCAGGAGCAAGCCGATGGCAAAGAACGCCCAGAGGATGCCGGCGTAGGTGGCGGGGAACAGATTGAGGATGTAGAAGGCGATTCGGGGCGCCAGTCCCGTGCTCTGCATCGCGAAGCCGTAGTACAGGACGCTCAGGAGAATCCAGAACTGAGGACTGGAGAAGCCGCTCAAGGCCGTCTGCGCCTTGACGCCGCTGACGATCAGCAGCGCCATCATGAGGACCGAGGTGACGCCGTTGTTCATCACGGCGAGCAGCCAGGCCATCACGGTAAAGGCCATGATGGCCACCACCGCGTGCGCCGTCGAGGAAAGACCCACCGGCGTGGGTGCCAGCAGCACGCCAAGGCCGATCGCCACGGCGACGGCCAGCCCCGGCCATCGGGTATGTGGCTGGTGGGACGCGGCTCCGGATGTGACGGTGGGCGTGGACATCATGCACCTGGCTCGTGATCGGCCCGGCGCCGGGCAGGACAGGCCCGGCAATCAGCCTGCTGCGGGGCGCCTCGACTCGAAGTCTACGTGAAGCGCCATCGGGCATGATGCCACCCCCCCGCAGCGTTGACCCCCCGTCGCCCGAGGGTGACGCCGCTCCCGCAAGGAGAGAGGGCTTTCCGGTATAGTCCCGGCATGCGCAACGGCCTGTTTCTGGCAGTGGTCGTGCTTTCCGGCGGCGTCGCCCTTGGGATGTCCGCGCAACCGGCCTCCTACGACCTGATCCTTCGCGGCGGACGCGTGGTGGACGGCACGGGCAGCCCGTGGTACCGCGCCGACGTGGCCATCAAGGGCGACACCATCGTCCGCATCGCACCTCGCATCGCGGATGCCGCCTCGCGCGTCGTCGAGGTCGGGGGGCAGGTCGTGGCGCCAGGTTTCATCGATATCCACACGCATGCGCGGCGTGGGATCTTCGACGTGCCGACGGCCGACAATTACATCCGCCAAGGTGTGACCACGCTCATCGAAGGCCCCGACGGCGGGTCGCCGGTGCCGCTGGGCAAGTTCCTGTCCCAGGTCGCCGCCACGCGCATCACGCCCAACTTCGCGAGCTTCATCGGGCAGGGATCGATCCGTTCATCGGTGATCGGCGACGTGGATCGGGCGGCAACTCCAGCGGAACTGGACAAGATGCGTACGCTCGTGCGGCAGGGGATGGAGGACGGTGCGCTGGGGCTCAGCTCGGGCCTCTTCTACGTGCCAGGAGCGTTCACGCCGACCGCCGAAGTCGTCGAGCTCGCGCGGGTCGCGGGCCAGATGGGCGGCATCTACATCTCGCACATGCGCGACGAGGCGTCGAAGGTTCTCGACAGCGTGCGCGAGACCATTGCCATCGGTGAGCAGGGAGGCCTCCCGACGCAGGTGACGCACCACAAGGTGGTCGGCAAGAAATACTGGGGGCAATCCACGGAGACCTTGCGGCTGATCGACGCCGCGAGGGCACGAGGCGTGGACGCGACCATCGACGTGTATCCCTACACCGCCTCGGCGACGAGCATTGGCGCGGCCTTGCTCCCTGCCTGGGCGCAGGAAGGAGGCCGCGAGGCCGTCCTGAAGCGGCTGCAGAATGCGGACCTCCGCGCGAAGATCAAGTTTGCGACCGTGGCCATCATCCGCGATGAGCGCGGGGGCGGCGACCCGAAGAATGTCGTGGTCTCGAGCAGTCAGTTCGATCCGGCATTGGCGGGCAAGAACCTCGCGCAGATCACCGAGCAGCGCGGGTTGCCGGTAACGTTGGACAACGCCGCCGAGACCACGCTCTGGATCGTCGAGCAGGGCGGCGCGCAGGGCATCTTCCACGCGATCAACGAACAGGACCTCCAACGAATCCTGGTTCACCCGGCGAGCATGATCGGGTCGGATGGCGAGATTCCGATCTTCAACCGCAACCATCCCCACCCGCGCAGCTACGGTACGTTCGCGCGCGTGCTCGGCGTGTACGTTCGAGACAAGAAGCTGCTGACACTGGAATCGGCCGTCCAGAAGATGTCGGCGTTCCCCGCGCAGCGGTTGGGCCTGGCGGATCGCGGCGTGGTGCGGGAGGGGCTGAAAGCCGACCTCGCGGTTTTCGACCCCGGGCGCGTTGCAGACACGGCGACTTTCGAAAAGCCCCATGCGTACGCCGACGGCGTGGCGCTCGTGATCGTCAACGGCCAGGTGGTGTTCGAGAACGGGCAGATGACCACGGCGCGTCCGGGGCGAGTGCTCTATGGCCCCTCGCGTCGCGTCGCTCCGCCGTCCGCCTTCGCTCGAGGGTGGTAGAATCGGCGGGTCAGGAGTGTCAACGTGGCTTCACTGAGCGGAACGGCGAAGGTCGCGGCCAGTCTGGATTCTATCGAAGAACTCATGGGAGAGGATGCGGCCCTGCTGCACCACCAGTGCAGGACCATCGCGAAGGACCGGCTCCACCTTCCAGGCCCTGATTTCGTCGACCGTGTCGTGGCGCTGTCCGACCGATCACCGCGGGTGATGGGCGGCCTGCAGCACCTGATCGATTCGGGGCGCCTGGCCGGCACGGGCTACGTGTCCATCCTGCCGGTGGATCAGGGCATCGAGCATTCCGCGGGAGCGTCGTTTGCGCCCAATCCGGCTTACTTCGACCCGGAGAACATCGTGGCGCTCGCCGTCAACGGCGGGTGCAACGCCGTGGCGTCCACGCTCGGCGTGCTCGGGTCGGTGGCACGCAAATACGCCCACCGGATTCCCTTCATCCTGAAGTTCAACCACAACGAATTCCTGTCGTATCCGAACTCCTATGATCAGATTCGCTTCGCGAGCATCAAGCAGGCGTTCGACATGGGGGCTCTCGGCGTCGGCGCGACCATCTACTTTGGCTCCGAGGAATCCAAGCGTCAGCTTCAGGAAGTCACGGAGATGTTCCAGCAGGCCCACGAGCTCGGGATGTTCACCGTGCTGTGGTGCTACATGCGCAACGCCGAGTTCAAGACCAAGGAAGTTGACTACCACCTGGCGGCGGACCTGACGGGGCAGGCCAATCACCTCGGGGTGACCATTGGCGCCGACATCATCAAGCAGAAGCTGCCCGAAACCAACGGCGGCTACACCGCGATCAAGTTCGGCAAGACGCACAAGGCGGTGTATTCCGAGCTCACCTCGGACAACCCCATCGACCTGACGCGATATCAGCTCATCAACTGTTACATGGGCCGTGCCGGACTCATCAATTCGGGCGGCGCCTCGTCTGGAGAAAGCGATTTGCGGGAAGCCGTGAGGACGGCCGTCATCAACAAGCGGGCCGGCGGGATGGGACTCATCTCGGGCCGCAAGGCGTTTCAGCGGCCGGTCGCCGAAGGCGTGGCGCTGCTCAACGCCATCCAGGACGTGTACCTGGCCAAGGGCGTGACGATCGCCTGAGTCGTCTCCCCCTCTCTACGCAGGCGGGGGCTGGCGATCGGCGCTCAGCGGAGCCGTCCGCCCGCGACGCGTCTCGGCCAGGTAATCGGTCAAGGCCTCGCGCGTACTCCGAAACGCCAGATCATCCCACGGGATCGCGTCTGGGGCGAACGCTCGGGCCTCGAGCCCCTCGTCATCGACGGCCAGTTCACCGGCGAGCCACGTGGCGGCGTACACCACCACAACCGGCGTCCGCCCGGCGTACGAATAGATGTTGATGAGGTGATCGAGGCGGACGTCGAGGCCGGACTCCTCGCGCGCCTCCCGGATGGCCGCCAGCGTGATCTCCTCGCCGCGGTCCACGTATCCGCCGGGAAACACCCATTTGCCGTACCCGGGCTCGATCGCCCGCCGCACGAGGACGAGCCCCTCGTCCGGCATGCGGATGATCGTGCCCACCGCGAGCTTGGGGTCGAGATAGAAGATGAAACCACAAGCCAGGCCCGTGCAGACGAGGCGTTTAGGCTCGCTGGGCTTGAGGACGCGGGGCTCGAGCGTCTGACCGCAGGCGGGGCAGAACCGGAATGGCGGTGTCAGCTGGTGCATCGCCTGCGACCATAACATCACTTGGACGATGCCGCACGCGGGACCAGGGCATCGAGCGGTATAAGATCACGTCATGTCGATTCTCAAGGTGGCCCGCATGGGCCACCCCGTCCTGCGGCAGAAGGCGAGAGCCGTGGACGGGCAGGAACTGAAGAGCACCGCGCTCCAGCAGTTCATCGACGACCTCATCGACACCATGCACGAGTATTCCGGCATCGGGCTGGCGGCGCCCCAGGTGCACGAAAGTCTCCGGGTGTTCGTGGCCCACCTCGACGTCGAGGGTCGAGGCGAAGGCGATGCCGTCGCGTTGATCAATCCGGAGATCACGGTCACGGGTGATCGCATCGTCGAGGGATGGGAGGGGTGTCTGAGCATTCCCGACATTCGTGGGATGGTCCCGCGGGCGGCGGAAATCCTCGTGCGTGCCCTCGATCGGCAGGGCAAGCCGTTCGAGCTCGCGGCCAAGGACTTTCCCGCGCGCGTGATTCAGCACGAGACGGACCATCTGGACGGCGTGCTGTTCTTCGATCGGATGCGGTCCCTCGAGTCGCTCAGCTACCTGGAGGAGTATTCCCGCTATCACGCGCCCCGGGAAGACGACTGACCGAATGGCCACCAGCCGTCGGCGGCCCCCAGACGGTCAGCGCTCGACCAGCACTCTCGGGCAGGAGGTCATCGGCCCGTGACCTTGGTACCCTGGATCGCTCATATCTACACAGCCCTCGGGGCCGTGGTGGCCCTCGCCGCCACGCTGGCGGTGATCGGCGCAGACTACCGCGCGGCATTCCTCTGGCTCGGCGTTCAGCTCTTCATCGATGCGACCGACGGAATTCTGGCTCGCGCCTTGCGCGTGAAGCAGCGTCTGCCCAACGTGGATGGAGCCAGACTCGACGACATCATCGACTATCTCACCTATGTCTTCATTCCCGTCGTTCTGGTGATCCACGCGGATCTCCTGCCGCCGTCGGCCGCCTTCGTGACCGGGGCCGCCGTCCTGTTGTCCAGTGCCTACGGGTTCAGCCAGAGCGCCGCGAAGATCCAGACATCGGACTATTTCTTCACCGGCTTCCCGTCGTATTGGAATCTCGTGGCGCTGTATCTCTATCTCCTGCAGTTGCCCGCGCCCGTGAACGCGGTCGTCCTGATGGCATTTGCCGTGCTGGTGTTTGTGCCGATCCGCTATGTGTACCCGTCGAGGACCCGTACGCTCGGCGCGGTCACCAATACGCTGGCGGGGGTCTGGGCGGCCCTGCTGCTGTGGATCACGTGGCGTCTGCCGGCCACTGACGGGCCCTGGATTCAAATCTCCCTCGCGTTTCCGATCTATTACTTCGGGCTGTCTTACTGGCTCGACCGCCGATCGCGGAGCAACCCGCCCGCCGCTGCCCAGTGACGCCGCTCGCCATCATCTTCGTGACCGTCTTCATCGATCTACTGGGCTTCGGGATCATCATCCCGTTGCTCCCCTTCTACGCGGAGTCGTTCGGTGCCACGGGCTTCGCGGTGGGCTTGCTCGGCACCGTGTTTTCCCTGATGCAGTTCCTGGTCGCACCGGTGTGCGGCCGATGGTCGGATCGCATCGGCCGGCGTCCGATCATCCTTCTCGGGCTGTTCGCGTCGGGCGTCGCCTATATCGCGCTGGCATTGGCCAACTCCCTCGCGCTCGTGTTCGCGGCGCGCATCCTGGCCGGGATGGCCGGCGGGAACATTCCGACGGCTCAAGCCTATATCGCTGACATCACGACGCCCGAGAACCGCGCCAGGGGGATGGGGCTGATCGGCGCCGCCTTCGGCCTCGGCTTCATCTTCGGCCCGGCGATTGGCGGCGTGCTGGCCCGCTTCGGCGCCGCCACGCCGATGTGGTGTGCGGCGGGCCTCTGCCTGGCCAACTTCGCGGCTGCCGTGTTCTTCCTGCCAGAGTCTCGCAAGGCTTCGGTCACGTCGCGCTCCCTCGGTCGTCTCGAGCTCTTGCGGCGAGCCGGCCGCAATCCTGGCCTGGCACCCCTGATTGTCGTGTTCTTCCTCGTGGCGGTCTCCTTCTCTGGCTTCGAAGCGACCTTCGCGCTCTTCGCCGAACGGCGCTTTGGTTATACCGCGGAGACCATCGGCTATGTGTTCGCGTTCATCGGCGTGGTGCTCGCCACGACCAACGGTCTCATCGTCGGTCGGATGGTCTCGTGGTTAGGGGAACACCGGGTCATCCCGCTGGCGATCGGCGTGATTGGCCTCGGCCTCTTGCTCGTCCCGGCGGCGGAGACGACCCTCGCCCTCTTCGCGGTGTGCGGCACCCTCGCGGTCGGTATGGGGCTGAACAATCCGTCGCTGACGTCGGCCGTCTCACGTCTGTCGGACGAAGACGAACAGGGCGGCGTGCTCGGCCTGGCGCAATCGCTGTCTGCCGCCGGCCGTATTGCCGGGCCCGCGTGGGGCGGCTATCTGTTCGACCGCGTGAGCATTGCCACGCCCTTCTTCAGCGCCGCTCTGCTGATGACGACGGCCCTGCTGCTCGCGCTGGTGGGCGTCAAGCGCGCGTGGTCGAGGCTGGAATCCGTGACCCCCCGCATGCAGGCCGGTGGTACTGTAGACGTATGAGCGATTCCGTCGTCATCTACGGCAAGGACAGCTGCCCCTACACGGTGGCGGCCCGTGAAGATCACGAGGCACGCGGAATTCGCGTCTCGTATGTCAATGTGAAGAAGGATCCGTCCGCGCTCACCCAGATGCTGCAGCTGACCGGCGGCAGGCGGCTGGTGCCGGTCATCGTGGACGGCGACCGCGTCACGGTCGGATTCGGCGGCACGTGAGGCGTGTAGCCAGGGCCCCGGCGGGGCTCACCGTGATCGAATGGTCGTCTCCCTCCATGCCGCCAACCCAGGTCCGTTCACTGGATCGGGCAACTGGACGTACTTTCTTCCCGGCAGGCATCCAGTCTTGATCGACGCCGGCGTCGGGAATCCCGAGCACCTGGATGCCCTCGCGCGCGCTCGAGCCGACGGCCCGGCACACGTGCTCGTCAGTCATGGGCACAGCGATCACGTCTCGGGCGTCACGGCGATTGGGACGCGCTGGCCACAGACCCGATTCTCGAAATACGCGTGGCCGGATCACGACGAGCGCTACGCCGTCGCGTGGCACGGGCTGGCCGACGGCCAGGTGCTCGAGGCCGGTGATGATGTGCTGCAGGTCGTGCACACCCCGGGACACGCCCCGGACCATGTGGCATTCTGGCACGCGGAGTCGCGCACGTTGTTTTCCGGCGACCTCGTCGTGGCAGGCACGACCGTCGTGATTCCTGCGAGTTCAGGCGGCAGCCTGGCAGCCTACCTGGCGTCGCTCGGACGGATTCTCGATCTCTCGCCGGCGAAGCTCCTTCCCGCGCATGGCCCGGCGATCGACGAGCCGGCCGATGCCATCCGCCGCTACATCCAGCATCGACACGAGCGGGAAGGGCAGGTCCTGTCGGCGCTGAAGGAGGGCGTGGACACGGTGGATGCGATTGTGGGCCGGGTGTACACAGGCCTGGCACCCGCCCTGGTACGGTTTGCGCGGGAGAGCGTCCTGGCGCATCTGATCAAGCTCGAACACGAAGGCATCGCGCGGCGCGTCGGCGACGAGTGGGTCGCCGATCACGAGCCGCCCGGCCCCCCCAAGGCTTGACTCACCGAGTCGGGTCCTCGCGGCAGGACGGCTCGCTCGCCTTGCGGAGCGGGGCACGAGGGTCGCGGTCGAGTATCCTACGAGTGCGGCGGCCAAGGATCCGCCGGAGTCATGGACAACATTGTCGACTTCATCAACCTGAACCGCGACCGATACGTCGAGGAGCTGACCGAGTTCCTCGCGATTCCAAGCATCAGCGCGCTGCCACAGCACAAAGACGACGTGCGACGCTGCGCCGAGTGGACCGCAGAGCAGATGCGCCGCGTCGGACTCGACGGTGTCCGCCTCGAATCCACGCCCGGGCATCCGGTCGTCTACGGGGAGTGGACCGGCGCCGCCGGCGCGCCCACCATCCTTTTTTACGGTCATTACGACGTGCAGCCCGTGGATCCGCTGCACCTCTGGACCTCGCCGCCCTTCGAGGCCACGGTTCGTGACGGCGAGCTCTACGCCCGTGGCGCCGTGGACGACAAGGGCCAGGTGTTCATGCACTTCAAGGCGGTCGAAGCTCACCTCAAGCAACAGGCGCGCCTCCCAGTCAACATGAAGTTCCTCATCGAAGGCGAGGAGGAAGTCGGAAGCGCGAACCTCGACCACTTCGTCAACGCCAACAAGGAACGGCTGTCGGCCGACGTCGTGGTCATCAGCGATTCGCCCATGTTCGACCGCGGCGTGCCGTCCATCTGCTACGGTCTGCGTGGCCTCGTGTATTTCCAGATCGACCTGCGCGGGAGCAAATCGGACCTTCATTCCGGTTCCTTTGGCGGCGCCGTCGCCAACCCGGCCACCGTGCTGGCGCAGGTGCTGGCGCAGATGAAGGATCGCGCCGGCCACATCAAGATTCCCGGCTTCTACGACGACGTCGAGCCGCTGAGGCCCGAGGAGCGGGAGGAGTTCGCGCGCCTGCCGTTCAACGAGAAGAAGTACCGGCAGGACCTCGGCGCGCCTCGACTGTCTGGCGAGAGCGGCTATTCCACGCTGGAGCGCATCTGGGCGCGCCCGACCTTCGACGTCAACGGGCTGCTCGCGGGCTTCACCGGCGACGGCGCCAAGACGGTGATTCCGGCGGTCGCGATGGCGAAGGTCAGCATGCGGCTGGTGCCCAACCAGGATCCGAAGAAGATCGGCGACTTGTTCGAGGCCTACCTGAAAAAGGTGACGCCCAGGAGCGTGGAGCTGGCCATCACCCGGATGCACGGCGGCAAGCCGTGGATGACCGCATTCGACAACCGCTTCGTGCAGGCGGCGGGCCGCGCCATCGAGCGCGGCTTTGGCCAACGGCCGGTCTTCAATCGAGAAGGTGGATCCATACCCGTCGTGGCAACGTTTCAAAAGGAACTCGGGCTGCCATGCGTGCTCTTCGGCGTCGGCCTACCCGATGAGAACGCCCACGCGCCGGACGAGAAGCTGGACCTGGGCAACTTCCACAATGGCATCATCGCGTCGGCCTACCTTTACGACGAGATCGGGTCGTTGCCGCGCGCGTGAGACCCAGAGGTGGGCACGAGGTCAGTTGAGGGCGGCGACGCGGCGCCGCAGCGCCTTGACGTGTTCCCACACCTGCTCGTTCTCCTTCCGCTGCTCCTCGTCGTTGTCGGCCGGTTTGGCGTGCCGCAGGTATTCCTCGAGATCGCGCAGGGCGGCCGGGAAGTCGTTCATGTGGTAGGCGAGGAGCCCGCGGTCCCGCAGCTCGCTCAGAGAGGTCGGAGTCAAAGCCAACAGCAGCTCCGTCACGGCGCGCGCCTGCGGAAAGGACCGCCAACGCACATAGAGCCGCTTCAGGTTCAAGAGCATCCGCACGAGAATCTGGCGGCGCGTGGCCCGCGCCAGCAGCGCCGGCTCCCAGGCGGCTTCCTCGCCCAGATGCCGCTGCAACAGGAGGCGGCAGTCCTGCTCATCGAGGATCGCGCCACCGTGGAACGGATCGACGATGAGGCCCTCGTCCGGATCGTCGGTGTGCAGGTCGTGGAGCGCGCGGACCAGGAAGTGCCCCGGAAAATTCACGCCCTCGACGCGCAGGCCGGCTCGTCGCGCCACTTCGATGTAGATCAGCGCCAGCGTGATCGGGATGCCGGTCCGCCGGTCCAACACGTCGTTCAAACAGCTGTTCCTCGGATCGTCGTACTGATCGCGGTTGCCCGTGAATCCGAGCTCCCCGAACAGATAGCGGTTCATCGCATCCACGCGTGCGCCGAGCGGTCCGTCGTGGCCAGGGTCGGCTGCGATCCGGCGAGAAGCCGCGTCGCCCATCGCTTCGAGGTGGTCCAGGTACGGACCGGGATCGACGTACGGGTATTCCACCCGCGCGACGAGAAAGGCCGGCGCGGCCAGATCGGGGCCTGGGCGGTCGGCCGCGTCCACGAGTTGAGCCGCGAGCGAGCGAGACCCGGCGTTCATCGCACACCTGGCTGAAGGGGTTCGCCGCTCGGGCGCGCCGCTGGCGAGGCGCAGAGCGCCTCGAGGGCCTCCACGGTCAGTGCGTGCAGGCCCGAGACGACGAGTTCGGCATCGCCGGCGAGCTCGCTTGCGGTGTAGGTAGTGGTCACGGCCACCGTGCGCAGCCCGGCCGTGCGTGCCGAGACCAGGTCCCACCGCGAATCCTCGATCGCGACCGTTCGGTGCGCGTCCAGCACGACGCCGGTGGCCCTCAACCGGGAGACCGCCTCGAGGTAGGGGTCCGGTGAGGGTTTGCTCCGGCGCGTCTGATCGGCGCCGACGATTGCGGCAAACAGCGGCCGAAGCGCGGCACGCTCCAGAACCTCCTCGATCTCGTAGGTGAGCGCGCCCGAGGCGATGGCCAGCGGTACTCTCGCCGCCGCGTCGCGGATGAACCGCTCGGCGCCGGCAAACAGCATCTCGCCCTCCGACGACAGCACCTCGAACCGTGCGCCCTTCTGGCCAATGAGCTCGGCGATCGTCTGATCACCCCACGGAAGCTCGTGGGTGCGTGCATAGGTTCGGAAGACGCCGGCGTCGTCGTACCCGAGGTACTCCGCGTAATAGACCTCGTCCTCCATCGTGAGGCCGCGAGCGGCCAGAATGTCCTGATAGCTGCGCAGATGCAGCCGCTCGCTGTCGGCGATGACGCCGTCGAAGTCGAAGACGATGGCGGCGAGCGCACCGGTCATCGCGTCACCGTGGCGTCGGCCATGCGCAGGCGCTCCCCCGCGCGAATCGGCATCGTCAACCGGTTCTCAGCGGGAGGAAACGGACAGTCGTAGGCGGGATTGTAGTAACAGTACGGGTGATAGGCGATGTTGAAGTCGACGATGTAGATGCCGGTGGGCGTCGGATCGAGGTTCATGTAGCGCCCGGCCTGATACGTCTCGGTGCCGCTCGTCAGATCGGAGAACGGGACGAAGAGGCTACGCGAGCCGTCCTCGAGAAAGGCCGCGAGCCTCAGCGGCTGACCCTTGAGCATGAACACCAGCGCCCCGACGTGCGTCATGTCCCGCAGTTTCCCCGTCGACGTCGGCATGACGGCGCGCACACGTTCGGCGGCCGGCTCGAGTTGCGCCGGGACGACATAGGCCTCGTCGATCGGGAAGTACGAGAGCGGAAGGAAGGTCGCGATGTCTTTCGGCAGAACGGGCGATTCTTCCCCGCCGCTCCGAAACATCTCGTCCTTCCTGGCTCGCTCGGCCGCGAGGGTCGCCACGTAGTCCTCGGGCGGAGGCGAGCAGGCCGCCACCGCCACGAGCGAGACGGTCAGCAGGCCGACGATCGAGCGTTGCCGGGTCGGTAGGGGACAGACGAGGCCGATGCGCGACCTGAGAGCGCTCACCAGTCTAGGATCGCATATTCCTCGTCTGCGCCACGGGCGGTCAGTAGAACAGGTAGCCTCCCTTGTCCACCGACGCGTCCGCGAGACGCCGGCGGAGGGCCACGGTGTTGGCCGGGACGATTTTCAGCAGGCGCCGCAGGGCGGCCAGTGTGGTCCGCAGCACGTCGCCCTCGGCCATCGCGGCGAGCGCCCGCCGGGCCGCCAGCTCGATGCGTCCGGCCCCCTCGTGGATGTAGACCTTCGCGGCGTCGACCTGCAGCTCGGCGGTGGCGACGTCATCGGCCGTCGCGCGCCGTGCACGGAGTAGCGCGCTCTCGCTGGCGTAGGTGTCGATCAGGATATCGGCCAGCTCGGTCGCCACCTCCTGTTCCTCCTGGAGCTTCTCGCCAAACCGCTGCATCGCCGTGCCGGCGACCAGGAGCACGATCTTCTTGAACGAGGCGACCGCCCGGATCTCCTCATCGAGGGGGCCGCCTTGCTCCTCCGGCATCGACAGGGTGGGGCTCATCAGCTCGTCCTGGAGCTGGCGCGCCGCGGCAATCAACGGCAAGTCACCGCGTTGGGCCTTCTTGAGGATCATCCCGGGAATGAGCAGCCGGTTGATCTCGTTGGTGCCCTCGAAAATACGGTTCACGCGCGCGTCGCGATAGTGCTTCTCCGCCGGATAGTCTCGAACGAACCCGTTGCCGCCGTGGATCTGCACGTTCTCGTCGACGATGTAATCCACCACCTCGCTGCCCAGGACCTTGGCAATCGATGCCTCGACGGCGAACTCCTCGAGCGCCTGCAGCATCGGAGCCCCGTCCCCGCGCCGCTCCCCGCTGGCGTTGACCATCGCGTCGATCAGGCCGGCGGTCCGATACAACATGCTTTCGAGCGCGTACTGCCGTGCCGTCATCTCGCCGAGCTTGTGCTTGATGGCGCCAAAGCTCGCAATCGGGACGCCAAACTGCTTCCGGGTCTTCGCGTAGCGGACCGATTCGCCGATGGACGCACGCGCACCGCCCGAACACATGGCGCCGAGCTTGAAGCGCCCGAAGTTCAGCACGTTGAATGCCACCTTGTGCCCCTTGCCGACCTCACCCAGCACCGCGTCGGCCGGCACCTTGACCTCCTGCAGGATGATTGGCGTGGTCGAGGAGCCGTGCAGGCCCATCTTGTGCTCTTCCTTGCCGCTCGACACTCCGGGCCAGCCGCGCTCGACGATGAACGCGGTGAAGTGCTGCCCATCCACTTTCGCAAAGATGACGAAGACGTCCGCGAACCCGCCGTTGCTGATCCACATCTTCTCGCCCGACAGCAGGTAGCTGCCGTCCGGCTGGCCGATGGCCCGGGTCTTGGCCCCAAGTGAATCGGATCCGGAGCCCGACTCGCTCAGACAATAGGCGCCGACCTTGCGTCCCGTCACCAGATCCGGCAGGTACTTCTGCTTCTGCGCCTCGGTGCCGAACATGAAGATGGGCAGAATGGTGAGGTTGGCATGGGCGCCGAACGTGGTCCCGAAGGAAGAGTAGCGCGACAGTTGCTCGGACACGACCAACGTCGAAATCTTGTCGAGCCCGACGCCGCCGTACGCCTCGGGCAGGTTGGTCCCGAACAGACCGAGCGCGCCGCACTTCTCGACCAGCTCCCGGTTGAGTGCCCAGTCCTTCTCCTCGAGCCGATCGATGGCCGGGATCACCTCCTGATCCACGAACTCGGCAGCCGTCCGGCCAATCAGGCGATGCTCTTCGGTCAGCTGTTCAGGGGTCATCACGCTGGAGGGGTCGGTCTCGTCGACCAACCATGCGCCGCCGCGCGTCGTTCGTTCAGTGATGGTCGCCATAGGGTCCTCAGTCTATCCTTCTGTGATGGTCGCGCTTACAGTCGCTCAATGAGGCCTGCGGCACCCATGCCGCCACCCACGCACATGGTGACCAGGCCGTAGCGGCTGCCTCGCCTCCGCATTTCGTGAACCAGCGTCGTGGTCAGCTTCGCGCCTGTGCACCCGAGCGGGTGGCCCAGGGCGATGGCGCCGCCATTGACATTCAGCCGTTCCGCATCGATCGGAAGCTCGGCCAGGCAGGCCAGCACCTGCGCGGCAAACGCCTCGTTCAGCTCGATGAGATCGATCTGATCCAGCGTGAGGCTCACCCGCTGAAGGACCTTGCGGATCGCCGGCACGGGGCCGACACCGAACAACTCCGGGGCGACCCCCGCCGTCGCAAACGCGACGAACCGTGCGAGCGGCGTGAGGCCGTGAGTGTCGGCATAGGTACGCGACGTCAGGATGACCGCTGCGGCCCCGTCGCTCGTCTGGGACGAATTCCCCGCCGTGACCGTGCCCGTCACGTGAAAGGCCGCCTTCAGCTTCCCCAGCGCTTCCGCCGAGGTGTCGCGACGCGGCCCTTCATCGGTGTCGAACGTCCGGCTGTTCGTTGCGAGGCCGGCGGGCCGCCCAGGCGCGTGCGCCTGACCGTGGCCTCCCGCGACGGTCGTCACGGTGAGCGGCACGATCTCGTCCTTGAATCGACCGGCGTCGATGGCCGCGAGGGCGCGCTGATGGCTGCGCAGCGCGAAGGCGTCCTGCGCCTCGCGCGAGATCCTCGACAGGCGCGCATGATTCTCGGCTACGAGCCCGGTACTCAAGTACACGTCCGGGTAGGCGTCCACGAGAGCGGGATTCGGCGACACCTTGTTGCCGCCCATCGGCACCATGCTCATCGACTCGGTGCCCCCCGCGACGACGACGCTCGCCTGGCCCAGCATGATGCGCTCGGCTCCATAGGCGATGGCTTGAAGCCCGGACGAGCAAAACCGGTTGACGGTGACCGCGGAGGCCTCGATGGGAACGCCTGCGCGCAGGCTCGCGATGCGGGCCACGTTCAATCCCTGCTCGCCCTCCGGCATGGCGCATCCCAGGATCACGTCGTCGATGTCCGCGGGCAAAAGGCCCGGTGCGCGCTGCAGTGCTTCGCGGATCACCACCGCCGCCAGCTCGTCGGGCCTGACCACGCTGAGCGTCCCTTTCGGGGCCTTGCCGACCGCCGTGCGCACGGCCGATACGATGACTGCATCCTGCATCTGATTACTCCTTCGGCTCGTCGGCGGGCTTGGCGACGCCGTCGGCGAGCAGATCTTCGACCGCGTCGCCGACTTCCGACGTGCGGCTGTCGAACAGGTGATCGGCTCCGTCGATGACGACCAGAGCCTTCGCCGCCTGGTACACCGCCTTGGTGTGCATGGTCCCGCCGTGCAGCGGGTGGGGATGCGCAAAGACCGCCGCGGCGCGCGGATCGCCGCCTGGCAGATCGAACAGCGCCTCGAGGGAG